>JBPCIO010000021.1:0-4163 GCA_051006215.1 Chloroflexota bacterium
GCTCGACACCGTAGGATTGGTCTGCCCGGCTGGATCCAACGTGTCCGGGTCGAGATCGATAGCCAGACGTAGGGCAGGCAGAGCCGCTATGTCGGGAGGTATCGCCGTGGGCGGGGGCGGTACCGGCGTTGGCACGGGCGTGGCTGGCTGTTGCTCCGGTCCGGGCGGCCCGAGTTGACAGGCAGCGCCAAGCGTCGCCACGCTGGCAATAGCGAGTAGCCGCAGCGCCTCCCGTCGCTTCATCGGCAGCATTGTAAACTTCGTGTGCTCCAATGCCCGACCGCACGTTGTTTGAGAAGATCTGGGATGCCCACGTCGTTCGAGAGACGGCGGGCGAGTCCGCGCTGCTGTATATCGACCTCCACCTGGTGCACGAGGTGACCTCGCCCCAGGCCTTTGAAGGCTTGCGCCTGGCCGGCCGGCGCGTGCGGCGACCCGACCTTACGATCGCCGTGATGGACCACAACACGCCCACCTGGCCCCTCTCGCAGCCTGTCACTGACGCCATCGCCAAAGAACAACTCGACGCCCTCGCGCGCAACTGCACCGAGTTTGGCGTGCGGCTCGAGGATCGCTTCAGCCCGCTTCAGGGCATCGTCCATGTCATCGGCCCGGAGCTTGGCCTCACCCAGCCTGGCATGACGATCGTGTGCGGCGACAGCCACACCAGTACCCACGGCGCTTTTGGCGCTCTGGCCTGGGGGATCGGCACCAGCGAGGTGGAGCACGTGCTGGCGACGCAGACGCTGCCGCAGCGCAAGCCAAAGCCGATGCAAGTGCGGGTCGAGGGTGATCTGCCGCTGGGCGTGACCGGCAAAGACATCGTCCTCAACATCATCGGGCGGCTCGGGATTGGCGGCGGCATCGGCCACGTCGTCGAGTACACCGGCAGTGCCATTCGTGGTCTGTCCATGGAGGGTCGCATGACGGTGTGCAACATGAGCATTGAAGCCGGCGCCCGGGCAGGCATAGTCGCGCCCGACGAGACCACCTTCGCCTACCTCGAAGGTCGAGCCCACGCGCCGACGGGCGCGGCGTGGGAAAAAGCCCTGGATGCGTGGCGCGAGCTGCACACCGATCAACAGGCCACCTATGCCAGAACGGTCGAGATCGATGCGGCGCAGCTGGTCCCGCACGTCACCTGGGGTACGAATCCTGGGATGGTCGCGCCGGTCACCGGCGTTGTGCCTGATCCGGCCAGCATGCGCTCCGAAGATGATCGGCACTCGGTCGAGCGTGCTCTTAGCTACATGGACCTGCAGCCCCTCACGCCCATTCAGGATATTGCGCTCGATCGCGTCTTCATCGGCTCGTGCACGAATGCGCGCCTCGAGGATCTGCGGGCCGCGGCTCAGGTGATACGCGGCAAGCAGGTGAATGCGCGAGTGCGAGCCATGGTCGTGCCGGGCTCGCACCAGGTGAAAGTGGCGGCTGAGCGGGAGGGTCTCGACCGTGTCTTCACTGACGCTGGCTTTGAATGGCGCGAGGCCGGGTGCAGCATGTGCCTGGGCATGAACCCTGACATCCTTCAGCCAGGCGAGCGCTGCGCAAGCACCTCCAACCGCAACTTCGAAGGCCGCCAGGGCAAAGGCGGCCGTACCCACCTGGTGAGCCCGCCGATGGCAGCGGCAGCCGCGATCGCCGGACACTTCGTCGACATTCGCGATTGGGAAGTGAGCTGAACATGGACCCCTTCACTCGCCATACGGGCCTGGCCGCACCTCTCGACCGCGTCGACGTCGATACCGACCAGATTATCCCCAAACAATTTCTGAAGAGCATCGCCCGCACCGGGTTCGAAAAAGGTCTGTTCTTTGACTGGCGAGTCATGCCTGACGGCTCAGCCAATCCAGACTTCGTGTTGAATCAACCCCGCTACGCAGGCGCTAGCGTGCTGATCTCTGGCCGCAACTTCGGCTCGGGTTCGTCGCGTGAGCACGCGCCCTGGGCGCTGCAGCAATTCGGGTTTCGTACGGTCATCGCCTCCAGCTTCGGCGATATCTTCCGCGGCAACTGCTACCAGAACGGGCTACTGCCAGTGCAGCTGCCCGAAAACATCGTCCGCCAGTTGCTCGACCGCGCCGAGAATGAGCCGGGTTACCGCCTGACGATCGATCTCGAGCAACAGACTGTGGCTGACGAGCGAGATACGCTGGCCTCATTCGAGATTGATCCGGCCGTAAAACACCGTTTACTCAATGGTCTCGACGACATCGGCTTGACCCTCAAGAATGCCCAGGCCGATATCGACGCATTTGAGCAGCATCGGGCAGGCTTCCTGCCGAGCACGGAGGTTCCGGTACTCGTATGAAACGGCTGATGCTGATGTTGCTTGCGGCAGGGGGCGCAGCGATCTGGTGGAGGAGCCGTTCGAGTGGCGAAGGCGACCTCCGGTCGTCCGAGCCAGCGCTGGCCAACCTTTCGCAGGACCCGCCCAAACTGGGCGGCGACGTCGATGCCGAGCTGCTGGCGATTTTGGCGTGCCCACTCGACAAGCAGCCAGTCACTCGCCAGGGAAACTATCTGGTGTGTCAGGACTGCCAGCGGCACTACCCGATTCGCGAGGGCATCCCGGTCATGCTCATCGACGAGGCGCTCACGCCCGAGCAAGCGGCCAGCACCTCGGAATGATGACGGGCTAGGCTTCGGCCTGCTCTTCGACGGCCTGGGCTTCTGTGGGGCGTTCGTCGTCAGAGATGAGGGTGACACGCTGGAAGGCCTCCGCGTACTGGTAGCCCAGGTTGTGCTTGCTCGCCGTGTCGGACGCCCACTTGAGCATCTCCGTTCGCAACCCGCCACTGGCTGCCCAATCGCCGATCTGGCTGGAGTGTGCCTCGAGGGCCTGGATTTTCTGCTCGATCGTTTCAGTGATATCGACCCAGTGGTTGGCGTGCTGACCGCCGCCGAAGTAGAGCCAGACCTCGCGTACCTTGTGCGGGTTGAGGCCTTCAGCTAGCAGATCACGGTAGGCGCTCGGGTTCCCCGCCGCCGGAAATGCTGCGTCGAGTGCGGCTTGACCAGCCGCGCGATGATCCGGGTGATTCAAGTAGGTGCCGTCGTCGTCCACGATTTGGCGCGGGTCCTGGGCAAGGACCACGTCCGCGGCTAGCTTTCGTATAACCCGCACGATTGCCTTGCGAAGATCAAGGCTGGGCTGGAGCTCACCGTCAGGAAAGCGCAGAAAGTGGACGCCGCTGAGTCCGAGAATGCGTCCGGCGTCAACCTGTTCGGCTTCGCGCACGCGCATGAGCTCCTCCGGCGGCACGGTCGCGTCATCGCTGCCGGCGTCGCCGCTGGTGCACATCAAATAGTGCACGGCATGTCCCTCTTTCGCCAGGCGCGCTGCAGTGCCAGCCACACCGAAATCAGGATCGTCCGGGTGGGCTGCTACGACCAGGTACACGGCCATTAGCCGAGGCTCCCGTGCGCCATGGCGGTAGCGATGATCGGCCGCAGTGCGGCGGGTACTTCGGTCTCGTCGATCAGCACCGAGCGCGGTGCGCCGTCCGCCAGAGCAAACGCGATCTCGTACTGAAATCCGTCAGCATGATGCGGTACGGCGCCCGGGTCGGGGTCCTGCAACGTGCGGAGGGCGTCCTCGGCCAACCTGGTCTGATCGGGCAAAAGCTCGGTTGTGTCTACCTCTCCGCACAGGGGTATCCCTACCAGACCGCCCGTGCGTGTCACTCGGATTTGCACGCCAGACAGCACCTCAAGAACACACCACCTTGACCGCTTCCCATCCCGCCAGCGTGGCCAGGGCTTCGTCGCTACCAGGCCCGTACGTACGCTGGGCATGCACAAGCGTCAGTTTGGCGAAGTCTTCAAAGGTGGAGCCGGCGGCGAGCGACGGATCGGTCAGGGTCGCGTACCACACCTGTCCGGCGGCATCCCAGGCGTGGCCGCCCAGCATGGTAGCCACCACATAGAAGGCGTGATTGGGGATGCCCGAGTTGGTGTGCACGTCGCCGCCCTGCACATAGCCATCCATGGTCGAAGGTTGACTATCGTGCGGATTGGCCGTACCCGGCGCTTTCAGCGACCGCAATGCGGGTTCGAGCGCCGGGCCGACAATATCCGCGCCAATCAGCCAATCGGACTGGGTCACGTCCTGGTTCAGAGCGAACTGCTTGATCTGTATACCAAACACATCCGACATGGAC
>JBPCIO010000022.1:0-2708 GCA_051006215.1 Chloroflexota bacterium
GAGTTCCTGACGGAAGTGGCGGAGCCTCTCCCAAGCATCGGTTTCCAACACACACCGAGCTTGGCACGCTTCTCACCAAACCGGAAGACCCTCCGACTGCCTGGGCCGTTCGTTGTCCAAAGTCGAGTTAGTAAGCCAGTCGACATTCACCATCTCGTGGCGCTCCTGCGCGTCTGGTTGACCCGGCGCTAGACAATGCCGGTAGCGGACCCGATCAGCCTCCTGATCGTCGACGACCAACCCCGCAACGTGGTCGCGCTCCAGGCGGCATTGGCCAGCGTCGACTGCAGTCTGGTGACTGCCCATTCTGGGCGCGAGGCGCTCAAGTGTTTGCTCACGCAGGATTTTGCCGTGATCCTGCTCGATATCCACAGGCCGGACATGGACGGCTTCGAAACAGCCAGCTTGATCTGTGGGCGCGCCCGCTCGCAGTCAACGCCGATCATCTTCTTAACCGCGGACGATCGCGCCGGCCCGCGGGTGGTGGAAGGCTATCGATTGGGCGCCATCGATTACCTGTACAAGCCATTCGACGCGGTCATTCTGCGAGCGAAAGTAGCGATTTTTGTCGATTTGTTTCGTCAGACCGTGGCGCTCGAGCGGCGAACCGCGGAGTTGACCCAGGTCACGAACTACCTTGTGCAGCGTGAGCAGCAGGTCGTGGCGCTGAATGCCGCACTCGAGCAGCGGGTGATCGAGCGCACGGCGGCACTCGAGTCGGCTAACGCCAACCTCTTGCGCGAGGCTGCGGGGCTCGTTGCTGCGCAGACGGCGCTTCGAGACAACGAGCTGCGGCTGCGGACCGTCGTCAGCAACGCGCCGGTGGTTCTCTTCGCAGTCGACCGTCAGGGCACGTTCACGTTATTCGATGGGCACGGCTTGAAGGCTCTCGATTTGCATGCGGGCCAGTTCGTCGGGGCCTCCGCTCTTGTGCCACAACCAGGCGCGCCCAGCATGGCTGAAGATATTCGGCGCGCCCTGGCCGGTGAATCCTTCGCCAGCTTGATGGAGGTCGGCGGCAGAGCCTTCAATACCCACCTTGCACCTATTCTGGGCGCGGCCGGGACAGTGGCGGGTGCGATCGGTATAGCCGTAGACATTACCGAGCAGCGCGCTGTGGACAAGCTGAAAGACGAGTTCATCGCTGCGGTGAGCCACGAGATGCGCACACCCTTGACGAGTATCCGCGGCTCGCTGGGATTGCTTGCGAGCGGCCTGCTCGCCACGGCCCCAGATCGGGCCCAGCGCATGTTAGAGGTCGCCAACCACAATGTCGATCGGCTGATGAATCTCATCAACGATATTCTGGATATGGAGCGGCTGCAATCCGGCCAGGTTGCCCTGGAGAAGACAGACTGCGACCCTGAACACGTCCTCCAGCAGGCTGTGGAAGCTATGCGCTCGGCAGCTGACGCAGCCGGAGTGCGCCTGCACGTGCAGTCCGCCCCGAAGCTGCCGCGGGTGCCAATGGATCCCGAGCGCATAGTTCAGACTCTCTGCAACCTGATCGGCAACGCGATCAAGTTCGCACCTGCCCGAATCATCACCACCGTCGGCGCCGAACGGGTCGGGCTCAAGCTGTTGGTTCACGTCGCCGATCAGGGTCGTGGCATCCAGCCAGACAAGCTGGCACCTATCTTCGACCGCTTCCAGCAGGTGGACGGCTCGGATCGCCGCGACAAGGGTGGTACTGGGCTGGGCCTGGCCATCTGCCGGGGCATCGTCGAGCAGCACGGCGGGGCGATCTGGGTCGAGAGCGAGCTGGGCCGAGGAAGTACGTTTCTGTTCACCCTTCCCATACGCGACGCACGCAGCGCCAACTCGGTGGCCGGAGCACAACGGTGCGTGCTCATCTGTGACGACGAACCGGCGATACTACGCAGCTCAGCCCGCGTCTTGCGAGCGGATGGTTTTACGGTTGTCACCGCCAGGTCAGGGCCGGAAGCGATTCGGCAGGCGCTTACACATACTCCGGCGGTGATTTTGTTGGGTCAACTCACGCCGGGCATGGATGGCCATCAGACGCTGGTGGCATTGCGCGCGCAGGCGGGGACCCGCTTGACTCCTGTCGCCATTATGAGCAGCCTACCCCTCGGCAACCCAGACCTGCCTCGGGATGAAGTAAGCGGGTGGCTCGTGAAACCGGTTGACGCGCGTGAGCTGCGTAACAAGGTCGGCCAGCTTGTGGCTCGAAGCAACGCTTCTCCGCGTGCCCTGATCGCCGAACAGGATGCCGAGCTGGCAGAGGTGCTGGCTACTGGTCTGCGTCAGCATGGCGTGGAAGTGTTGCACGCGCGGACCGGCCGGCAAGCGATTGATCTGTGCGCGATGACGGCGCCAGACGTGTTGATCCTGGACGTCGATATTCCGGACGAGGACGCGTTCAGCGTGATCGACGCGTTGCGGCGTGGAGCAAGCTCGTGCGACTTGCCAACAGTTGTTTACGGTGGGCAGGACATCGATGAATCCAGCTGTTCCAGGCTACGACTGGGTCCGACTGAGTTTGTCACTCGAACGCGCGCGGATGCTGCGTCCGTCCAGCGCACGGTGCTCGATCTGCTGCACCTGGCGCCTGCCCGACCGCGAGATGTCGCGGCCTGACACCGGTGGTCGAAGTGGAGTGGTCACCCAAAATTCTGATCGTCGACGACGAACCGCGCAACCTTCTGGCGTTGCAGGCGGCACTGGCCAGCGTCGACTGTGGTGTG
>JBPCIO010000023.1:0-34542 GCA_051006215.1 Chloroflexota bacterium
GGCCAGTACACCCCCGGCCAGCGCAGCCGACACATGCGCGGCGGCGACTCGCCGCACAGGTCCGCGACGGGCGACCACTAGGCAGGTAGCGAGGGTCAGGGTCAGGGCCACGTTCTGCGGGATCAGATATGTCTCAGACAGACCCCCAGCCAGGAACGTCACCAGCCCACTGACGCCGAGCGTCCATGGTGTGACGGAGTGTTGCTGTAGCGCTCGGCGTATCCACCCCATGAGCAGAGTAGCCAGAACGAGAGGCAGCAGATACGTCAGCATGCCGGTCTGCCAGTACAGCGATTGGGCCATGTCCGGAGCGGTCTGCAGGCTGCCCAGGGCCGCCACCTCGGCCAGCAGGACTGCGGACGTGGCTGTCGAAAGACGGCCAAGCGTGATCCTGAACTGGGCACACGTCCAGGTCAGCGCTACCAGCCAGATGACCATGGCGACTGCCGGCAGGGCTGGTACGAGAGCGGGCCCGGCCAGTTCGGCAAGGTTGACCAGCAACGTGAACGTGTAGCGCGGCGAATACTGCGTGTACCACAACATCTGGGCTCTGAAGAACCCTTCAGTTCGCAAGACGCCGGCCCAGCAGTAATCGTCGGCGGTGTAGCGCGCGAAGCTGCCGATCGTCGCGTAGCCCAGCAAGGGCAGCGCCAACGCCGACCCAAGCGCCGCTGGAACGAGCCGCCTCACGCCGGATGTTCTCGGGTCGGGATTGCCTTGCAGCCGGCTCGACTTCACCTTAATGCGCGCATGCTGCTGAGGCCGCCCGTCGGTGCATGGCTACTGCCGGACTGCTGGGGCGAACGCGCTCTGGGACCAGCGTTGCCGCGTGGGGCGGTACTGCTCACGGCACCAGTCCACATCCATACGAGGCGCGCCTGAGAGCAGCGCCTGGAGGCCGTTGTCGGCTGCTCGCCAGGGCGAGGCCTTTAGCGAGTCGGCGGCTGCGTCGCTCGTCAGCCAATCGAGCAAGTGCTTCGCTGCACCGGGGTTGGGAGCGCTGGCCGCCAACCCTACCGCGTTCGGAAGCGGCGCCAGTCCTGGCACCGGCGAGGCGGTCGGGGCGAGGCTCAGCGCATGCGACACGCCGCCTTCGGCGACCAAGCTGAGCGCGCCGGCGTCATCTTCTGTCAGGGCTAGGCCGCGTTGTGCCCGCTGTTGCCACCACGCCCAGCCTGCTTCGAGGTCGCCGTCCACCTGGCGTGCGCGATCGAGGGTCGCCAGGACAACACTCAGTCCAATCTCGGAACGCTCGGGGTCGGCAAGCGCCAGGGTCGGCACACTCGCCAGGTCATGCAGGCTGTTCACGTGTGTCGCTCCGAGCACGCCAATGGGTACATAATCCAGGGTTGTCCAGCGCCAGTTCGCATCGTGCGCCGCCGCGGGGGCCACACTGGCCGGCTGGTATGGCTGAAGTAGACCGTCCAGCGCAGCCGACTGAGCGGCGAAGGGCGCGAACCACACCACCAGGTCAGGCAGAGGCGGCGCATGCCGGGGACCAAGCCGCTGATACAGGCTTCCGGAGCCGTACACCTCCAGTCGGACGCCGATGCCGGTTGCGCGACACGCCGCCCCCAACAACGTTCGCGCTGCCTGCGCGCGAGCAGCGGTGGCGTAGACCAGGACGTCGGTCACCTCGGCGGATACTAGCATTGGGACGAATGCCCGGCGGTCATTGCGCCGTGGTAGTAGGCTGTTGCACTCGACTCTGATGCGACCGGCCAAGCGCGCTGCCAGGTTGATGGTGTTGGCGGCCTGGATGGCGACCATCAGCTACTGGTCTGGACAGGGCAATCTTGCGATCGATCAACCCATCGTCGCAAATCTTCTGCACGGGCTTCAGCACCGCGTCGCTCACCTGGTCGCGTTCGGTGGACTCGGACTGCTGGCCGGTTGGGCATTTTCTGGCATTCCCAGAGCTGCGTTGTGGGCGGTGGTGTTGACCGCGGTGTTCGGCGCCACCGACGAATGGCACCAGTCGTTCACGCCTGGGCGCCGGGCGGCGCTGGACGATTGGGCGATGGATACTGCCTCGGCAGCGATGGCGGTTTACGCTTGGTGGCGTATCCGAACCACGCGCTGGCACGCGTACCTCCGCCCGGTGGCGCCGCTGGCAATCGGGGGGCTGTTCGTTGTCGGCGTGGGCCTGGCGCTGCTACCGGCTGGGCCGCTCTGTTGTGACGCTAAAGGGCCTGCGCTGCACAGCGTGATGACCCGGCTCACGCACTATGCAGCCACCGTTGCAGCGCGTTCCTCGACGAGTTCGCGATAGAGTAGCTCTGTATCGCCAACCATTTTCTCGAGCGAAAATCGGCCTCGCACCCGTTCACGGCCGGCCTCACCCAGGCGAGCAGCGAGCGACGGCTGATCGGCCAGATGAGCCAGCGCTTCGGCGAGCGCCAGCGGGTCGCCGGCCGGGACGAGCAGCCCGGTCTGGCCGTCCACGACCACCTCGGGGATCGTCGCTACCCGCGATGCCACGATCGGCCGGCCGGCGGCCATGGCTTCCAGGAGCACCAGGCCGAAACCCTCCCAGATCGACGGCATAGCGAAAACGTCCATCGCGTGCATGAGCGCGGGCACGTCCTTGCGCGGCCCGAGCACGTGGACGCGTTCGGCCACGCCCATCTCTTGGGCGAGGTCGCGCAGAAAGTCCTCCAGATCACCCCCGCCGGCGATGACGGCGTGCGCGCGCGGGACGCGTTCGAGCAATGCTGGCATAGCGCCGATCAGGTGCCGCTGGCCCTTCTGCGGCGCAAGGCGTCCGACGTTGCCGACCACGAAGGCATCCGGACCGATGCCGAGCTCGTTGCGGATGCGCTGCCCCTCGCGCTCGAGGGCTCGAGTGACTGGCGGCTCCACACCGTGATAGACGCGTCGGACCCGGGCTGGATGGCGCACGCCGCGAGCCAACGTGAAGTGCGCAATGTGGTCGGAAATGGCGATGATCAGGTTTTGTCGGGCCGAGACGAGGTAGTGCACGATCCCGACGAACGGATTGAGGAAAAAGCGATCGTCGTTGTGGCGCGTCGACACGAGCAGAGGGCTATGCTCGCCGAGTTGAGCGACTGCCAATCCAGCGTAGATGTCGGCGCGGAACAGGTGCGAGTGCACGATGTCGAAGTTACCCGCGCGTATCAGCCGCACCAGCCGGCCGAGAGCTAAAGGATCGAAGTGCCCGCGCGCGTTCAGCAAATGCACCGGAATGCCCGCTTCGCGAAACACTGGCACAAGCTCACCCTGCCCACACAGCACCGCCGTTTGGATGTCGAACGCCAGGCGGTCTGCGTGGGTGAGCAGCGCCAGGAGGTGGTTTTCTGCCCCGCCCCGGTCGAGCGAGGTGATCAGCTGCAAGATGCGAATCGGCCGCGCGTCCGCGGCCAATTCGACGTTCTCGGCGAGCACGGCCCCCACGTCGCGCTATTCTACGGGCAGCTTGACGGGCCGCCCGTGCTCCAGCGAGCAGTCCTAGCTGCGTCGTGCGCCCTCAACTGAGGTCGGCTATCCGTCCCTCCACCTGCGCGCGATCGGTCGCGGCCGGCAACACCGACAGGTACGCTTTGTAGTCGGCCACTGCACCCTCTGACTGGCCAAGATTGGTGTGGGCCAGGCCGCGGCCGCGGTAGGCCCAGGCGGTGATCCGGTCAGGCGTGGGGCTGGCCTCAAGTGCGGCCGACAGATCTTCGACCGAACCTTGTGCATCCCCGAGCCACAGGCGGGCCACGCCGCGCCCGACGCGACTGGCGCGATCCTTCGGCATCAGCTCGAGCGAGCGCGTGAAATCAGCTACGGCTGCGTCGTACTGGTCGAGGCGCACTCGGGTGTCGCCACGCCAGTAGTAATAGTTTCCCGTTTGTGGCGCGTCCTGGATGGCCTGGGACAATTCCTGCTCGGCCCCGGCGTAGTTGTTGTCCAGTCGGTCAGCCATGGCTTTCTCGAAGGCAACTCGGCCAGGCCACGGCCCCATGTCGATGGGGTTGGTCGACACCCACGCCACCATTTTCTGCTCGCCCTTGAATAGCCCGGCGACGAGCGTGAGCGTGCGTACGTCTGGCTTGAGCGTGTAGTCGATGTCGAGCACCATCTGGCCGCTGCCGCGCGCGACCGCGATGCCACTCGTGCTCTGCTGGGTCGAGTCATTTGCGCCGTTCTCGAACAGAAACAGCAGCACAAAGCCAGTATCTGCGGATTGCAACCGGTAATTCACGGTGGTGTGAAACTGGACTCGATTCGGCGGACTGTCGGGAGACGGCTGGCGCGTGCTGAGGCCGACCAGGTCCATACGATCGGTGGTGGCGGGCGCGGGCTGGCTTTGGGCAGCCGCTGGGTACACCATTGCGAGTGCCAGGAACATGGCTGCAACGACGCCGCCGAGGGGCCGGAGATGCTTCCCGGCTGCCGACGAGCGGTGGAGGTTTGGCTGGATAGTCATAACGTTGGGTGGATACTCCTGTGGTTACCAGAGACGCAGAATGCCGAGCGTGAGGCGAAGAATGGCCAGGGCGCGCTGGGTGTGTTGACCGAACGCACCAGCCGACCAGCGTGGGGCGTGAACCAGGCCACCCGGCCAGGTCGGGAGCCGGACGGAGCGTAGCTTCAGCAGGGCGCTCAGCAAGCGTCCACGACGCATGCCGATCAAGCCGCCCAGCGCCGCGAGCAGACCTGCCAAGCTGAGCTTGAGGGGTGTCACGCCAGGATCTTCGGTCTCAGTCACTGCAGCCAGGTGGGTAGCGGTGTCCGACGGAGCGGCGCTGGCAATCGCTAGCCGGCTCTGGCCTGGCATCGGCAAGGCTTCGAGATCGGGTCCAGGGCCCCATGGATCGACGTCCGCGAGCTCCATCACCGCGAGCTCCTCGACTTCGCCGGCTGGGAAGTCCTGCAAGTCAGCCGCGAGTCGGCTGCTCGACGCGACACCCTCGGCGCTCGCCACTGGAGAGGGCGTGGCGTCCGCTGACAACAGTTCCGGCAGGGGTAGCTCGTCCACACCTGGCCAGTTGTCGATGGAGGCAGTGACGTTGGTGACGGATGGCTTATGCGTCCTGGCGTTGGGCATAGGTGGCAGACGCCGTCCAGGCCACTGATCCCAGAGATCGACCAGCACGTAGTGTCCATTTGCTGGCAGCGCCGCACGAACAGCCGTTCGGCCGCCGCTGCCGGTGCTCCGCGCGCGGGTGGTGGTGGTGGTGGTGGTGGTGGTGGTATGGGAGGTGGTCGAGGAGCCAGATGACACAGACGCGCCAGTTGTCCCGCGCGTGTTTGGCTTCGGGGTTGGGGTGGGCGTCGGCGTCGCGTTAGCCAGGGCGTCGGCGACCCTGGCCGAGACCGAGCCAGGACCCGGCCCGCCAGTGTTGGGATCGACCGTAGCTGGGTTGGTCTGGCTGTCCTGCGAGACGACTGACAGACTCGCCAGGTTGCGCGCCAAACACACAGTCGTCGGATCCTTGCAGGCGACGAGTTGGCGGTTGGTGATGTCGACCTGGCTCTCGAGCCCGCGCCCTGTCGCGTCGCCAGAGCGTGAGGCGAGGCCGTTTTCAACAGCCGGCGCGGAGTCGGGCGGCAGGTTCTGCTGGACGAATGGGTCCCACGTTCCGGACGGCAAGTTGCGTAACATCTGGGTGATCGTTTCGGAGGCAATCGGTTTGCTGCCGTTGGCGCTCGAGAGCTGGTCCGAGGTGATGTTGGCCACGACGGAGTTGCTCACCGCCAGGCTGTTGCCGCTCTGGGCCTTGCTCGAGGATCCGACCGAGCCCGACCCATTGCTGGATCCCGAGCCCGACATGACCGCTGTCGTTACTGCCCCGGCTGGGTTGCCGTTCGTACCGGACCGGTCACCGGCCGCCACGTTGCCGCTGCTGGCCTGGCCTATGCCGCGGTTGTCGATGTTCGTGGTGAAGGTGATGTGCACAAAGATGGGCGCGTAATTGTCGCCGTCGACTTCGACGGACGCGTTGGCCCACATGTTGACGAGGTTCATCACCTGCATGCCGCTGGCAGCGGCGGCGCCACTGTTGGCTGTCCCGCCGCCGCTGCCGCTTGCCTGCGCATCGCCGGAGCGAGCCAGAGCCGCACCCCAGTTGACCAGGTTCGTCGTTAGGTTCAGGATGATGCTGATCGGGTTGTAGTTGTCGCCCGTGATACGTACGGCGGCCGAAGCTCCAGTGTCGACGGTGTTCTGGACGCGTCCGGCTGACGCTTGCGCGCTGCCACTGCTGGCCGTCTGGGCAGGCGCGGCGCCCGCGGCTGGCGCGCCGCTCCCGGCAGTTGCATCACCCGACGTCGCCGAGGCAATTCCGAGGTTGAAAATACGCGTGATGGAGTCGACGATTACCTGAATTGGGGCGAAGTTCTGGCCGCCGACACGCACAGCGACGTTGGCACTGGTGTTCACGGTGTTCTGCGCGGTTAGCCCCTGAGCGCTGGCTGAGCCACTGGCTGCCTGTGCGCCGGGCGTGCCGCCCAGCACCGCGGGAGCGGCTCCGGTTGCGCAGGCAGCGGCGCTGCACGCTGGACCGGATGTCGCTGCAGCCAGGGCGACCACGTTGACGCTCGCAGCTTCTGATCCGACCAGCGAGATCGGGCGGGCTGCCGCTGGACCACCGGCCGCGGTTAGGGTCGCGGTAACGGTGCTGCTCAAGCTATTCTGCGCAGTTAATCCCATCGAGGACGCGGGCGCAGTGTTGGGTGCGCCGCCCATGGCATCGGGTGTGGCTACCCCAGACGGGCTACCAGCCGCGCCAGCCGCAACCGCCCATGCCTGGCCAGAGGCTGCGCCACTTGCCGCGGTGTCCTTGACGTCGACGCTCGACGAAGATGTGAGGCTGACGCTGGATTGGTTGGCGCCGGCGACTTGCACGATGCCGGTCGAGGTGTTGGAGACGTTGTTCTGGGCCGTCAGACCAGCGGCCGAGGTATTGCCCGAGCTGGCAGTTGTCACGCCTGCTGGAACGGGAGTGCCAGGCAGAACCGTGGGAGCCAGGGCTACGGACAGTCCGGACTGGGCGCTCGCGGCGCTGGTGTCGACGACGTTGCTTGCGTAGAGGTTGGTGACTGCGAGCGAGCCGTTACCGCCGCCGACGGTACCCGCCGAGAGCTGGGTGTTGTTGGAGCTGGTCTGCGCCTGGCCGGCCGCGGCGAGCGCGCCGCCGCTGGTGGCGTTGATGGCCGAAACTGGGGTCGGCGTTGCAACGTTGATCGCGGAGGTCGAGGTCGGCGCGGCCACGAGTGCGCCCACCTGGGTCGGGCTGGGTGTCGCCTGCGCGCCGAGGCCGGTGGTGTTGGTCGGGACGGCACCACTGGTAGCCGCGGCAGGCACCGTGGTCGAGGTCGACGTGACCGCGGCGGTGGATGTCGCGGCGTTGGATGTCGTAGCGCCGGAAGCGTCTGGTGAAGATGCGGTGGTGGCTGGCGCGAGTGTCCCGGTCTTGGCGGCTGAATCGGCGGCGTTGGTGGTCGCGGTTCCAGCAGTGGCTGCCGACGAGGTGGTGCCTGAAGCGGCTGCGCCTGCCACGGTCGCGTTGGCTGATGGAGCCGGGGGCGCCGAGGCTGGCTTGTCAGCCGCGCCGCTCGAAGCGGTGGCGACCTTAACGGCTTGGGGAGTGGCTGCGACCGCTGGCGCTGCAGGAACAGGGTGAGCTGCGGTCGTTGCTGGCGCTTTGTCGGGCGCCGTCGTCGCGGCCTTGGCAGGCGCCGTCGCCGCAGGTGCACCCGGCGCGGTCGTGGCCACCTTGGCTGCGCTGGTTGTGGCGGCCTTGGCTGGCGCTGCGGTCGCGGCCTTGACTGGCGCGGCGGTGGCCGACTTGTCTGGCGCGGAGGTGGACACCTTGGCCGGGGCCGATGTGGCCGCCTTGGCCGGCGCGTCCGCCGCGGCGGAGCTCGTCGTCTTGGATACCAACGTCGTCGATGCGTTGCTCGACCCGCTGGTGGTGTTCGACGAGGTCTGCGTCGTGGTGGTCGTACCGGTGGCGCCTGGGGCTGCCTGGGACGCTGGCAGCATCCAGATCGGACCAAAGACGATCATCAGCGACAACAGCGCGGCGGCGCCTGCGTGCAGAAGCCGCCGCTGTAGGTACATGCCTGAGCCGTCGCGCGGTCGAGCGTTCATGAGCAGTCTCCGTTAGCCCGCGTCGACGGTGGCATGTGTGGCGCCCTGGGTGGACACAATGTGAATCGAAAGGTTCCGTCCTGAACCAAGCGACACGCTCAGACTGGACGACGAGCTGCCACTGGCGGGCTCCGAATTAGGCCGCACGGTCAAGTCGGCGCAGCCGTCACCACGACTCTGTAGGGTGGCAGTGAAGCCGCGCCCGCCGATAAGCCGTTCGATGGCTGGTGCGACGGTCGGATCGGGGCCGCAGATGTGGAATGTGCCCGGTTGACCCGCGGCCGCGGCAGGCGTCACCGGAGTTGGTGGCGTGACCTGCGTGGGGGTAGGCGGAGGGGTTGGGCACGGCGCGCTCTGCACACCGCCGTCGTTGGTCGTGATGGTCGTGTCTCCTGCTTGTATATCTGTAGTGGTTGTGTTGGTGGCCGCCGGGTCACTGGCGGTCTGCGCGAAGAAGCTGTTTGCCCCCGTAGCAACCTGCCCCCAGGTGACGGGAGCGGTGGAAGCCCATAGTGCAAGTGAGGCCGCGGCCACACTCCACGCCAGTCGGTTGCTCTTGAGGGGACTCATTGAGATAACTCCTGAAAAGAAAGAAGCGCGGAAGGGCGGTTGGTCTCGCCTCACTCGAGACCAACCGCTGACTTCCAAAATGTGCTGGTAAGCCGTTCGTCCGTTACTCCGTTGGTTCGATACTGCCTAGGGAGTTAGGGAAGTTGGGCTGCTCCGGCAGCGTTGGCGCCGTTGGCCCTCTGGGCAACCGAGCCCATGGCCTTGTCGACCGCTTCCTGAGCGTTCTTTGCGGTCTGGTTGGACGTGGCGCCCTGGGTTTGCGAGTTATTCCCAGTGGTGCCTGTCTGCGTCGGCGTGTTGCTCTGCGGCTGGCTGTTGGACCCCGACAGCATCGCACTCGTCGATGGTGTCGATGTCGCGGAACCGGTGTTGCTTACAGCCCCACCGTTGGCCATCGCGCTGCCCGTCTGCGTGAAGCTCACGCCGAGGGAATTGAGCGAGGTGCCGCCCACGATCCGGGCGTCTGTGCTGTTCATGCCCGAGACGCTCGTGCCGCTGGCTGCAGCCACGTTGCCGTTGCCGCCGCCGCCATTGGCGCTTCCACCGCGACCATCGGACGCGGCGTTGCCGTTGAACCCACCGCCGGTTGCGCCTGCATCACCAGAGGTGTTGGTCGCCGTTGGTGTTGAGGCGCTGGTGTTCATGCTGGCGCTGCCGCCAGCTCCACCGGTCGAGCCTGCGCTGCCACTCGTGGCACTGCCTGCTCCGCCGGCCCCGCCGGCTCCGCCGGTGCCTGTGCCACTACCAGCACTTGTACCAGCTGCGCCAGACATGGCTGAGTCACTGGTGGCGTCGCCATCGTCCAGAGCCGCAGCAATGCTTGCCGCGATGCTGGCAGCTGTCGCGTCGTTGCCGTTGTGACCCGTGCTTGCGCCACCGCCGCCGCCACCGCCGCCGCCACTACCTGTGGCGCCGCCGCTGCTGGCTTTGGAATCGCCGCCATCACCGGCCGAGACGTCAGTCGATGCTAGACCGTTGCCGCTGCCCAGTTGCTTAGCGACGTCGGTAGCCTTGGCGTTGCCGTTGCCGTTGCCGCCCTCGGCTGAGCTTCGGCCGTTGGCATCGCCGCCGCTGGCGTAGATGTTGCCCTTGGAAGTGGCCGTGTTGCCGGCGTCGCCCGTGTTGCTCTTGGCAATCGCATCGCCGCGGATGCTCGCGTCAGATTCTTGCGACAAGCTGAAGGTGACATCGGCGTTTGGTCCGATGGCCGTCGTCTCGCCGCCCTTGGTTACGACAGTCGCACTGGAGTCGACGTTCTGTCGGTTGATCAGCTCGTTGGACTGATCGCCACCACTCAGAATGTTCTTCTGAGCTTGATTCAGCAGGTCGACCGCCATCGCCTTGTTGGAGTTGTCGGCCGTCTGCCTGCTCTCGTTGGACTGATCGGAACTCGCCGACGCCTCGACGTTGGCCTTCTGCGAGGAGACCTGAGCCGCGATGGGCACTGCCACTTGCATGTTGCTCAAGCAGGTCGAGTCCTCACCACTGCAGCGGTGAATGGTGATCGACTGGCCCATGACGGTGCTTGGCGCGATGAGGCCAAGTACGAGTGCAGTGGACGAAAGTCCGACCGCTGAGATGCGCGCTAACTTGCCCTTGAAGAGGGACATTGAGGAAAATTCTCCTGTTCTGGGGAATACGGATGGCTGAGCGTCAGGCAACTGCGGGACGCCATTTGAGGTCGGACGAGTGGTCCTACCTCGGTTCTCGGGACGCCATGCGGCAGGGAGTTTCCGGTGAGGCCAGTGACTCCCTGCCGTCTGCCGTGGTTCGGCGGCCCTCGAATCGTTCGAGTCCGCTCATCGACGCGTGGAGCGGCGCGCGGCAATAGCTGGCACGGCGTCGCGAGCGCCGTCGGGATCAACAAAATGGACATAGCTTCGCCAGGTAGTACCGTTGCGCTCCGAAGACAGTTCACTCGCCGCGGCTTGGTGGCCGCTGCGGCTGAGCTGCCTGTTGCATATATGTGGGAGGCCACCTTCCCCAGATCGGGGTGCTGCCGTACAGGCCTCCTCCCAGGAGCCCGCGGCGTGGGAGCTCAGGCCTCGCAAACCCTATCGGTGCTGCGGGTCCTCTCGCTCCGCCATCAACATAGCCGCCGTGCTCTCGCCTGCCCCGTGTCTTGGGTCGAGGCTCTGTTGAGCGTTGGTATGCAGGCAGTGGAGCGGCAGCCCTGAAGCTCCCCAGCCGGTGACATGCGCGGCGTCCGACGCTATAGTGGGAGACCGGGCAAGTGCTGCAGCTCTTGCCTGCTCCTCATATGGCTGAACTCAGCGGGTCCCTCTCAAACTTCGATCTCACTGCGCTGGTCCGTTTTCTGTGCGGTCTCGGTAAGACCGGCGACTTGCTCATCGCACGCGGCCAGTGGATCGGGAAACTCTCAGTCGAAAAGGGTCGTCTCAGCGGCGCGGGAGTCGAAGACGAGCAGGGCCCAGCGGCGTTGGAATTTCTGTCCTTCGTCATGCGTGATGGCGAGTTCGAATTTTCGGAAGGCGCGCCGCAACTGACGCCCAACCTCGACCCCGCCGCCGACCCGGTGCTTTTATTAGAACGCTACGCGGCCGCCGCACCACCGGCCTGGTTAGGTCGCGTGCCTGCACCGACCGCCATCCCGCGCGTGCTGGAAGCGGCCACTCTGGACGATTCGGAGCTCACGCTCGGCCGCGTGACAATCTATGTCTTGCTCGACGTTAACGGTTCGAACACGGTGCGCCAACTTGCGGCTCGCCACGGGCTGCTGCGGGTGGTCAAAGCTCTGGCTCACCTGAACGAGCTGGGCCTGGTGAGCTTCGAGACGCCTACCCCAGCCGGCGAAGGTGGGCCGGCTGGCGGCCCTCTGCCTAACCGCCCGTACCTACGCCCCGCACGCCCCGTACGTCCACCTGAAACGGGGGTCGACCCGCCGCCCAGCCCTCCGGAGCGACAGGTTCGATGGCCGCATCGAGTGGTGCGCGGCCGGCCGTTCGCCATGGTCACCGAAATCGTCCAGGCTGTCATCCTGACCGCGATCATGATTTTCGGGCTTCGGACGCTCGTCCAGAATTTCCGTGTTGAAGGCACCAGCATGCAGCCGAACTTCCAAGGCGGCCAGGCGTTGGTGGTCAACCGCGCAGCGTATTTCCACATCGAGCGCACGCCCTTGGCGAGCCTCCTGCCGACCACCACGCAGGGCTCCACCAGCTATGTTTTTGGCGGTCCGCAGCGCGGCGATGTTGTGGTGTTTCGCGCACCCCCGCAACCTGACACGGACTACATCAAACGAGTCATTGGTCTGCCTGGCGAGACAATCCTGATCACTCATGGCCAGGTGCTCATCAATGGCCAGCGGTTGGACGAGCCGTACGTCGACTTTTCAGCCAGTTACAATTTCCCTGCGGATGGCCAGCCAGCCAAAGTGCCGGACGGCAACTACTTCGTACTGGGTGACAATCGCCCGGACAGTTTCGATTCCCACCTGGGGTGGTTCGTACCTGTCGACAATCTGATCGGTCGGGCCTGGCTGCGTTACTGGCCTCCGTCCGAACTGGGTATGGTCCAGCCTAACCTGCCCAACCAAGCTGCAGCGGCGGCCGCAATTCGTTAGAACGGCCCAGCCAGCGGGGCGACGCGAGCGCTCCTCAGGACGGGCGGGTGCGGCAGTCGACCGTTGGGGCGGCACGTGCGGGCAGTGTGAGGGGCGCGCCGAAGATCAGGAAGGCGTCATCCGGCCGCGGTATGCGAGCCAGGAGCGGCGCGCCGGCAGCAGCTAGCGCCAGGGCCGCGGAAGTCCGCTCACTATTCAGCAGGTAGATTGCCGAGTCCGCGCTGGGCACCTGCGCGCAGTCGTCGAAGATACTCGATGGCACGTCGTGACCGAGGCTGAACCGAAGAATCTCTACTTCCCATACGCGGCCGCCAACCAGCACCTGGCCGCCGGGGGGTAACACCGCTCGCGCGGCATCAGCGGCCGCGAGGTTGCGTCCGAGTGGCCTCGCAAGGGCCGGGTACGCGCCAGTTCGATCCACGTGCTGCAGAACCACCCACACCATCGCCATCGAAACGACGACGTACACGCCGAGCGCAGCTGCGACGATGGCGCGCGGCGCCAGCCTGCGGTGCAGCGCCGGCCACTCAACCAGACCGCCCACGCACATGGCCATGCCCGGCAGTGCCAGGAACAGGTAGTGGAAAATGACTCCCAGCGTGTGACGCGCCAGACCCACGCTTGGCGCCAGCGCCCAGCCCACGAGCAAGAGCCCGCGCCAGCCCCTTGGCCATCCGAGTAGCGTGGCCAGCATTCCAAAGCCGACCAGCGGGATGCCGATCAGACCCAGCTGTGACCAGCGGCCGAGGGCGCCCCGGAGTGCGTCGCCGTCGACAGCCGCCAGACCGGCCGCTCCGCCATCGCCGGCTACAGTCCAAAGCAGGTTCCAACTTTCTAGGTCCAGCCGCGCGGTGCCGCTCGAGTCGCCGAGCAGGCGTCCGAAATCTTGCATGCGTACCAACGGATTCAGTTCGTAGATGAGGAAGGGGGCGAGCAGCACCGTCGGCGCGAGAACCGCCGCCAGGACGTGCTTCCCGCGAATTGCGCTGCGCGCAGGCCAAGCTGCTACGGGCACCATCAACGCGAAAAAACCGGCGATGTAGTGGAGCTGCACCATCAACCCCAGCCAGCCGCAAGCGATGGCTAGCGCCCACGGCCAGCGCTTGATTGCCAGGAGCAGGAGTGCGTCCAGGCAAAGAATGACCGGCACCTGGAGGAAGACCGGCTGCCAACCCGTGCGGCCGAGTACGGTGGCCCAGAATCCGAACGCATAGAAGGCGACCGAGGCCAACGCGCCCCACGGGCCGACCCACCGCCGTCCGACCCACCACGTGAGTACGACCGCCAGCATGCCTGTGGCGATTCCCAGGCCAACCACGGCCTGGGGCCAATCAGACACCAGGAGCACCACAGCCAGGAGATATGGCCAACCGGGTGGATTGGGTATGCCGATTGACGAGACGATGCCGGTCAAAGGAAATAGACCGTCGAGCCGCCACGCCGAGACGAGCGATGCCGCGGCTGCTTCGTCGTAGCCCACCAGTGCCAGGTCAATGCGCCAGAGTCGCTCTACCAGCACACCCGCGAGCAGCAACAGGAGCAGTGTCGTTTCGAGGCGAGCCAGCCGCGGCCGCTGCCAGCGCCGCGCCTGTGTGGCGCCCAGAGCCGCGAGCGTGGCCAGAAAGAGCACCCATGTCGCAGCCGAGGCGAGCCTGGGCCAGGCCATGCACACTGGCACACCATCCGCGCCACATGTCGTGAGCGGACCCAGCCAACCCGCATACGCCGAAGCCAGCAGGACGCTCATCGCCAGCGCGACGGCGGCCATGGCCCACACTGCCCGCGTGCTGCTGGAGGCGCCACGCGCGGGACCGGCCTCGCGCGCCAGGACACCCGTCGTCATCGCACCGGGCGGCGGGTTGATGGCCTCGGCTCGTGCTCGCTATCGCCTCTCGCCACTCGCCACCGTCGTTTAGCCGGGCGCCCGCTGGACATGCAGGATCCACGGGCAGCCACACACGCTTTGAGACGGCCAGTATGGGCACCACGCTGCCACTCGAGCTCAACCCTCACAGCTGATTGTTTCAGCTCGGCTGATACCCCAGCGCGCGGCGGCCGTGTCCCACTGTGCCCAGGCTGCGTTGAGCAGCTTCAGGGCGCCTGAGGCGTCGCCCGGGGCCAGATGATCGACACGGTCACGGTACGCAACCAGCGCGTCGCCAAGCTCGAGCAGATCGTGTGTGGCGTCGGCCAGCGCCCGCCTACTGCGCCACTGATTCGGATCAATCTTGGCGGTGGTCACGGCCGCAAACAACAGATCGGCTCGTCCATGGAGGCCGCGGGTTACATGCGTGGCTTCGTCCCAGGCCGGGCCGGAGGGCGCATCCCAGGCCAGCTCTGAGGCCAGGCGCACGGACGAGTCGCTCGTGGAGCTCACGCGGAACGCTTGGAAATCGTCGAAGGTGCGCAGCGTTCGTAGGACGTCCGACAGGATGCCGAGGGCCTCCTGGTTCCATGGCTCGACGTCGAGCGGCGCTGCTGGTGCTGCCGCCAACGGCGCTGAGGTCGTCCGCGTGCACGCCGCCGCGAACAGCGCCGCGAAACTGACGAGTAAGCTTCTTCGCCGGACGGTCACGGCTGGTTATCAGGACGTCCCGCCGCATCGAGAGCAGGGGCGAGCGTCCAAGGCGGGTTATTCTACACGCGATGTGCGGCATCGCGGGCGTGGTTGGGTCGCTGCGGACTCATCGGACCACCTTGCAGAGCATGAACGATGCGCTGCGCCATCGTGGCCCGGATGGCGAAGGCTTCGTCTGGTCAGACAACGTCGGCCTGGCTATGCGGCGGCTGGCCATCATCGACGTCGAAGGCGGCGATCAGCCGATTTACAACGAGGATGGCAGCGTCTGCGTCGTTTACAACGGCGAAATTTACAATTTTCTGGAACTACGCGAGGAGCTCGCAGGCCGCGGGCACCGCTTTGCGACGGACTCGGACACCGAGGTCATCGTCCACGCCTACGAGGAGTACGGTGTGGAGTGTCTGGAGCGGCTGTGGGGCATGTTCGCTCTCGCCGTGTGGGATGCGCGTGAGCAGCGTTTGCTGCTGGCTCGGGATCGGCTCGGCAAGAAGCCGCTGGTGTACTACGCCGATTCGAACGGCGGTCTGGCCTTTGCGTCCGAGCTCCAGGCGTTGCTTGCTCACCCGTCTGTGCCGCGCGAGATAGACCCCCGCGCGATCGACGATTACCTGACCTACCTGTACATACCGGCCCCGACGACCGTCTATCGCGAGCTGAAAAAGCTGCCGCCCGGCCACCGCCTCGTCTGGCAGGCCGGCCGGATCATCGTCGAGCCGTACTGGCAAATTCGGTTCTCTCAGAAGCTGCAGCTCTCTGAAGCAGAGGCGGTCGAGCAATTCGGGGTTCTGTTTCGGGATGCGGTTCGGCGTCGGCTGATCGCCGATGTGCCGCTGGGGGCGTTTCTCAGCGGCGGAATGGATTCGAGCTCGGTCGTGGCAGAGATGGCCGAGCTGAGCACATCACCCGTTAAAACCTTCTCGATTGGCTTTGGCGAGCGAGACTTCGACGAGCTGCGCTACGCGGGCCAGGTGGCGCAGCGGTTTGGGACCGATCACCACGAGCTGGTCGTCGAACCGCGCGCGCTCGACATCCTGCCCACCTTGGTCCGGCACTACGGGGAGCCATATGGCGATTCGTCCGCCATCCCTACGTACTATGTCGCCCAGCTGACGCGGCAGCACGTGACGGTGGCGCTCAACGGAGACGGTGGTGACGAAGTGCTGGCCGGCTACGAGCGCCACTGGGGCGCCCGGATAGCTGCCCGCTACGACACCATTCCGCGCTTCGTGCGCCACGGGTTGATCCGGCCTCTCGTTCCGCTGGTGCCCGAACTGCGCCACCGCCGGGCTTTTCTCCGCCGAGCCAAGCGCTTCATGGCCGCGGCACACCTGTCCCCAGTGGATCGGTACCTGCACTGGGTGGGCGCCTTTTCTGCTTCGCAGAAGTCAGCGCTGTACACGCAAGACTTCGCGGCCACGCTCGGCGGCAACCAGTCCGTCCACTGGTTGCGCGACACCCTCAGCAGCGAGCCATTGCTGGACCCCGTGGACGCCGTGCTGCGGGCAGACACGCTGATGTATCTGCCCGAGGATCTGCTGGCAAAAGTCGACATTGCCAGCATGGCCAACTCGCTCGAGGCGCGATCACCCTTCCTCGACCATCGCGTGGTCGAGTTCTGTGCGGCCCTGCCGGCCAGCTACAAACTGCACGGTAAGACCTCCAAGTGGCTCCTGCGGCAGCTCATGCGCGATCGTTTGCCAGCACAGATTCTGACGCGTCCCAAGATGGGCTTCGGTGTGCCTGTAGGTGAGTGGCTACGCGGCGAGCTCCGTCCTCTGCTCGAGGACACCGTGACATCGTCAGTTGGCCTGAGCCGTGGGTACTTCCGCCCGCAGGCCGTCCAGTCACTGGTCGACGATCATCTTTCCCGCCGTACTGATCGCACGGCGCACCTGTGGGCGCTGCTCATGCTTGAGCTGTGGTTCCGTGAGTTTGTCGGTGCCGCCCCAAGCTCCTCGAGTGAATTCGCCCAACGCGGCTGAGCGCCCGCGCAACCTCGCGTTTGCGCTTGAAGACGCGCCTGCCAGACAGCGATCGATGACGTTGTCTCACTCCAGGCGAGCGCAGCGGTGAGGGTGGCGCCGCGGGCCGTCGGAGACGGCCGAGCCACGACTCCTGTTCCCACTCGGAGAAGGCGCACGCCGCGAGTGGTGGCGGCCGGTGGCGTAACCCTGATCGGGCTGTATCTCGTCGCGGTCGGGATGCTGCTTGCCAGTCGCGTGCGGGAGTTCGCGGACGAGACCGACAACCTCCTGGGTGGCCTGCTTATCACGCGCGGCTCCCGACTGTATGTCGACTTCTTCTCGTCCCATATGCCGGTCGCCTACTACGTGGCGGCGGTTCCAGCGCTTCTCGGAGCCACGACGCTCGAGCAGTTCCGGGTCTTTAGCCAGCTCCTGCTGATCGGCGCCACCCTGGCCGTGGTGTGGGTGTTTCGAAACTCGCTGTCGCTCGTGTTGCTGGGCCTGTGGGCGACGATCAGCGTGTTTGCGCACACCCTGCAATGGGGCGAGATGTTAACGGCCAGCACCTGCGCTGGGTACGGCGTCCTCTTAGCCGGGTTGCTGTTCTACACCACGCCAGGCTTGCGATTCAGCTGGCGCCAGCAGCTGCTTCTCTCAGCCGCCATTTTTCTGGCTGTGCAGTCAGAGCTGGTGGCGATCTTCCCCATCCTGTTACTTGGTTTGTGCTTGGTCGCTGTACGGCTGCGAGATCTGCGGGGGTTGGTGAGCCTGCTAGCGATCGTGGCCGCGCCGCATGTGGCCATGTTGCTCGCAATGCGCCTGAGCGGCGAGTTGGCCGATTTTGCGTACTACGCCTACCAGTTCAACCAGCTGTACTACGCCCAGTTCGTGATGAATCCGAGCGTGGCAGGCATGTTGCACGACTGGGAGGCCCAGTACCGCACGTATGTGCGGCTGAGCCTCCAGAACCCGCTCGGCTGGAACGCCTGTCTCGTGCTCGCCAATGTGGTTGCGGCGGGCCTGGTTTCCCGCTCGCGCGGACTGCTGGTCGGAGCAATCTACTACGTCTTCGTGGCGCTGACGCACGTGCGGAACGAAGGCGCGTATTACCTGTGCTCGTACTTCAGCCTGGCTCTCGACCTGACCTGGGCGATCGGCTGCCTGCGCTCGCGGAGCAGGCGCTGGCAGCTCGTGCTGCCTGGTCTGGTGCTGCTGCTTGGCGCCAATTTCGTTACCCAGGTTGGTCTGACCTATGACCTCTCGCGGCGGCCAGCCCGGAATGAGCCGGATGTCGCAATCGTCGCGTCGATCACTGTCCCTGGCGAGCGCATCCTTGTCGTTCCCTTCGACCAGTACGTGTATCTGGCCGCCAATCGCATGCCCGCCAGCATGTTTTCGTACTACTTGCCGTGGCACGCTATAGATCCGCGTATTGATGCCAGGCTCCGCGACGACTTGCGCGCGGAGCGTCCGCCAGTGGTGATCTTCCGTGGCGACGAGCTGGTCAACGGCCAGTGGCTGCCCAGGCAATATGCCAGCGGGCTGTACGATTTTCTGGCAGCTCAGGGCTATGTCCCGCTGGATGCGTCGTCGCCATTACTCGGGGACGTACTGGTGCGTAAGGACCGTCTGATGGCGGCGCGCGAGAGTCTGGCGACCGGCCAACCAGTGCAGGCCCCCGCAACCCAATAACAGCAGCACCGGGTCCAGCATCAGACGGTGGCGCAGCAAGTTGCCGAGGTTGCCCTCACTCGCGGCCAGCACCAGCCAGTTGGCCACACCGTACGCCACGAGGCAGCCGAGGAAAAGGTGCTGGCGGGGTTGCGCACGCCAGACGAGACAGGTTCCGAGCAGCAGCGCGTACCACACCAGCATCTCAGCGCCGGCCGCGACCTCCGCCACGCTGCGCGCTTGCCATGGCGCTGGCGCCAGCAGGGCAAAGGCGAGCGGCTCGAGGACGTCGCCGACCACGCTGAACGGCGCGACATCGCTACTGGCTTCGGCCGCCGGAAGCGCAGAGCCAGTCGCCGTCAACACCTCTTGCTCGGGTCGTATCTGCGAACGCGCCAGAGCTGCCTCCTGGGCGCGCCGATGCCGAATCTGCAGCACGACATCTTCGACCACACCGGTCAATGGGCGGCTGGTGGTTCGGCTGCGGGCATACCACAGCCCACCCCCGGCCACGAGGACGAGGGCGAGCGCGGCGAAGCCGAACTGCCAGGAGCGCAGTCGACGTCGATACTGGGATCGAGCGCCCCAGACCAGCAGCAGCAGGCCCAGAACGATGACGGCCACAGTCGGCCGTAGGTCGACGAGAAGTGCGAGCAGAGCCACTAGCGCCACCAGCGCATCGGGTATACGTGGCGAACCGCGCTCAGCTGTACTCAGAAACTGCACGAGCCGGAGTGCCAGCAGTGCGACGAACAGCACCGCGCTCTCCTTGAGCGTCACAATGCTCCAGACCAGCATCGTCGGCACGAGGGCCGCGCCGATGGACGCGAGCATGGCCGCCCGCGCTCGGAACACGCGACTGCCGATGCCGAAGATGAGGACCGCGCTCAGCGCGCCCAGACCAGCATTCAGCAGCTTTGGCAGTATGGGCGAGTAGCCGAAGACGGCGTAGATGCCCATGAGCACATATGGGTAAAGGCCATCCAGCAAGTGCTGGTGGCCAGCGAAGATAGACACGGTGCCGTCGCCGCGGGCGATGCGCACGAGCCATTCGGCAACCAGATCGTTGGTGTAGTCGTCGGGGAAAAAGGAGCCGTTGCCGTTGGCCAGCCGGGCGAAATAGTGGGTCGGGAGGGCGATAGCCAGCCTCAAGCCATACGCGGCGAGAAACAGCCGTTTACAGAAGGCGTGGTGGCGCGCGTCCGTGAGCCGCCGGGCGAGCCAGAGGCAGCCCTCCTGGACGACTACGGCGCCCATCAGAGCCGGCCAGCCCTCGACGATCAGCGCGCCCAGCGGCGCCAGCACCCGGATGGCGAGCACCCAGTCGCGTCCGTGAGCGCGTAGCCACCCCACCAGCACTGCTGGATACTACCTCGAGCCCAGGCCGCCCCCGCCCGGAGCTGGGCGGCCACGGGGCCAAGATCAGGGTACCACTCTGCCTAAATCACCCAGTCGCGTCCGTGAGCGCGCAGCCACCCCACCAGCACTGCTGGATACGCCCCCAGCCACGGCCCCCGCTCGAAGCTGGGCCGTCGGGTCCAGGCACAGGGGACAGGAAGAAGTGCGCATGGCGCACTCTGCCCGAGCAGCCACTATCGAGGTGGGGATTCGATGCCGTGGGAACGCACGGAGCGAGCACAGGGATGCGGTGAACTGGAGCACGGTGAGGGTTAGGGCGCGACACGCTATGCTTGGTCCGCATGCTCGCGCGCTGTGATTGCGGCCTGTGAAGCGCGACCTGCTCGCGTGGCTGCAGTGTCCGGAGTGCGGCGGCGCCCTGGCTGTGCAGGAAACGCGGGTCACTGCTGACGAGATCGAGGCGGGGACACTCACGTGCGCTCAGGGTCATGTGTTCCCCGTGCTGCGTGGGGTGCCCAGATTCGTCGAGCAGGACGCGTACACCCAGAGCTTCAGTTATGAGTGGCAGCGCTTTCAGCGTACCCAGCTCGACAGCGTCACGCGCCGCCACGACACGCGCGACCGCCTGCAGGCTAGCCTGAATTTCCCGCTCGAGGCGCTACGCGGAAAACGAGTCCTGGACGCCGGCTGCGGCATGGGTCGGTTTGCCGAAATCGTCCACGCCTTCGGCGGGGAGTATGTAGGACTGGACTACAGCTTTGCCACGGACGCTGCGTATCAGAATGTCGGCCACCTCGCGGGCGTGCACTTCCTCCAGGCCGACATCTTTCGGTTGCCGCTTGCCGACAACACGTTCGACCTGATCATGAGCCTGGGGGTTCTGCATCACACGCCCGACCCTCGCAAGGCATTTTCAAGTTTGCCGCGCGTTTTAAAACCCGGTGGGCGTTTGACAATCACGGTGTACGACGCTGGCAACAAGGTGTATGTGCTGAACTCACGCTTCTGGCGCCGCTTCTCGACGCGCCTGCCAAGGCGGGTCCTGCATGTGCTGAGCTACGGTGCCGCGCCGCTGTACTACCTGTGGACCCTCCCGGTCCTGGGTTGGCTGCTACGGAGCGTGGCGTTCATCAGCCTGGAGCGCGACTGGCGCTGGCGGGTCCTGGACACCTTCGACTGGTACTCGCCGCGCTACCAATCCTGGCACACCCATCACGAAGTCTTCGGCTGGTTCAAAGAAAACGGCCTGGAACAGGTCGAAGTGCTCGCCCTCAGCGTGTCCCAGATCGGGGTGAAGACGTGACCCTGGAGCGAGCGGGTTCGACCGTTTTGCTGCTCATTGCCGCGGCAGTGGTGGTCGTCGTCGGTCTGTCTGCAGCCTTGAGTAGTGCATCCAACGATCTGTTTGCGTCGATCGACGAAGCCCACGGGATTGTGCCTCAGACACCCCGCACGCAGTCGGGTGTCTACCTCTCGACACGTCTGGCGGCAGATGTTGCCGCCGATGATCTGGGCAAGCGGCGCGAGCGCGCCGACCAATTGGCCTATCGCAGTGAACGCGTGCGGGAGGCCGCCTCAGTCGCGGGCGTGGTGGGAATGTTCGTCGCGCTGGTGACGGCGAGTCCCGCCGCTGACGACGTTCGCCGTGGCCTGAGTGTCAGTAGCCCAGCCGCGAACACGACCAGTAACGGCACGGTTTGAGTAGCCCGGTGACGGTCGTCGTTGCCAGGCGCACCCGGCACGCCTACCAGGGCGGCGACGGTTCCAAGGACGACGCACGCTGGGAACAGCCAGTCTCGGGCTGGCACGCGGGCGCGCAACCCACCTGCCAGGGCTAGGATCAACAGGACGTCCCACGCCATGGCGTCCCCTACCCAGGCCAGACTGCTCGAGTCGCCGTTGCCGGACGCCCCGCTGAGGAACATCCACGCGCCCGGACCCAGGTCGACCAGCAACTCGACCGGCACGAGCGAGGCGCTCTGCAGGAGCACCAGATCGGCTATCCGCTCGTGCCGAATCGACCCGTCGGTAAACGATACTGTTACCTCGCCCGGGCCGGCCGGCTCACGGACCAAACCGGTAAGCAGCCAGCCCGATCGCTGATCCACCAGGGCTACCGCGGTACCCGGCCCGAACGGCTGCTCGATGGGTGGAGCGAGCGGGTCCAGGTCGTAATTCAGGAGGCCGAGTGTTTCCAAGTGGGTGGTTGTCTGGCGGCACACCAGCTCGTGGGCTGCCTGGTCGATCCGCCGGGCCTGCTGCAACCCAACCGCTCCCCCGAGCACCGCCAGCCCGGCAGCGCCGAGTAGGAGAGTGCGCCTCGACCGCGCCGCCAGCCACGGCAACACCGCCCAGCCAGCGACACCTGCCGCGACCGCGCCGGCGAGGTACGGGCGGAGCGCGCTCAGGAGCATCAGCGCCAGTACAACCACGCCCAGCACGCGCGGCTGGCTTAGCCGCCGGTGTGAGGCCAGGGTCCACCACAGCGCCAGCACCACGAACGAACCCAGGGTGTCACGCAGGAAGGTGGCCGACCACAGCACCAGGGTTGGCCATACTGCCATGGCCAGTCCCGCGACGAGGGCGGCCCGCTCACCAACCAGGGCTGCCGCGACGATTGACGCGAGCAGCGCTACCAGGGTTCCCAGGATGGCGTTTGTCAGCCGAAACGAGACGGCGTCCATGTGGCCGAGCGCCGTCGCAGTTGCCGTGAGCACGCCCAGGTACGCATTACCGCCCAGGTGCCCCAGACCTTGCGGCAAGGGTGTGTCGAGTGGATTCTGCAGCAGCGATTCGGCGGCGAGCCAGAAGCTGGCCTCGTCGCTCAGCCATGTCCCCTCACCGTGCGTCCGGATCGCGATCAGGTTGATCAGCGCAACCGCCACGAGCCGCGCACCCAGCGCGACCTCGGCGACCAAGACGAGTCGGCGCGCGACTACCCTGCTCGTCCAATGGCGGGCTACCAGTGCTGCGACAAGCACAGCCCCGACCGCCAGAACCACGGACGCTATTCTACGGCGCGTACTCGCGAACAGCCCCGATCATCGGCTGCGCGCGACCTGCTCGGTAGAGAGCGAGCCAGGACAACAATGACCTGGCCTGCCCGCGGACCAGCGACATGTCGTCGGCACACGGGAGGACGGCTTTCCGCAACGGCGTGCGGGCCATCGTCAAGTACAGGCCCAACATGAGCAGTGTCGAGGACACGTCGGCTACGACCAGGGCCATCGCCACACCCACGCCGCCGAGCGCGGGCGCCAACAGCACTGAGAGGCCCAGAGCGATTCCAACCCGCGTCCACGCCACGATCGAGACCACTTCAGGCCGCTGAAGCTGTCCCATAAAGTACGGGCTCAGCAAAGCTGGCACCACGGTGACAGTGGTGCTGATCAGCAAGATCTGACGAGCCAGCGTACGCGTCGCCGTACACGAACGTGAAGGCCCAGGGCGCCAGGAAAGCGGCCATCAGGCCGAGCGCCAGCATGCCCCACACGAAGAGTCGCAAACACTGGTTCATCATCGCCGTAGCGTGGTCGCGCGAGAGCCATGTCACCCGTTGGTAGATGGCATCTTGAGTTGATTGCGCAGGCGCCAGCAATTGCTCGATCGTCTGCTGAGCAACCGAGAACACGCCCAACGCAGCCGCGCCATCGACTGCGCCAAGTACGAACCAGGTAAACGGGTCCACAGCAGCAGCGCGAGCGAATTCGGATAGCCGCGTAGTCCGAATGCAACCATGTCCCACGTTCGATACTCGCCAGACGACTGCTCCGCGTTTGCGCGCGTCGCGCGCACCGCGATGCTGAACATCACGACCGCCTTCCCTACAGCAACCAGGGCGACCACGACGAGAGCAGTCGTGACTGCGACGGACTGGCTTGCGACCAAAACCGACACCAAGCCTACGCTGAGGAATCCGCCGCCCAATTGAACAAGGTTCATTGGCACGACGCGTCGCATGCCCACCATCAGGTGGATCCAGATCTGCTCGTAGATCAGCAGCGGCAGGATCAACAGCCCCAGAACGGAGCGCTCAGCCGGCCAGGGCAAGACCACCCCGGTTAGCCATAGAGCGGTTGCGCCCAGCACGCCGACTGACAACCACAGGCTTAGCATGAGCCGAATCAGCAGGCCATGAATCCGCGAGCGAGCGTGTGGGTAGCGTCCGGCGAACACGACCGCGGCTGGCGACATCCCGAGGTCGGCAACGCGGGTTAGAACCGCAAGCGCGGCAATGAAGATGAAATACTCTCCTCGCCCGGCCGGCCCGAGGGTCCGGGCGAGAACAATCACGGTGACGAAACTGGTCACCGCCTGGACGCAACGGAGAGAAAAGCCGCTGAACGCCAGGCGCGCGCTGGAACTGGCTTCGGCGGTTGGAATTTCGCGCCTCAGCTCCCGCCCCGGCTTGGCCGTGATGGCGCACTCCGCGCCGGTCTGCTCAGCCGCAGACCGCAAGCAGGCCCCTCCGCCGGATGCGCGCGGCTGACCATACGCGGCAGCCGCCAGAGCGTTGCGCCAGCCAGGCGAGGAGCGTCAGAACCACCGGCGCGCTATTCTACGGCCGGTGGCGCATGCCCCCTCGCGTACGCGTCACGTCGTGGTCGACATGACCCCGCTCGAGCCGCATGGCAAGAATGGCGGCGCGGGGGTCGTGGCGACTGCCCTCGTCAGGCATCTGGCGGTCCTGGCGCCGGACCTCGAGATCAGCCTGCTGACTGCTCGAGCCAGCCATGCCGAACTGGCGTCTCTGGATGCGCCGAATGTGCGACGGAAATGCGTGGTCGGCAAGCCCGCTCCCCGATCCCCTCTGAGCCGTCTGGCGGATAGGCTGCTGCCAGCACCGACCCACGTGCGACTGAAGCACACATACTGGTCGCTGAGAACCTCACGCAAGTACGCCCGTGTGGCTGAGGATTTAGGGTCGGTTCTGCTGCTGTGTCCATTTACGATCCCGCACTTCTGGCAGGCCGGCGTACCCTGCATCGCCGTCGTGTACGACCTGCAGCACCTCACGTACCCCGAGTTTTTTACGCCCGAACAGCGTCTCAACCGCTGGCGCCACATTCAGGACGCGTGCGCGCGATCGGATCGCGTTGTGTGTATTTCGGACTATGTGCGCAGCACGCTGCTCGCCAGCAGCGATATCAGCCCTGAGCGCGTTGTTACCATCCGCCTGGGCTTGCTCCAGGAGTTCCGCGACGCAGCTGGCCCATCCGTAGAACGACTCGGCCTGCGGCGGGGTGGGTACCTGGTGTACCCGGCCAATTTTTGGCCGCACAAGAACCACACAATGCTGCTTGAAGCGTTGCGGATTCATCGGTACGCTCATCCCGAATCGCAACTGAAGCTGGTATGTACGGGCGCGCCCAACCCGCTCATGGACACACTGCAGGGGGTCGCGCAAGAGCTTCTGCCGCCTGGAGCCGTGGTGTTTACCGGGTATGTCCCAGAGGCCGCGCTGGGGACACTTCTCGACGCCTGCGCGGCGGTGATCTTCCCGTCGTTGTACGAAGGTTTTGGCATGCCCGTGCTGGAGGCCATGTCGCACGGCAAACCAGTGCTGTGCAGCGATGTCACCAGTTTGCCCGAGGTCGCCGGAGACGCGGCCATCTATTTTGATCCGAAGCAGCCGCGCCAGATCGCTTCGGCCATCGACGCTCTGGCGGATGTGCCCAGAATTACCGATTTGGTACGACGCGGGCGTCAGCGCGCGGCGGCGATGGGCACCGGCAGGGACATGGCGGAGCGGTATCTGGCGCTCATGCGAGAAGTTATGGCTGCCGACCCGCGTGAGACGTGCTCAGCATCTCAGTAGTCACCCCCTCGCTGAACCAGGCCCGGTTTGTCGAGCGGACGATTCACAGCGTCCTCGATCAGACCCCGATCAGCCCACTCGAATACGTGGTGCAGGATGGCGGCAGCACAGACGGAACGCTGGCCATCTTGGAGCGCTTTTCCGGCCGACTGAGGGTGACCAGCGAGCCCGATCGGGGGCAAGCCGAGGCGGTCAACAAAGGAATTCGTTCCACGCGCGGCGAGGTCATCGGCTGGCTGAACTCTGACGATGTCTACTACCCGGGCGCGCTGGCTGCCGTGGCCGCATTTTTTTCAGCTCACCCGATGGTAGACCTGATGTATGGCGACGCGCAGCTTCTGGATGCCGAGGATCGCTTGCTGGGGGCCTACTACACCGAACCGTGGAACCCGGCGCGGCTCGTCGAGCGGTGCTTCCTGTGCCAGCCAGCGGTCTTCTTCAGACGCCGCATCGTCGAGCGATTCGGGATGCTGGACGAGCGGCTGCACTACTGTCTGGACTACGAGTACTGGCTGCGGCTGGCCGCGGGCGGGGCTGCTTTCGCCTATGCGCCGGGCGTGCTGGCGGGTTCACGTCTGCACCCAGCTACCAAGACGTCGAGCGCGGGTCTGGTCATGCACGACGAGATCAATGCGATGCTGCGTGCGCGGCTGGGGCGCGTACCGGCCAGCTGGTTGATCAACAACGCGCATACGCGAGTGTCCTGGAGCAGGACTAACGGCAGCCGCCCCATCGCGCCGTATGCGCTGGAGGTGGTCGGACAGGCGATGGTGCTTTCGTGGCGCTGGAACCGGGCCGTTTCGAGCCAATTGCTGACCGGCCTGCTGCGGCCGATCGTTTCAGGCGCCAAACGGCGCGTGCTGCCGACGCTTTTTCGCTCTCCATGACCCACAAGCTGCGCCGCATACTGGTCGACCTCACGCCGTTGCTGCCGGGCGGCGGCAACGGCGGCGCCAAGCCACTCACACGCGCGCTGATAGCCGAGCTCAGCGCCTTGGCGCCGCAGGTCGAGTTCACCCTGCTCACGTCTGCCGTCGGCTACGACGACGTGGCCGACCTGGAGCGCCCCAACGTCCGTCGCGAAAACGTCGACGTCGACCTGGCGGTGCCGCACGCCAGCGGTATCGCTGTGGCCGGCGCGCGGGTGGCCGCGCGCGGGGTCGTCAATGCATTGCTGCCGCCGCACGCGCGCATGCAGATGAAGGATGCGGTGTGGACTCTGTTCAAACGCTGGCAACGCACGAGCGTGACCAGGACCGCGCGGGCTGACCTGGTGTTTTGTCCGTTCACCGCGCCGTTCTTCTTCGACCCGCGCGTGCCCCTGGTCTCGGTGGTTCACGACCTGCAGTACCTGGAGTACCCGGAGTTTTTCGAAGCGCTGCAGCAGACGCACCGCCACGAGTATTTTCTGGACGCCTGCCGCCTGGCAGACCGCTTGATCTGTGTCTCGGACTTCGTGCGCCAGACCGTCCTGGTCAACAGCCACCTGCCACCCGAACGAGTGCAAACCATTCATTCGGGCATGGTGCACACCTTCGCCCCGGACCAGCACGCGAGCGAGACCGCTGGAACGACCCTCGAGCGCCTGGGGATCTGTTGGCGACGCTTCCTGCTGTACCCGGCTAATCCGTGGCCACACAAGAACCACAAGCTGCTGATCGAGGCGTTCGCCCGCTTCCGCCGCGCCGCGCCAGACTCAGACCTGGCGCTGGTCTGCACCGGCGCGCCTGGGGTCGCGGCGGACGAGTTGACCTCGCTGGCTGCCCAGTGCTGCCCGCCGGCTAGCTTTGCCTTCGCGGGCTATCTGCCCGAACCCGAATTCGTGGCGATGCTCCAGAGCTGCCGTGGCCTGATCTTCCCGTCGCTGTACGAAGGCTTCGGCCTGCCCGTCCTGGAGGCGATGGCGTGCGGCAAGCCGGTCCTGTGCAGCAACGTCACCAGTCTGCCGGAGGTGGCCGGCGATGCGGCAGTCCTGTTCGATCCGCACGATGTCGACGCCATCGCGCACGCCATCGGTCGGCTGGAATTAGAGCCCGATCTGGACACGCAGCTGGTGCAGCGCGGCCACGCCCGCGCCCAACACTTCGGCGACGCGCGCCGCATGGCGGGCCACTATCTGGCCGCGTTCGAGGAGGTTGTCGCCCGCAGGCCCGTGTGACGGACGCTCACACAGCTTCTGGTGTGCGAACTTCGACTATGCCGTGCAGAAAACGGTGGTAGGCGTCTACCACCGCGTGTGGGTCACCCTCGTCGGCCACGCGCTTATCCTGTATCCAGATAGCGCGCGTGCACTCGCGCACGACCAACTCCGCGCTGTGCGTCACGATGATCATCGTGGTGCCGAGGTCGGTGAACTCACGGAGTCGACGCACGCATTTTTCCTGAAAGGCTTCATCGCCCACCGAAAGCACCTCGTCCAGCAGGAACACGTCGGGCTGACACTCGGCAGCGACGGCAAACCCGAGGCGGGCGGCCATACCTGTTGAATAGGTCCGCAGCGGCGCGTCGATGAACGCTTCCAACTCGGCGAAGTCGACAATTGCATCGAACTGAGCTTTAATTTGAGCGCGCCGCATGCCGAGGAGTGTGCCGTTCAGAAACACGTTCTCCCGTCCGGACAACTCCGGGTCGAAGCCTGCACCAAGCTGAAGAAGGGGCGCAACTCGGCCTCGGACCATGCTTGTTCCAGCCGTCGGCGCCAGGACACCCGCGATCACCTGGAGCAGCGTGCTCTTGCCTGCACCATTGCGGCCGATGACCCCCAGGCGCTCGCCGCGGCCGACGGTCATGCTGACGTCCTCGATGGCCCAGAAATCGTCGAATCGCAACTCCCCGCGCACCGCTTGCAGCAAGTATTCTTTGATGCTGCGGACGCCACCCCGGGGCACGCGGTAGCGCACTCCCACGCCGCGGAGTTCGACCATGGGCGGATCGTCGTTTGTGTCAGAGATAGGTGACGAATCGATTTCGCGTACTCTCAAAGAACCACCAACCTAACAGGACAATGACGATCGAAAAAGCCGCCGCCGCCAAATAGTTTGTCGAATCGGGTAACCGTCCGCTGTAGATCGGCGCTCGGAAAAGCTCTACTAGATGGTAAACAGGATTGAGATAGACCAGTATTCTCCAGCGTTCCGGGATGATCTCTTGTGGATAGAAGAGGGGCGTAAGGTACATCCAGGCGACAAGAAGCACCTGATAAGTGTATACGGTATCTCGGAAAAATACTGCGGAAGATGACAGAATCAATGCCAGACCATACGCGAATAGCGCCAGTAACACGGCCGAGATCGGTAGCACCAGAAGTGCCCACGAAAAGACGCCCCCGGTGACGAGCATCAGTAAAGCCAGGGGAACCAGTGCAAGCACAAGATTGATGAGGCCCGAGGCCACGCTTGCGAGTGGAAACAGCGCCGGCGGCACGTACACCTTGCGCGTAAGGCCAGAACTGTCGAGGATGCTCGAGCTTGCCGAAATGGTGGACTGCGAGAAAAATGTCCACACCACATACCCGGACAGCACGTAGATCGGGAAATTGGTAATCGTCTGGCGAAACAGGTTCGAGAAAACGATGCTGGTGATTACCATCATCAGGAGCGGATTCAGCATCGTCCAGAAGATCCCGAGCACCGAGCGCTTGTACCGAACCTTCAGATCGCGCTTGACCAGCTCCTGCAGCACTTCCCTGAATTCCCACAGCTCGCGCAGCGACCCGAAAAGACCCTTGCCGCGCGCGGTTCTGGCGGGTCGCATTGCGTCTGATCGCGCAGGCCGCCGTGGGCTCAATGGCGGTTCAACGGTGCTCGTCGGCCTCAAGACTGCTTCTCACGTGTGCAGTGTAGCCGCGGCCACCCGGCGATATGTCGGGATGGGCGAGACGATGCACTCCCCTCTGGTTACTTCGCCGCCACGACGGCGTACTCACCAGCATCGCGGTACTGGGTCTGGGTGAAGCCGCCTGCGGTCGGGTAAAAGGTCTGCGCACTCCGGTAACCGGCGGTCTGACACAGCTGCAGCAGGACCTGCGGGAAGATCGGCCGCTGATGGGTCAGGTCGACGAAAAACGTCTTCATGGCCAGGTGGCTCTCAGGGTTCACGGTCTCGGCGATGAAGAGTCCGCCATCGCGCAGGCGGCTGCGCGCAAGCTCGAGCAGCTCGAGCAGGCGTTCGGACGGCACGTGCTCGATAAACTGCGCCGAGAAGATCACGTCCACCGACTGCTCGGGCATCTCGTTCAGGAAGTCATAGGCGTCGGCGTGCACCGCGCTCAGCCCACGTTGCAGACATCGTTCGACCATTGCCGGATCGAGCTCGACACCGACCGCCTGGATGCCCTGTTCGCGCATCAGCTCCAGGAACTCACCCCGCCCAGCGCCCAGGTCGACGACGTTCGATACACCCTTGAAAAAACGCAGGTAGGTACGCTGTCGGTCGGCAATAAACGCTTCCTGGCCGCGGAACAGATCCGAGAAGTCGGGCACGGCTGCCTCCGCGGCGCCAGCAAGCTCGCCTATTGCATACCCCATCGGCTTGTTGAGATCGCCGCCCGAGCCATACGCATCGATGGCCATGTAGGGTCGTGCGCTGAAGTAGGTCTCGTGGCGGGCCAGCTCGGTGGCCGTCTTTCCAAGGACTTTGATGACGTCCTTGAGCTGCGCTTCCAGGGCTTTGACTTCGCCTCGGGGCGCTAGCGTCTTGATCTCCGCGCCCTGAGCATCCTGGTCCGCGGCGAGCTGGCGCAGGAATCCAGCGAAGGCGAGATTGATCTCGCCCTGATAGTGGGTGTGGTAGCGCAGCAGGAAGTTCATCCCGCGTTTCATCAGCACGCCCACGCGGCCATGACTACTGTCGCCCAGGTCCATGGGCGGAACGGTCGGAACGGCGCGCGCCGCGGGTGCGGACGTCCGGGCGAGGCCAACCTGAGTCTTGACCGGCGCTCGCTGCTGCAGTCTGGTCACGGCTAGAGCCAGCCGCTGCTGCAGCACTTCGCCCACGGCTTGCTCGGAATAGTGCTCCTCGAGATCGCGTTTGGCAACCCGTCCACGCGCTGAGGCGAGCTCGCGATCGTCGTGAACCAGTCGCATCAGCCGCACGGCTTCGTCGAGTGCCGGTTCGGCCCACACTGAGCCGGCGCGATATGGACCGGCGTCGCCGGTCAGCTCGACGAGCTGGTAGGGCACCGGGAAACTGTTGCCTGCGTTCATGAAGTCGGCATTGCCTGACCACGCTGTCGCGATGACCGGTTTGCCGAGTGCCATGGCGTCGGCCATGGTGAGACCCAGACCTTCCGAATGATGCAGCGACACGTACGCGTCGCAGGCCATCATCAGGTCGCTCATCTCTGCGTGGCTCCAGTAGCCAGTGTGAACCGACACAGGATGCTGACCAGCCAGAGCCTGCATGCTCATAAATGCATCCGGGTCGAGATGCTCGTTGACGCACTTGATGACCAGGCGCACGTCGGCCTCCGGCGCAAAGGCGTTCTTGAAGGCCTGAATGGTGCCTAGCGGGTTCTTGCGCTGAAAGTAGCTGGCGAAGTCGAAAATGAAGAGAAAGACGAATGTTTCGGGACCGACGCCGAGGTGAGTGCGGCCTGCTTCACGGGAACCCTGGTGCGAATTGGTCAGGACCGGTGCTACCCGCACGATCGGTATCGGCGAAACGGGCGCCAGCGTATTGGCGATGAACGCGCTGGGTGCCCAGATCTCGTCGTATTCCCCAAAGCGATCTTTCCAGGCTCCAGGAAACGTCGGCAGCTCCCAGAACCAGACGCCAATGTTGTAGTGGTCCTTGAAGAATTTCTCGCCAACGTGCTCTTTGACCACGAAGTGCTGGTCGGCATTGACGCACACGATGTTGATGCCGAACGGCGTGGCGCCGTCGATCCGGCCAAGCGTGGCGTCCTGCGATCGATTTGGCGACAACTGGGCAAGATCGCGCAACCCGAGCGGAACGCCCATACCCCGCAGGGCGCGAGCGAACCCACGCGCCACGGCGCCGATGCCAGTTTCGTTTGTCAGGTACCCCAGGATGTTGACGCCGAGCGTGTCACTCGACGCTGCCCCGCGCGACTCGACCGCGAGTGAGCGCCAGGCGGATGGGTCGCCGAACCGGGAGTCATAACCGAATCGCTCCACGCCATGCACCTGGGCCCAATCCACAAATGCCTTCTGGTGACGGCCGCGCGCTTCTGGGAACGCGATCCGGGCTTCGAGCGATTCCACCAGCAGATGCTCCAAGAACGGCGTGACCCCATCTAGCGCCGGGTCGGGCCGACACGACCACTGGAAAAAGGAGTCCGGGTTGTTCGTCTCGAAAGGGTCGCCAAACTCGCGCCGACGTTCAGGCTCCAGGTTGGCATACAGGTGGCGGTGCAACCGGCTGACGGTGAGGCCGTTCTGAAACTGGGCGTACGCGTACGGCCACGTTCGGGTCAAAGCGAAGCCGCGGCCGTCGAGGGATTGACTGTACGAGTCGAGCAGACGAGCGAGCGGCGAGCCCTGGTCGACCGTCAGACGGTCCTGATGTTTGGACAGGGTTCTAGGCATGGCCGGATCAAATCCGCTGTAGTGGAAAAAGCCCAGCCGCCGACCGTTGACGAGGAAGGCGTCGCCGCTCTTTTCCAGACTGCGCGAGTTGAGGTTCCAGTACGCGACGTCATACGTGTCGTCGCGCAGAATGGCTGTACCGGCGAATAGGCCGGGTACGAGATCGACCCATTTCTGATCGACGAACAGGCCGTGCGCCACATCGATACGGCACAGATCCGTGAGGCGCTCGTGCCACCAATCGAGCAGCTTTGCCGCTTCGGACGTGTTCCGCAGAGCGATAAACCCCAAATTGTAGGCTCCGGCACTCAAGATGTCCTGCTCGCTAGGCCGTTTGCCGTCCAGCGGCACCGGTTGCAATAGGTGCGGAATCAAGACGATGTTCGAGCCAGCCAAGAGCTGCCACATCTCGTCGAGTGGCCTGAAAATAACGCAGTCGGGATCAAAGAATGCTAGCTCGTCAAGCTGGTATTTCCGAAACAGCAGCTTGAGAAAAGCGGGTTTCACAGCCGTCGCTAATTCGGTAACTTCGTACTTGAATGCCCATTCCACGTAGTCTTGAATATCGATTTCACTAGGCCCAACGGCGGTGATGGACTGGCCTAGCTGGACACCCTCAGGTAAGCCGTCGAGAACGAAAATGAAGAAGTGGCCTTCTGGTTCGTACTCGAGGTACGAATGAGCAAGCACTCGCGCCTGGGCCAGATAGTTTCGCGCGATGATCGTACAGGCGGCTCGTTTACCGGTCAGGGACGGCTCCAAGAACAGGCTTCCTTTCGATTGAGCGAGGGTACTCCTCGAGCAGCGCGCGGTAGAGGTCGATCACCTGGGCGGCGGCTGAGCGCCAGGAGAACTGTCGAGCTCGGCGGAGGGCGTCGGCGCGTAAACGCGCGAGGCGGGTTGCGTCTTCAGCCAGAAGCCGCATGCCTGCACAGATGGCGTCGACGTCGAAGGGGTCGACCAGTACGCCAGCGTCGCCGACAACCTCGGGCAGCGATGTGACACTCGAGGTCAGGACCGCTGCGCCCAGGCTCATGGCCTCGACAACGGGCAGCCCGAACCCTTCGAGCAGGGAGGGATAACAGAACGCCGTGCAATTCTGGTACAGCCACTGCAGCGCCAGATCGTCTACGTAGCCGAGCCGCTGCACGTGTCCGACCAATCCAAGCGACTCGATCCGAGCGCCCAGGTCGTCCATCATCCACCCCGCGCCGCCAACCAGGACCAGGGGGTAAGTGGCACTGTGGGTTGCTCTGAGCCTGGCGTAGGCAGCGAGGAGACGCAGATGGTTCTTGCGCGGCTCGGTGGTCCCTACCGCTAGCCAGAACTCGCGGGGTTGCAAGTGCACCAGTCCGTGCGGCGCGGCGCTGGCAGTCGGACCTGCGAATCGACTGGCTTCGTACACGACGCTGATACGGGCTTCGGGAAAATACGGGAACATCTCCAGGAACTGCCGGCGAGTGTAATTCGACACGGCCAAGATATGGTCGGCGTAGAGGCTCGCTTCGAACACGCCGCTGAAACAGGTGTGCCAGTTCGCCTCGGTGGTCCATTCCGGGTGCGTGGCAAAGGCGAGATCGTGCAGCGTATACACCAGCCGCGCGCGCCGCAGGCGCGGCGGGCAGAAGAAGTTGTTCGAATGCACGATGTCGGGCGATCCGAGTCGGGCTTCGAAGTCCGCAGGTGGGTCCGACCAGAATGCTTCGAGCTGCCCAAACGACGTCTGCCCCGGGCCACGAACGACGTTGGGCTGCTCGGGCAGTTGCAGCGTGCTTGTCTGCCAGTCGGGATCCCAGTAGCCGTACCCGAACGTGGGATACAGGATGTAGGTGTTCTCGTGGTGCGCCGCGATCATCTCACGCGCCAGACTGTCGGCGAAGTAGCCGCAGCCGGCCTTGAACCGACCGGTCTGGCTGATGTCGAAACCAACTCTCACCGCAGTCGAGCGCGGGCTTGCGCACGCAGGGACCAGTACAAGAGCTTCACTCCATCCTTGAGCCAGATCAGGGTGGACGCTCGAACTCTTGGCGGGACCGAATGGTTCCAACGCAGTGAAGCCGACACAGTCAGTGCCGCGAGCGCGACCGCGAAGCGCAGGTGTTTGGTGGAGTCGATGCTCGTGAGCTCGAGTCGGGCGTGGGCGTAGTTGTAGATCCACTGATCGGGCACCTTGCCAAGCCGGTCGAGCATCATCCGATTCACCTCGGTGTGCATCTCCAGGCGGCGAGCGTACGACTTGATGCCTGGATACAGCCGCCAGCCGGCCAGCACGCGCGGAATGTGGCTGAAGGTTGCTCCGCCGAGTGCCAGGCGTAACCAGTATTCGTAATCGAGGGCGATATGGAGT
>JBPCIO010000024.1:0-9282 GCA_051006215.1 Chloroflexota bacterium
GTGCTCAGCAGTCGGGGCGCGTCACTAAGCCGTTCGGCGATCTGCTCGACCGACAGTGTCCTGACCCACACAGCTGCCAGCTCCAGCGCGAGCGGGATGCCATCCACTTGCCAGCAAATACGGGCGACGCTGGCCGCATGCTGCGCGAGCGAGAACCCTGGAAGAGCCGCCGACGCTCGCTGGTCGAACAAGCGCGCCGCCTCCGACTGCGTCACCATCGCCGAGGGCAGGTCTGGGCCCCGCGCTGGCAGCCCGAGAGGCTGCAGGCGCCACGTGGTCTCGCCGGCAACGCCGATGGGCTCACGGCTCGTCGCTAGGATGCGCAGCTCCGGGCAGTGCTGCAACAAGCGCTGTGCAAGCTCGCCACAGGAGTGGACCAGGTGCTCGCAGTTATCGAGCACCAACAACAAGACGCGCGACCGCAAGCCATCCGTCAGCACGTCCATGAGCGGTCGACGGGCCTGCTCCGAAATCCCAAGCACCGACGCGATGGCCTGGGGCACGTGCCGCGCGTGCGCCACGCTGGCCAAGTCGACTATCCGGACTCCGTCTGCGAATTGCTCGGCCACACGTTGCCCGACTTCAACGGCCAGCCGCGTCTTCCCGATCCCACCCGCTCCGGTCAGAGTCACCAGGCGAGCGGTGCGGATCAGGTGGACCAGTTCAAGGAGCTCCCGTTCCCGACCAACAAAGCTGGTGAGTTGGAGCGGAAGCCGGGTGCCCTGGGTGCTGCGGAAGGCGAGTGTCCGCGACATGGCACGACTGGAGTCTTCCGAGCTGTCTAGCATGTGTCCGATCTCCCGAATGGGTAGAGCTACCGCCGAGTCAGTGAGGTGTGGACGTCACCTGCGTTCAGTCGGTGAGCTCCTGCATGGGCCGGCGCACAATCTGCCGCACCCGAGCATGGTGGAATATGCGCGGACCTCCTCGGGCGCGAGCCCCTCGGGGGGTTGCCAGTGCTTGGTGCCGAATCCGACACGATCGCATCGTGTCAGTGTATGGTGCTTGATCTTTTCGGCAACGCGTATGGCCTGATCGATCTCTGGAAAGCGACGTACGCGATGGGCTTAGGCACTATCACGGGCGACTATGAATCGCACTGTCTCGGGTCCGATCAGGCAGTCCAGGTGGTCTGCGAACACCAGCTTGGGATCGGGATCCGGCTGAGTGCGAGAGTGGCGTCGTAGCGGAAGAGAGCGAGCGTTTCGCGTGCCGGCACACCGGTCACCAAAGAGGATCGGAGCGGCTGGCCAGATCCAATTGGCCTCGCGCTTGGCTCCCGCAAAACCGAAAACCACGCCGATCAGCTGAGAGGACCCATTCAGGTAACCGGGCCAGCCCATGATCCAAACGACCGGTGCAGGAGAGGCACCAGTACAGGCTGCTGTTGAATGGCACGGATGAAATCGCTTGGCGTGGAGGGATAGTTGCTCAGTTACCGCCGTCTCCAGACAATCTTGCAGCAGCACTGGTAAAGGTGGTGACCGGTGAGCCACCGTCGCGTGATCTGAGTTCACCGCCGACGATTCTCGAACACTGCCGCCAGCTGCTCGCGGCCCGGCTCGGGCCGATCGAGCTGCGGGCGTCGTCGGGACCGAGTTATCTCATTCCGGAGACAGTCGCGTTTCGATCCAAGGTCGCGCTCGTACGCTCGGACGGAAGTGACATCTCGGCGCTGCGAAGCGCGAACCCTGTAACTGGGGCGCCCAGGAATGGGACGAGCTGCTCGACGAACTGCTAGGGCCCTGGATCATTGCGACACACGACGGCGAGGTCATCTCGATCTGCCATAAGCCCGCAAGCAGCGCGCGTGGTGCTGGGGCGGGGACCTGGAACCGACCGGACTTCCGGGGCCAGGGACATGCCGCAGCGACGACGGCAGCGTGGGCTTCGCTCATGCGGCCGTTAGGCCGTTTTCTGTTCTACAGCACTTCGCGTACCAGCGTATCCTCGCAGCGCGTTGCGGCACGCCTCGGCCTCCGTCCCATCGGCTGGCTGTGGCAGCTCACACAAGTTGGTTTGACAGTTGGCGGTTGACTGGGAGCGTGCCCGACCAATTATTGGTCATCTGCGAACCTCGGCCGTCTGCGGCAGCCTGGCCGCTGGGGCAGACATCAGCGTCACATTGGTGCCGGCTGCTCCTGGACGACGATCGTGAGCGACCCATTCAGCACCTTTTTTGGCGTCGCGAACCGGGTTGGCTACCAGGTGCTCACTGGCAACGATGGGCTGGAGTCAGATGCAGGTTGATCGGCGCTGCTGACTGGTGAGCTGAAGATCCTCTGGCACATCACCTCGAGTGGGTTAGCTCACGCTCGAGGTTCGTGACCTGCTGTGGCTGCGTGGGCGCGGCCGGGCCTGGCGCCGCTTGTTTCAGTACCGTTGCCGCTAGACCCAGGCAGACCAGCACCAATCCAGTGCTGATGGCCCAGGTGAGGTGATATGCGGCACTCAATGCGTCCGTTGTGCTCTGGCCCTGTGCAACAAGATCGCGGGTGCGCTCGCTGGAAATGGTAGCCAGCACGGCTAGACCCAGCGACGCACCCACCTGGGTTGTCGTGTTCAGCAGGCCGGACGCGAGTCCAGCATCGCTGGGCGTAGCGTCGACCATCGCCAGCATGCTGAGCGACGTGAAGGCGAGTCCGGCCCCGATCCCAAGCAGGACCATCGGAAGGAGCAGGTCCGCCACGTAGTCGGCGAAGAGGGGTGACCGCGCAAACAGCAGCATGCCGAGCGCAATCGTCGATAAGCCCGCGAGCAGCACCGTACGCGAGCCGAAACGCGTGATGAACCGCGCTGACAGTCCGATCGACAACGCAGCCATGGCCACGGTGTCAGGTAGGAAGGCGAGTCCGATCTGCAGTGGGCCGTATTGTAAAACGCGCTGCAGGTAAAGCGAGCCCAGGAAGAAGAAGCCGAAGAATGCCGCAACCATCAACGCCTGAATGACGTTTGCACCGCAGAAGTTCCGCGATGCGAACAGGCGCAGGGGCATCAGCGGCGACGGCACCAGTGCTTGGCGAATAACGAAGGCCACGAGCAGTGCAACGGCGATTGCGCCGAAACCCAGCGTGTGGGTCGAGACCAGCCCGTACACCTCCGACTCCACGATGGCGTAGACACCCAGCATCAGCGCGGCGGTCACCAAGATGGCGCCGATGACATCGGCACCCTGTCTCAGGCCGACGCCCTCGTCAGGCTCGATCAATCGCAGGCCGAGCATGATGGTCAGCAGTCCGATCGGCAGGTTCACAAAGAAGATCCAATGCCAGCTGATCGTCTCGGTGATGAGCCCACCCGCGAGCAGGCCGATGGCGCCGCCTGCCGAGGCGACGAAGGCGAAGATGCCCATGGCTCGAGCCCGTTCGCCGGGCTCTTGAAACATCGTCACGACCATGCCCAGGATCACCGCCGAGCCGACGGCGCCGCCGATTCCCTGGACGAACCGCGCCGCGATCAGGACCGGCTGACTGAATGACAGCCCGCACAGGACCGAGGCGACAGTGAACATGGCTACTCCGACCAGGAAAACCCGCTTCCGACCGACCAGGTCACCCAGCCTGCCGGCCAGCAGCAGCACGCCACCATAAGCGATCAGGTAGGCGTTGACGACCCAGGCCAGACTGGCCTGCGAGAACCCCAGGTCACGTTGAATGGAAGGTAGGGCGACGTTGACCACGGTGCTGTCGACTACGATCAGCAAGAAGCCGCTGCAAAGCACCAGCAGTGAGATCCAGCGCGAATACGTGCGCGCATGCGAGCCTATATACCCGCTTGCCGCACCCGTATCCGCGACGGTGTTTGCTTCGTTTGTCCGTGTCATCTGTCCCCATTTCTTCTTGTTTGGTCGCACTTGACATGTCGTCGACTGCATTGTGAGGCAACTGGCCCAAAAGAGCGTGCATTCTCGGTTCGTACAGCGGCCGCGAGTCTTGGAGGGAGGGGATGTCGATCTCGGCCCCATCTCGTGCGACGTGCTCACGTGCTTGGTCGCCCGCACCGAGGCCGTCGATGCACGGGCAGAGGCATCACTTCTCAGTTGTTCTTAATCACCGACCGCTTCCTCATGCCGGCGACCTGGCCGCCGATGACGGTGACCTCGAATGGCGCGTCGTTGCCCGGACCGGGCCGCCACTTGCCGTAACTCGGCATTGGTACCGCGGCTGGCGCCAGCGCCATGATAGGCGCGGCAACCGGCATGTATGAGTACGGCTGGCCGGAGAATGCTTCGCTCACGAACCGCGAGCCATGCGCCTCCAGCCCACGCCCCCCCCGTCGAACACCGTCTAACCCGACCACCCGGGAATGAGCCGAGGCGGGATCATTGATCGTCAACGGGTATCCCTCGTCGATGCGGACCTCGGCAGTCACTCCGCGCCGTTTCTGGGATGATGTTCTGCCGGGTACTCGCTGCGAGAGGCGGGGCGAGAGGCGTGCACGCCCCGTCCTCGCACCACGAGGGTGAACACCTCGCCCGAAGCCAGCGCCGGACCCGAGCAGTAGCTCGCGGATCCAGCAGCAATCGACGGATCGGCATGCAGGGCAAAAAGCCATGTCGACATGTGGCTCCTCCAGCAATCCCTCCGCATGGCCTACGCTATCTACGAGAACGGTCTCTCGATCAACGTGATGTACACGTCGACGGTCCCAAGAAGCAGGCGGGCGGTTCAAGCTCTTCCGCCGGATGGAAGCGCCCGCGGAGCTCGGTTCGTTTTCGAGATCAAGAACGAGCACTGACCCCCGACCGGCTTTTGAGAGGTCAAGGGGTCGCGGCAGCGTGGGCTGCTCCCATTGCGTGATACCACGGTAAGCGAGCCCAGGCTGCGGTGGTCGCGGCGACCGGTCGGGGGTTACTGGGCGATCTGAGCGGTGACGGTGCGTCCACTCAGGTCCAGGACCGACAGCTCCGTCGACTGTCGTGGCGCGGGGTAGTCGTAAGCAGTCGGCGGGATGCCGCTTCGGGCGATCAGAAATTGGTTCGCAATACGACGCGCGGCCCACGTGGCACCGTCCGCACTCTTGTAACTGATCGACAGCGTGAGTCGCGCGCGCCCCTCACCAGCGCTGTCAGCCCGGTCGGCCAACCACGGCCCGCTGCTCAGGCGCACGGCGCGCGGCGAGCCATCCTCGGCCTCGTACTGGAGCCAGTCGACCGAGCTGCCCGCCACCACCCGCCGAGAGTCTCCCGGCTGGGCGGCCGGAGCCGGTTCACTGCCTGCATAGTCTGGCCGCGTGGTGAGCTGGAATACCGCGAACAGCTCCTGGTGCAGCGACGTCTGCAGGTCCGAGTTGCCAGCGGTGAAGCACACAACGGTGTCGCTGCAATTCCTCAGAATCGACTCGACGGGGTAGGTGTCGGTGCCGTTGATGAGGGCCTGCAACTGGTCGGGAATGGCCAGCTCCTTGGCGAGGCTCATGGAGGCGGTGATGAGAGTGGAAATGGTTGCGGCCAGGACTCCTGCAATACCGCCGCCGGTAGCCGCCGTGGCTGTGCTGGTGCCTACCCCCGTGCCACCGAGCGCTAGTCTGGTCGCGAATGGGAAGAGCGCCTTGACAACGGCGGTCGGTGCGCCCAGGTACGCGCCAGCGGCAGTGGACAGCCCCGTGAAGGCCGCGCCGTAGCCCAGCAGGGCGCCGCTCGATGTTGCCCAGAACAGCGGTCCGGTTCTGGGGTCGTTTACCCCCTGGTTCTCGAACGTCTGCTTGGCCCCGTATGCCACGAACGCCGCGATCCCTGGCGACTCCGGGGTGAACGCCGCCGAATTCCGATGCACGCGCTCCGGGCGCTGTAGCTGAAGCCTGGCGGCGGCACGTACCCGCACGCGTTTTGCCGCCAGATTTCGTACTCGCGCTGCGCAGCCACGAGCGACCGGCGATGCGCGTCGCGCACCCGCTGCGTGAACGCGTTGACGAGCAACGTCTCGTCGTCATCACGGCTGGCCGAGTCCTTGCGCAAGGCCTGCACAAGCTGCGCGTATAGTTCGGCGCGCACCTGGTCACGGGCGTAGCGCATCACGCGCGACCGTTCACTGTCCGGCAACTGGTACTGCTGGAGGACGCTGCCGATCGCTTTCGCCTCCTGCCGCCTCAGGTGCTGCGTTGCTCCCGCCGGGTCTGCGCGCAATTGTTGCAGCGGGATGAGCGAGCAGTCCTGGTAGATGTAATCGGCACCGTTGCACAAGGCCGCGACATCTCCACTCAGGGTGAGTTGGGACGTCTGGCTGGAGTCGAACGGGAACCTCGACCTGTCCGCCAGTAATGTCGATACTGGTCGTCGTGACCGCCGGGGTCGGGTTCGGGACCGGCGTCGCAGTCGGAGCCGGACGATACAACGGGTTCGTGAAGACCTGTGGAGTCGGGGCCGACTGGGCCATGGCCGCGGGTGGGAAAACCGAACCGCTCGCGATACTTGCGGCGAGGCCAATCGCCAGCAGGCGCGAACCGACCCAGTGCGCTACCTCGTCCTGGATCAAGCGGGCTGCCTGCTTCGTGGGTGTTTGCCGTGTGCGTTTCGTCACGCGGGCCGCCGCGGCACGCCACTCTGTGAGCAGCGCCCTCGTGAGTGCCGGGATCGCGGGCGCGCTCCCGTCCAGGACATTGGTCATCGGGATTACCTCCAACCGGGGAATGGGGGAATGGCCAACCACTAAGAGAGGCGCCCGTGCGATCACTTGACGTCGCGCGAGCCCAAGTGGTGCATCGCTAGCCTGCCCCACAGCCCCTCACCTGGACACCCACAGTGCCCCCACGCTTCCTCTACGCTGGCCCGTGGAGGCGCTACCGTGCAGCGTGAGCTGGCTGCACCGTCTTGATGCGGCGTGAGCCGCTAGCGAACATGAGCCCACCCGAGACGGTCTTCGGCCAGCGCCTGCGGGAACTACGCCTACGTGCCGGTCTGAGTCAGGAAGCGCTGGCCGATCGCGCCGGGCTGTCGTCCAAGGCAATCGCCGCGCTCGAGAGCGGCGCACGTCGCTCACCCTACCCCCGGACGCTCGGGGTGCTGGCCAATGCGCTCGATATATCAGCGGAGGAGCGCGATTTGCTGGTCCAGACAGCGGGCCGTGCCAACCGCTCGACCGGCCAGGCACCGACCTCCAGCCCATCCAGGACGGCGCTTCACCTCGTCAGGTTGCCTGTGCCACCAACACCGCTCATCGGGCGCGAAGAGGATCTGGCGCGCGCCTGCAAGCTGCTGCACCAATCGCGCTCGATCGCCCGGCTGCTCACGCTGATGGGGCCAGGCGGCGTGGGCAAGACGCGTCTGTGCATAGCTGTGGCCGCAGCGGTCGCCGGTGAGTACGGCGACGGAGTGATCTTCGTCGATCTGGCGACGTTGCGCGACCACCGACTGGTGCCGGCGACGATCGCGCGCGCTCTGGAGCTGCGCGAATCAGGCGGCCACAGCGCGCGCGAGCTCATCCTGAACTGCCTGCGTGAGCGTCAAGTCCTGCTGCTCCTGGACAATTTCGAGCACCTGCCCGAGGCGGCGCCGTTGGTGGCCGAGCTTCTGGCTAGCTGCCCCGGGCTCAACCTGCTGGTCACCAGCCGGGCCGCCTTGCGCCTCCGGGGCGAACGGCGATTCGTGGTCGCGCCGCTCGCTGCTGTTGAGCGCGACGAGCCGGTCGAAGCGATCGGCGCGTCAGCGGCGGTGCGGTTGTTCGTCGAGCGCGCCCAGGCAGTGCAGCCCGACTTCGAGCTCGCCGAGGGAAGCGCCCGCGATGTGGCACGCATTGTTCGGCGCCTTGATGGTTTGCCGCTCGCCATTGAGCTGGCCGCCGCGCGGATGGACCTGCTCTCACCGCGGAGTTACTGCGCCGCCTCGATCAACGCCTGGCCGGATTGACCAATGGTGCAGTCGATCTTCCTGAGCGTCAGCAGGCGCTCCGGACGACGCTGACGTGGAGCTACGACTTGCTGGACCTGCCCGCGCAGACGCTCTTCCGCCGTCTGGGGATCTTCGCCGGGGGTTGGACGGTCGAGGCAGCAGAGGCGATCTGCGCTGATTCGCAGCTTCCGGCGACCAGCGTGCTCCATGCACTGGGCCGGTTAATGGGCAGCAGCCTGGTTCAACGTTTTCCCGAGCCTTTTCCGGGCGGTTGCCGAGCCACAGCACCGTCCGGATCGGGTTGGCCGCAGCCCAAGCAGGACCAGCGCTTCGGCCTGCTCGAGACCATCCGCGAGTACGCAGTCGAACGCTTGCGCGATACAGATGAGCTGCCATCCCTCGCTGAGCGTCATGCAGCGTGGTATACGGAGCTGGCCGATCGAGCCCCGGTTGACCTGGTCGGGTCGGACACTGCACAGTGGTACGTACAGCTGGACGCCGAAACGGCCAATCTGCGGTCTGCGCTTGACTGCCGGACTCCGGAACGCATCGTCGGGGGAGCCGGAGCTCCGTCTTGCAACGACCCTGGCCCATCTCTGGCGGAGTCGCGGCCGGTTCTGGGATGCCGATGCGGCGCTGGAGGCAGTCCTGAGTCGAACCAGCACGACTCGGTCAACTCTCCGCGTGCGCGCTCTGACCATGCTTGGGCACCTAAAAATGCTTCACGCTGAGATCGGACCCGCCCAGCAGCTTGGACACGAGGCACTGGTGTTGGCTGAATCGCTGGGCGACGTCCGCTGGATCGCGTACGCCGAGCGGTACCTGGGATTCACGCTCATGAGCAGCGGCGCTGACGGAGCGCGCGAACTGCTTGAAGCGGCCGTCGCCACCGCGCGACGGGTCAGCGACCCCGCGAGTTTGGGCAGCTCGTCCAGGAAGTCCTCGTCCTCGACGTGCTGCAGTCGAAGAAAGGCGACCACGTCCGGATGCCGGCGGATCACATCCGCCACGTCCAGCAGCGCCAGTCCCATTTCCGAGGTGACGTTGTTGAGTACGGACTGCGTGAGCGTGTCGGCCCCGTTCTTCTCGCCCAACCACGCCTGCAGCTGGTCGTTGAGCCACCAGGCGGCCTCCATCGCCGACATGAACACCTGATGGCTTCGCGGATCGAACAAGATCCGCTTCAGCTCCAGGAGGTCCGCCAGGATAAAGTCAAGGAGCGCCGATCCGGACTTGGTTCGGATGTCGCGCCTCACGGCGGCGATGGAGGCCTGGCTGCGCCCGATCAGCTCGGTGACGATGGCCGGATCGGTGTCGAGCGGGCTTGGCGCGCCGCCAGCTGGCGCCGGGCCGGGACCCTGGTCCGGGAGTGATCGGATGAAGTGGCCGCGGTCGAGGATGGTCTGCAGCGCGTCCCCGATCAGTGGATCGCCCCTGCCCATGACCGCCAGCAGGCC
>JBPCIO010000025.1:0-2618 GCA_051006215.1 Chloroflexota bacterium
ACGTCCCACGCTCGGACGCCTGTCGCCTGGGGCGGCCCAACGACGACGCGCAGCGCTGCCGGAGCCACTTCGAAGCGCGCCGGCGTGACCCCCACCGGAACTCCATCGAGGTGCACCGGTAACGGCCGGCCCCGCCTCTGGCTGACTCGGACGGACTGTACGCGCAGCGTACGCGCCCGGGCCGGTGGCGGCAGGGGACGCCCACCCGCAATGAGCACGAGGTGCAGCAGCACGCGCAAGATGGTGGTATGTCGGAACACGACCACGTCGAGCGCCCCGTCGTCGATGCGGGCGTTCGGCGCAATGGCATAAGCGGCGCCAACGTACGGACCGTTGGCAACGCTGACCATAGGCGCCCGCGTTCTCAGCCGGCTGCCGTCGTGCTCGAGGGTGATGCTAGGGTTGCCGAGCTGGCGCAGAAACCGCAGCCCGGCCTTTAGGACCGTCACCGGGTCGCCGCCCTTCTCGAGCCGCTCGAAGTAGCCGAACAGGCCAGCATCCAGACCGACTCCCGCCGCTTCAAGGAAGAATCGGTGGCCCATGCGGCCCATGTCCATCGCCAGGACCGTACCTTCGGCAAGGGTTCGGGCAGCGGCGGCCAGATCACGCGGCACCCACAAGGTGCGTGCGACATTCATGATGCTTCCCAGCGGCATCAGACCGAGTACGGTGTCGGTGTTGGCGAGCGCGTGGGCGACCTCGTTGACGGTGCCGTCCCCGCCCGCGGCGATCACCAGCTGTCTGCCCTCGGTGACTGCCTGTCGGGCTAGCTCGGTTGCGTGTCCCGCGTGTTCCGTCGGCCAGGGATCGAAGGCAATTCCTTCTGCTCGCAGTGCAGCCTGGGCATCCTGGGCATCTCCGGAATTCGTATCCAGTCCCAATTTGTGGCCGGCTTTCGGATTGAACACCAAGGCGGCCGGTTGTTGCAGATTGCACGGGGAGATGTGACCCCAGCGTTCCGCGCGCAGCACTTCACCCATCGCTGGCTGAGCTTACAGGCAAGAGCGGCACGCAACTTGCCGCGATTTCGGTGACGTTACAGCGCAGCACGTGAACGCTGAAAACAGGTTATGGTACGCGGGCTCGTCCAATTTTGCCCTGACGCTCGATCGGAGATCACCTCTTGCCCGCTTGGCTATCCATGGCTGTGTCGCTGCTGCTGGTGAGCATCGCCTCGCCGATAGCATCCTTTGCCCAGGTACCTGACGCTGTCCAGGCCGATCCGCGCATGTTCGCGCAGACGGGCTACCGCATCGACCGCGAAGCCTTCTGGGATTACTTCAGCCATCGCGGCGGCGTGACGACCTTCGGTTACCCCGTCAGCCGAGACTTTCAGTTCGAGGGCTGTATCAGCCAATTCTTCCAGCGGCTGGTCCTGCAGCAGTGTGCCGGGCAGGGCGTGGGGACGATGAATCTCCTCGACGAGGGACTGCTGCCATATACCACGATGAACGGCAGCACCTTCCCAGCCGGCGACATCAGTTTGACCTCGATGGCGCCCAAGGTGGGCGGCCCGAGCTACGCCAGCGACATCCTCGACTATGTCCGCAGGACTGCTCAGGACACCTTCGATGGCCAGCCAGTCAACTTCCAGAGCACGTTCTTCAACACGATCAGCGCTGACCTCGCGGGGACGATCGATCCGAGCATTCAGGGCCTGCTCGATCTCGAAATCTGGGGCGCACCGGTCTCCAGGCCAGCCTACGATCCCACCAACCACAACTTCATCTACCAGCGCTTCCAGCGCGGCATCATGCACTACGACAAGGGTTGCGGGTGTACTCAGGGCTTGCTGTTGGCCGACTATCTCAAGGCGCTCCTAACAGGCGAGGGTCTGCCAGCGGACCTCGCCGCGCAGGCCGCCGCGAGCCCGTTGCTGCGCGCGGCGCTCAACGGTCACCCGCCCCCTGCAAGTGTGTTTGGCAATGCCTTCGTGAAGGGCGCCGGCAGCGCTGTCGGGTTGGGACCCTCGTCCTCGACTCTGGTCTCGCCGGGCGCTGTCAAGCCCAACCCACCTCCGGCGCCTGTGTCCAGCCCCGACTACGGTTTGAGCATGTTTCTGTGGGGCCAGCCGACGACCACCGATCGTGACCTCAAAATTGCCGCTGGGGCCAGCTTTCACTGGCAGAAAACGCTGTTCAAGTGGCGCAGTATCGAAGGCGTGGCGAAGGGCGTCTACGACTGGACCGAGTCCGACCGGATTGTCCGCGCCAGCGCTGCCAACGGGATCAAAATCATTGCCCGGATCGACTTCCAGCCGGATTGGGCACGCAAGGATCTCGCCCACAATGGGCCGCCAGACAACTACCAGGACTACGCCGACTTCATCTCCGCCTTCGCTGCGCGCTATCGGCCCGGCTCCGCAGCTGGCACCGTGGACGCCGTGGAAGTCTGGAACGAGGTCAATCTCAATCGTGAGTGGGGCAATGCTGCCATCAGTCGCCAGCAGGCCGCCGACTACGTGCGGTTCCTGGGGCTGGCGTACACGGCCGCCCACATCGCTCAGCCTAGCATCGTCGTGATCACGGCGGGCTTGTCGCCCACGGGCGTGAAAACCAGTGACGCCTGGGACGATGCTGAGTACCTGCAGTGGCTGTTCGACGCTGGCCTCAAGGGCG
>JBPCIO010000026.1:0-5248 GCA_051006215.1 Chloroflexota bacterium
GGGACGGTCGCGAACATGACGCCGGTGATGCCGCCGATCGTAAACTCCACGACGAAGGCCATCGCGCACAACATCGACGTGGTCAGTCGGATGCGGCCGCCCCACATGGTCGCCAGCCAGCTGAAGATCTTGATCCCGGTGGGCACCGCGATGGTCATGCTCGAGAACCCAAAGAGGGCGTCTTCCACTTCCCCCAAACCCACGGTGAACATGTGGTGGGCCCAGACAGTGGCCGAAAGAAACGCGATGGCGGCCCCGGAGCCCACCACCACCGAGTAGCCAAAGATCGGCTTGCGGGAGAAGACCGGGACGACCTCAGACATGATCCCGAAAGCCGGCAGCACCATGATGTAGACCTCGGGGTGGCCGAAGTACCAGAAGAGGTTCTGCCACAGCAGTGGGTCGCCACCGGCACTTACATCGAAGAAGTGGGTACCCGCATAGCGGTCCAGCAGCAGCATGGCCTGCGCAGCTGTGAGCGCGGGAATCGCGGCGAGGATAAGGAACCCGGTCACCCCGCACATCCAGGTGAAGACCGGGATGCGGGCCGGCGTCATGCCCGGCGCACGGAGTTTGATGATGGTGACCAGGAGGTTGATGCCCGTGGCGATGGTACCCACGCTGGTGGCCACCAGGCCCAGCGCCCAGTAGTCTGTGCTCGGTCGCAGGCTGTACGGCTTCTCTGTAAGTGGGGCGTAGCTAAACCAGCCGGTGTCCGGCGGCGTGCCCGCCACAAAGCCGAAGTACAGCACCAGTCCCCCGAACAGCAGGAGCCAGTAGCTCATGGCGTTGAGGCGAGGGAAGGCCATGTCGACGGCCCCGATCTGCAGCGGGACGAAGTAGTTGGCGAAGCCCAGCAAGAGCGGCATCACCACCAGGAAGATCATGGTGGTGCCATGCATGGTGAAGACGGCGTTGTAGGCCCCGGGATCCAGGAAGGTGTTGCCCGGGACCGCGAGCTGGATCCGGATCATCAACGCCTCAATCCCACCCAGCACGAAAAACACCGCGGTTGTCAGCAGGTAGAGGATGCCGATTCGCTTATGATCCGTGGTCGTGACCCAGTCCAGGAGGCGCTCGGAGCGCGCGGTCACGGCCTCGGGATATGGGTACGGCTGCGCGAGTGTGGCCATGATTACTCGAGTCCCTCCAGGTAGCTCGCCAGGTCGCTCAGGTCGGCGTCGGAAAGGTCGGGGAAGCTCGGCATAAGCACACCCGGCTTGACGCCCTGAGCGTCCTTGAGCCACCGCCGCAGGTTGTCTGGCGTATTGTCCAGAGTGCCCGCAGCGATGGTCGCGCGGCTAGCCAGGTGCGTGAGGTCCGGGCCCACCTTTCCCTGGGCAGACGTTCCTTGGATGGCGTGGCAATTTGCGCAGGTACGCTGCTGCAACACCTGCTGGCCGTGCGTCGCCGTCGCGGACACCGGCGCCACGGCGGGCTGCCGCTGCTGTCGAACCCAGGCATCGAACTGGTCCCGCGGCTGGACGGTCACACGCAGCCGCATCCAGGCGTGCTCAGTTCCGCAGAATTGCGTGCAGGCGCCCACGTAGTCGCCCACTTGGCTCACCCGCACCCGCATCTGGTTCGTCTTGCCCGGGATGTTGTCCTCCATCCAGCCAAACTGGGGTAGCCAGAAGCTGTGGATGACGTCGGCGCTCTGCAGATCCAAGCGTAAGGGCGCGTCCACGGGCACGTGGAGCTCGTTTGCCGTCACCACACCCAGATCCTCGTACTGGAACTCCCACCACCACTGGTGGCCGATGACCTGGATGGGTAGCTCGGCCGGGGAGGCGGCATCGACGGCGTTCATGGTCCGAACCGTGAGGATGAACAGGCAGGCCAACACGAGCACCGGCAGCACGGTCCAGGTCACTTCAAGCTTCCGATTGCCCGCCACCTGGGGCGGGTCCGCATCCCCGAGCCGCCCGCGGAAGCGGATGATGATCGCGGTGAGGAGGCCCCCCACGAGCAGAAACAACAGGAGCGCCAGGACGAGCTCCAGGTTGAACAGGTCTGATATGGTCCGCCCCTGGTCCGTGACGGGGTCTGTGCTACCGATCTGCGCGCACCCCGCTCCGGCGACGAGCAGTGCTTCGGCGACCAGGCAGACACCTGCAGCTGGCCAGGGTAATGCTCGCTTCGTTCGCATCCAGGGCTTCCCCTCTAAATGCATGGACACGCTCCACGGGAGGGGTCGGCAATCAATCCGCCGCGCGCCCGGACTGGGTGCGCCTTGGCCCCACTGCTAAGAGTCTTCACGACAGCCCCGCGTGCTGTGCCTGCACCGACCGACGGGTGATCTGACGCAAGTTCTCCGCTGCTTGCCCCAGCACGTCTTTGAACCTCGCCAGGGGAGGGCCTGGCCAACGAGATCGCCGAGCTCCTCGCTGAGAGTGAGGAGTACGTCAATCGCGGGTATGCGTGCTGCACGAGGTCACTTGCCAGCGTGAAGGCCAGGACGGAACCCGCGGGACGACAAGGTCGTTGCAGCACAAGCAGCACGTATTCAGCCGTGCCCATTGTGCCGGTGACCAGGTCGCCCGTAAATGACGCCCGTCACAAATCGCGCACTCGGCGGGCCACAACCTTCCGCGGCCTGAGCCGCCAGCGACGGCCTATTGTTGTGCCGTGCCGGCAATGAGCGAGTCCCCCCTGGATCAGAGTTCCCGCCGCCGCGTGAACGCCCTGACCACAGCGTCGAAGAGCACGACGAAACGGCCGAGCGCATCCAGCAGCTTCTTGTCCGGGACTGCCCTATCCACGGCCGTGTGACCCCGAGCGCGCCGCCGCCTGCGGACACCTTGCGGCATCTCTCTTTCGTGTCCGCCGCGCCGCTCGACCCATATTGGGCCGCGGTCGCGCGAGATTCGCATCCTCACATCGGAGCTCCGCCCTCCGTCAGCACCGATCATCGCAAGTTAGTCGACGAGCCGCGCGACACCCGCTCGGGCGACTTGGTTGGCGTGTTCGTGCAAGAAGCTGTTTGTTCCGACGAGGATCGTGCCCTTCGTCGCATGAAAGACCGTTTCTTGACAGCACCGGAAATGTGATGCAAATCATCGATCTGCTCGCCGCAAAGAGGGCATTGTGGAGTGGCAATCATGTGCACACCGACCGCGCGTGCATGTGTCGCGTGCGTGTCTGGCGCACCCTGGGTCAGACTCGCGAGAGGGCACGCGCCGGGCTGTGGGTGTCGCGGCATCTATGAGTGTGCCGGTATGACCATACGCGCGCTGTTCACGCTGATGATTCTGGTGGGCGCCTTTGCGAGTTTCTTTCTGGCCCGGTGCGGACGCGTCTGAGCAGCTTGTGCATCACACGCGAAAGTGAACGATGAGTCCGAGTGCTTGGTCGTGGGATCCGCTCATCCTGCTCAGCATCGGTCTGGTCGCATTCGTGTACGCACGTGGTCTGCGCCGGATCATGCGACGAACGCGACGGGCCGCGCCGGAACGCTGGCGCGCGACGTCGTTCGGCTGCGGTCTGGCCGTCCTACTTTTGGCCCTGGAGTCGCCAATCAACACCTACGACGACAGACTGTTCAGCGTTCACATGCTGCAGCACATGCTCCTGGTGCTCGGCGCAGCGCCGTTGCTGCTGATCGGAGCGCCACTGGTGCCGCTGCTCTGGGGCCTGCCAGACCAGGAACGGCGGGGTGTTGGACGGCTGCTCAGCCCGCGCGGTCAGCTTCACAGGTTGGGGCATCACATCACTCAGCCGCTGGTGGCTGAGGTGCTCTTCCTCGGCACATTTGTCTTCTGGCACGTGCCGCTGCTCTACGACGCGGCCCAGGGCCGCAGCCTCGCTCACGATCTCGAGCACGCCTTGTTGCTGGGCACAGCGCTGCTGTTCTGGTGGCCGCTGGTGCAGCCGACCGATGCGTCGAGACGGATGGGCCCCGGCGTGGCTGTGGTGTACCTCGCGGCAGCATCGGTCGAGGGAACGGTCATCGGCGTGTTGCTGACGTTCAGCTCGGAGCCTCTGTACACCATCTACAGGCTAGCTCCGCGCATCGCGGGACTCTCGGCGCTTCAGGACCAACAGCTCGCCGGTTTGATCATGTGGGTGCCATCCGGACTGGTGTACCTGAGCGCAATCCTGGTACAGGTCGGATTGCTCCTGCGGTCCGGTGAGCGAAGCGATCGGGACTCAGTTCCTTCCCGCGTCATGACGTTCTCGTGAACAGGTGAGCCTCACCGCGAGTGGCCGTACGGCAACGTTATGCAGCGGAACGACCCCGAGCTCGATCGGTTGCTGTTCCGACTGCTGAACCCATATGGGGACGACCGGTTGGCCGCCGCGGATCCAGCGGCCGCGGCAGAGGACGTCCTGGATGTGCTTCAGGCGCACGCGTCCGGCCTCCTCGCCGAGCCAGGCCGGTTCCAGGCAGTGTTGACCTTAGCCTTGACCCTCGCCACAGAGGACGTACCGCTGCTCGGAGGGGTGGAGGCCCAACACGAGGGATTGCATGGGCTGCGCCAGATCGAGCAGGAAGCCGGCCTGGCGGCAACGCAGGAGGCCATCACGGCCGTGCTTGTCCGCTTTCTAGAGCTTCTGCGCACACTACTTGGTCCGCGATCAGTCGCACGGCTCGTCGCCCAAAGTCAGCGCGCGCTACGCCGCCGGCAGACGCATCGGCATCCTTGAGGCGCACAGCTAGGCAACCAGAGGCGCCGGTGCCGCGGGCACTTCCATTGAAGCCGTGTGATCTAGCTCAGCAGGCGGGCATACTCGCGTTCGATAGTACGATAGTCTTCGCAGGCGGCTGCCTCGACCCCGCGCCGGCGATGAGTCGCCATGGCTGCAGTGTTTCGGCTGTCCGCGTCACGAATGGCCTTCCTGTACCGAGCATGTTTGCGAGCATCTCGTGAGGCATCGGGAAGATATCCGTGCCGCACGCTTCCGATAGGGCAACAGCCAGCGAGCCACGCTCCACGGAATGTAGACGGGTGCACGCCGCGGTTCGCGCGACCGCTTGAGCTGGCCGAGCGTGTAGCGCAACAGCACGTGCCGAAACACAGAGTCGCCTGAATCGGTCGACATACCTTGACCTCGTCAGGCGTTCCTGCCCCGAGACTGCGACACTCTGCTTCGAGCAGCACCATACGCCAAGCCTGCCGCGTGACCTACCGTCCCAACCTCGATGCTCGTTCCGCCCGCCATGGTCACGATGAGGGACACCACACCTGACACGCAAATGGAAAGGGGCTCGCCAGCGGGCAGTACCAAGCGTCTCGGCTCGAGCGAC
>JBPCIO010000027.1:0-7377 GCA_051006215.1 Chloroflexota bacterium
AGAGCAGGACCGTCAGCGCCGTGGCGCGGACCGCACCCAACCTCGGGTGTCGTTTCAGTAACACGCGTACTTCGCATTTATGTGGCGGTCGCGAGGTGGGGCGAATTCCACCTTCCCGCCGGGAACGGGGCGCGCGCACCAGGTGGGTGCTTCGGCGGCGGTCTTTGCGCCAGGGCGCCAGTTGGGCACCGAGACAAATGGGGCATTCGGCGGACCTGCACCGATGATCTCATCCCAGCCGCTCGACAACCCGTAGATGCCGACCGAGGCCACGCCGAATTGTCGCAGGGCGGCCATTGCGCCCTGCAAATCGGCACTGTTGGCGGCCTTGTCTGCGGACCAGCTGTTTTCTACCTCCACGTCCAACCACCATGGCACCTGGGTCGCGAGGCCGCCGGCGACCGTGCGTGCACGGCTGAGTGCATCCTCAGCTGCCAGCCACCCGTAATCGTACGCACACGCCACGCTTGCCGAGCCGTCGCATGGCTGGGGCGTTGCCGTGCCATTGGCCGGCCAATGCGGGGAGACACCCGGACCGGGGTTGCCGGTGTTGATGTAGAACGCCACGTGCGGCTGCACCGGCGACTTGCTGGTGAGCGCCCAAGCGTACTCTTGCGCGAGGCACACATTCGGCGTGAATGCTCGGCCGCCGTTGACACCCACGATCCCGAACGCTGGCAACGGCATCGCCTCACCACACTCCGGAAAGGATGCGTCGTAGCCAGTAGCTGAGGGAATGCGCTGGGCCGAGGCCGTGGGTGCCACGTCGATGGCCACCTGCTTATACCACCAGCCGCGAGCGGGAGAATGCGCGTAGACCGAAAGTGTGTTGTGACCTTCGAACAGCGCGCCGACGGGAATCGCCGCGCTCCAGCCCGAGGCAGCCCAGTACGGGTTGTTCAGCGCTTTAGCCACATCCGGACGTGGCTGGGCCATGAGAGCATGAGCCAGCGGAGTACCGCCGTCGTTCATCAAACCGACGAGGACTTCCACATCGTCAGCCCCCGCCCAGCCTTGAGCTGTCGTATCGACGAACCACCCAGACAGTTGCAACAAGCCGGGTTGAACGAGCCTTGTGCTCATGAATGGCTGGTCGATGTAGCCATCGTACGTGCTCGACCCGGCCGCACCTGGGCCAGGTAGCCAGCCGCCTTCGGGACTTGCCGCCAGCGACCTGGCTGGCGGAAGGCTCAAACAACACACCAAACCCAGCAGCAGGCTATACACCGGGGTCTTGGTCACAAAGGCCTTCCTTGAAGTCGGGATCGCACCAGCCAGGCGCCTTCAGCGCGCCGTCGGCCGTGTGGCACAGCGAGCCTATCCGCCGAGCGAAGACGTGCGGACGTGCAGTCCGGACCCGGGTCCGAGATCCTGCGGCCTGGGCAGCTCGCGTGTGCCCGTCGGGCCATGCGCCGCAGACGGTCCCGCCCAAACGAACATTGCCGAGCAGGGCCTGCGCGGGTCCTTCCAGCACGATGGATCCTATCTGTAGCACGTAGCCGCGGGCTGCGATCGAAGCGCCAACTCCGCGTTCTGCTCGACCATCAGCACCGCAGTGGCGGGCTTACGAGGCAGCCGAGCTGTGGGCTGGCAAAGCGGCGTCGGCGGGCCGAGCGTACCGCTCGCGAGCGCGGTCCTGAGCTTTCCGAGCTTCCGCCTCCCGATTGCGCGGCGGGGCTGTCGTCGACAGTTCCCGGATCAGTCGACCGGCCGCCGCGGTGACGTCGGCGACGGCGCGATCGAAAACCACATCGTTGGCGCGTGACGGACGGCTTGCGCCGCTTAGTTTGCGGACGAACTGTACCGCCGCGGCGCGGATTTCCTCGTCGGTGGCTGGGGGCTCAAAGTTGGCCAGGGTTCTGATGCTTCGGCACATGCTGATCGCCGAAAGTTTACAGGCGGTGACAAGGGTTGGGTCGGGCTGCTCAGGCTGGCTGCGGTGGTCGGATAGGTTCGCCGAGCGAAAGCATCAGGCGGTTGGCCCAGGCAAAGAATGCGCTGGCCTGGATCGCGTCAAGGAGGTCGAGATCGTCGAGGCCAAGCTTGCGCAGTGTGTCGATGTGGGCCTGTGTTGCGGCAGGTGGAGTGGCCGTGAGTGCCGCGGCCAGATCGGTGAGCGCACGCCAGCGCGGATCGAGCTCGGCCGCGACGCCGTCGTCGAGCACGCGTTGGACGTCCGCGGTCCGCTTGCTCAATTGGGCGGCGGATCGACTGTGCACCGATGCGCAGAATACGCAGCCGTTGACGCGTGACGTCACTGCCGCAGACAGCTCACGCTCAGGCCGGGGTAGCCCGGCGTGCGTATAGAAGATGCCCATGTCGGTGGCGGTCCGCTCGCCGAGCACTGCCGGATTCAGGGCAAGTAGTCGGAAGTAGGGCGAATCGAGCCGCTGACCCGGCAGTACAGCACGCTGTTCGTCGGTCGCGTCCGCGGCAGCGAACGGTTCTATCCATGGCGCCCAGCCAAGCTGCTCCTGGGTGAATCCGCGGGTGGGTGCATCGGTGGGGCCGAGCCTGGTCAGGGGCACCGCCCGGTCAACCCCACTCAGCAGGGTCAGGCCAACGTAGACTCGAATGTGGAACGTGGTGAACGCGATAAGCTGCGACACCGTCACGATCTCAGCGGCGGAGAGGCCAGCGGTTTCCAGAGCGTTCAGGGCAGCCGGCGTCGCCGCGGCAGGCCGAATGACCAGCAGGTCGGCGTGAGTCAGGATTGCCTGCAGTCGTCGAGGCAGCCCAGCCGCGGAGGGGCCGGTGAGAACGTCGGCGATCAGCCCCTCAGCGGCAGAGTCCGTGGCGCGCAGCAGCGCTGCATAGTGTTCCACGAAGACCTGCTCCTGGTGCAATGCGGCGACCCGCAGCGCAGCCGCCACCCGCTCAGTGCGGGACACACCCGTGGCCGGGTTGTCAGAGAACAGGGCGTCGTAGCTGCCCTGCGTGTGGCGTGTCGCCTCCGGCCGCTGCGAACGCAGCTGCGCCAGGGAAGAATCGTCTTTGATTCCCAGAAGAGCATCGAGAATATCGGCCCGCGCGAGGTGTGGGCTAGAAACCTGGGTTTGCGTCATCTATTGGGTCCTTCTCTGATATACAGGCTGCGTGTCGTGGTGCGGGGTACGCCACCCCAGAGCCGGCGCGACTTCGCTGGCAATCAACTGGAGCGACCGGAGGGTCTTTTCGTGTGACGGATCGATGGGGTGGACCTGGAGGATCAGGTCGGTTGCGACTGCCAGGAGTCGATCCGCCTGCAGGCTAGCAATCACGTCGTCCGGACTGCCGATGTGCACGTGAGCGCTCGCCAGCAGCTCGTCGACTGCGGGTGGGGTGTTGAGTCCACTCCGCCGTGCGAGCAGTTGACCGTAGCGGCGCATGCCCGCGTCCGCGTCGGCGAGCGCTTGCGCACGTGTCGCGGCGACGTAGATCGAGCGCGAGAGCCCAATCCGGGGAGTGGACTCAGTCGACGTCCAATGCTTGAAGTACGCCTCTACCAGAGGCCACTGCAGGTCGCCGAGCGGCAGGTGGCCATTGTGCGCGTCCCCGCCACTCGTTGAGGAGGGCATCGTCGTGCGGGCGAGCAGCAGCCCGCTGGCGTGCTCGGCGGCGCGTGCGGCGCCGGCTACGCTGAAGGTCGCCTCCCACAGACTCTTCGAGAGACGCTCGGCGGCCGGAAACAGGACCGGACCGCCAGGGGTGATCTCCCTTCCCGCCAGAGCATTCCGCACGACGTCGAACGCGCGTAGGTAGTCATGTTGACGGTTGTCGAGTGTTCGTCCGAACATCGCGAACACGACGTCGTTTCCGCCGGTCCCGAAGCCGAGCTCCAGCCGTCCGTCACTGAGAACGTCCAGGACAGCCGCGTCTTCGGCCAGGCGCAGCGGATTTTCGAGCGGCAAGGTGATGATGCCAGTGGCCAAGCGAAGATGCCGTGTGCGTGCGGCCGCCGCGGCAAGGAACACCAGGGGCGCAGGTAGTCCGCCGTCTTTGTGGGCGTGATGTTGAGCCACCCACCCGGTGTTGAAGCCGAGATCCTCCGCTGTGTGGAACAGGCTCAATCCGCGCGCATACACTTCTGCCGGCGCCACCTCATCGACCAGGCGCGTGAAGACGCCGAGCCGAAACGGGTTCTGACCCGATCGAGCGGAAGATGTTTTGGGGTGAGTGCCGTTTCGCACGCTTGGGTCGGTCACGTTCTTGCCTTTCCGAGGTACGCCTCGCGGATCAAATCGTTGCCGAGCAGGGCCTGCGCGGGTCCTTCCAGCACGATGGATCCTGTCTATAGCACGTAGCCGCGGGCTGCGATCGAGAGCGCCAGCTCCGCGTTCTGCTCGACCATAAGCACCGCGACGCCGAGCCGCGAATTGATGTCGACGATCATCTCAAGCACGCGCTCCACGAACACTGGTGACAGGCCCATCGTTGGTTCATCCATGCATATCAGGCGCGGACCACTCATCAACGCTCGAGCGAACGCGAGCATCTGCTGCTCGCCTCCGCTGAGCGTGCCAGCGGACTGGGTGCGCCGTTCCGCAAGTCGAGGGAACGACTCGTACATGCGCTCGAGGTCATGTTTGATCTCGCGGCTGTTTGAGCGTGTAAACGCACCGGTCCGCAGGTTCTCCTCGATGGTCATGCCAGAAAAGACGCGCCGCGCTTCCGGAACCGAGGCGACTCCGCGGCGGACCCGCTCGGCTGTTGATAGCGGATCGGCCGGTTGCCCGTCCAGGAGGACCTGGCCGCGTTTCGGCCGGACAAGGCCAAGCACGGTTTTCATGGTGGTCGACTTTCCGGACGCGTTGCCGCCCAGCAGCGACACGATCTCGCCAGGCGCCACGTGCAGGGAGACCCCGTGCAGCGCACGCGCGGCGCCGTAGAAGACATCCACACCTTGCAGCTCCAGCAGCGCGTCGGTGTTCGCAGGCTGGGCTGGCGGTCCGGGACCCGGCCGTGGGCTAGCCGGTTGGGGCTCGATTGCACGGCTGGAGAGCGTGTCACGCTTGCGCCGCCGCCCTAGATACGCCTCGATGACCTGCTCGTCGTTGCGAATGTCGCCCGGCGACCCTTCGGCAATAATCTTGCCGTTGTCCATCACGATGACCCGGTCCGATAACTTCATGACCAGGTCGATTTTGTGCTCGACGAGCACGAGCGTGTGACCCAGCGCCTTCAGCTGCATGAGCTGCGCGAGAACTTCGGCTGTCTCAGTCTGATTCATCCCCGCGGTCGGCTCGTCGAGTAGCAGCAGCCGCGGGTGACTGGCCAGGGCGCGTGCGATCTCGGTCCGCCGTCTGTTGGCGTAGGACAGTGAATAGGCCGGGTGGTCGCTGCGTCCAGACAGTCGATCCCCGAAGCGTGCCAATTGGACGTCGATCTCGGCGCGGTTCCTGGCTTGTTCGCGTTTGACCCAGGCTGGTTGAACCAGGGCCAGGGCGAGCTCGCCCAGCAGCGAGGCCCAGCGAAGCACGGGTACATGGCGTAGTCCGGCCCACGGCCGTGTGTCCGCCAGCTTCGCGTACATGCCGACATATACATTGTCGGCGACGGTCATGTTGGCAAACACCCGCCCGTTCTGAAACGTTCGCGAGATGCCGAGCTCGGAGCGCTGCTCAGCTGACAATCGATCGATGGGCGTGCCGCCGAGAGCGATCGCGCCGCTGTCGTGCGGAATCAGTCCGCTGAGCAGGTTGATGGTGGTTGTCTTGCCGGATCCGTTGGGTCCGATGATGCTCAGGACCTCACCTTCGCGGACCTCAAAGCAGATACCGTCAACGGCCCGCACCGCGCCGAACGTCCTCGTCAGACTGTCCACCTGCAGGACGGGCGTGGTGGCGCGGTCGGGCGGGCTGGCGTGGCTGATCAACACATCCCTCGCCGATTCGAGAATGGTCACGTTCGTTTCGCCCACAAGCCCTGCGGCCGGAACCTGATCAGCAGCAGCAACAGCACGCCGTAGCTGAGGAGTCGCGCGTCCTGGGTCATGCGCATGAGCTCTGGGGCACCCACGAGCACCAGTGAGCCAAGGATCGCTCCGAAGGCGCTATTCATCGCACCCAGCACGATCGTAGTGAGAGCCAGCAGCGACAGGTCTGAAGTAAACAGGCTGGGATCGATGTAGCTGTACTGGTGCGCGAGCAGACTTCCCGCCAGTCCAGCCAGACACGATCCCACACCAAACGCGAGCGCCTTGTAGTCGCCAGGCCGCACACCGGCAGACCTGAGCGCGACCTCGTCGGAACCAATGGCTAACCAGATCTTGCCAAGGAACGACTGCTGGAGCCGGACCACTACCGCCGCCGCGAGAAGCAGGACAGCCAGATCGAGCAAGTACAAACCGAGCGGAGTGACAATTTCGTAGCCGAATAGGCTGGGCGGCGGGATTGCCACAATTCCGAGTGCGCCGTGTGTCAGCCAGCCCAGATTGAGGATTGCCGCGACCGTCACGGCGCCGATGCCGAGGGATGCGATGGACACGTAGTGGCCCTTCAATCGCCAGGTTGGCGACATCAAGATGCCGCTCACCAGCGCTGCTGTCAGCCCGGCGACTGGCAGCGCCAGCAAGAACGGCCACTTGGCATCGGTTACCAGCAGCGCCGACGCGTATGCCCCAACTGCCATTGGCCCGACTTGACCCAGGGCCACCTGCCCGGCCGAACCGGACACCAGTGTCAACGACAGCGCGAGAATGGCGTAGATCATGATCTGGGTACCGACGGTTAAGAGGTAGCCGCTCGCAAGCAGCGGCACCACTACCGCCGCGAGCAGAACCAGGCCTGCCAACTGCCATCGGGCTAGCCTGATCGGTCGGCCCCGCCCCAGGAACGTCCCTGTCAAGGGCTCGGCAGAAAGCAGCGGCACCTTCCCCAACAGGCCGCCTGGGCGGACCCACAATACGAGCAACAGGACCCCGAAGGTGATCAGATCGTCGACTCCACCACCCCACACGGAAATGCCAAAGGCCTCCACGACTCCCAGCACCAGCCCGCCCAGCACCGCCCCTGGCAGACTCCCCAGACCACCCAGCGTCGCGGCAGTGAAGGCTGCCAGACCGGCGGTCGTTGCCGACGCCGGCGAGACGTTGCTGTTGTACATACCCACGAGCACACCGGCCAAACCGCCCAGCGCCGACGCAAGCATGAACGAGATCTTCTGAATCCGCTGCACGGGTATGCCCATCTGGAGTGCCGCGTCCGAATCCTGGGCGGTCGCCCGAATAGCGCGTCCGTACCTGGTTGTCTTCAGAAATGCACCCAGGACGACCATGCTGCCGACGCTGACCGTCAGCATCACCACATGCAGCGTACCGAAGCGAAACGTTCCAACGGCGAAGTTGGTGGTGTCCAGCACCTGCGGAAACTGCCGCGTATTCGTACCGAAGGCCACCTG
>JBPCIO010000028.1:0-16526 GCA_051006215.1 Chloroflexota bacterium
ATGGTGTTCTCGATCGAGCCAGGCATCTATCTGCCGGGCTGGGGCGGCGTCCGCATCGAGGATCTCGTGGTGCTCGAAGAGGATGGCGCACGCGTGCTGTGCCACTCGCCCAAAGATCTCGTTGTTCGTCAGTCACCAATTCTTGCCGGAGGCAGAACGTGATCTCAACCAGCGACCTCAAGCGCGGGGCGATGATGGAGCTCGACGGTCAGATCGTGCAGATCATGTCGTACGAGCATCAGAAGATCGGCCGTGGCAGCGCTCAGGTGCGCCTGAAGGTCAAAAACATTCGTACCGGCGCCATATTCGAGACCACTGCTCAGGCCGGCGCCAAGTGGCCGCGTATTCGCCTAGACCAACGCGAGGTTCAGTACCTCTACTCGGAGGGGAACGTCCACTACTTCATGGACAAGAACTCCTACGAGCAGTTCCCGCTCTCGCCGACCCAGCTCGGCGACGCCATCCACTACCTGAAGGATGGTATGGAGTTTGAATTGCTCATGTACGAAGAGGAGCCGGTGGGTCTGGACATGCCGCTCAACGTTGTGCTCGAGGTCACCCGAACCGACCCTGGCTTCAAAGGCGACACCGCGACCGGCGGCAACAAGCCAGCCCTGCTCGAAACCGGCCTTACCATCAACGTGCCCCTGTTCGTTACCACCGGCGACAGGATCCGCGTCGATACGCGCGACGGCTCGTATATCGAGCGCGTCTGAACGCCTGCCTACCTGCACACCGCCCGGCTGTGTCGACCGATCCGTTGTTCGAGTGCGCGGGTCTCAGCGGCGGTCAGCTCGCCGAGGTGCTGGCGCTGGTAGCCGGGACGGACATCTCCGAGCTTGACGTCACCCTCGGCCCAACTCGTTTCCGCTTGCGACGGGCGCCAGTGGCTCCGCTAGCGGCTGCTGGAACAGGGTCGATCGCGCCGCCCGAGCCGTCGTCACTCGCCATAACATCGCCCCTGGTCGGCATCTTCCGCGCATGCGTCAACACGGGCGACAGCGTCCAACCTGGCCAGTCGATCGGGGCTATCGAGGTGCTTGGGATGCCGAGCAGTGTGGATGCCCCGCAAGCCGGCACCGTCGAGGAGCTGCTGGTGAACGAAGGCACTCCAGTGGAATACGGTCAGCCGCTGCTGATCTTGCGCCGCTCGACCCCCGCTCCCGCCTCTGCGTCGTGAGCCAGCCGCGTGGCTGAGCCGCTTCTCAGGTTTGCTCCGTTTCGCCACTCCACCCACGTCTACTCTGTCGGCGAGCTGAGCGTGCATATGGCCGCCGTCCTCGAGGTGGATCCGGTGCTGCGGGACGTCTGGCTGCGCGGCGAGGTCGCGAATGTCAGCCGCTCCCCAGCCGGACACTTCTACTTCTCCCTCAAGGACGATCAGGCTCAGCTGCGCTGCGTGCTGTTCCGTGGCAGCGCATTTAACTCGCCCGTCATGCCCACCAACGGCCTGGCGCTGGTCGCGCACGGTGTCGTTCAGCTGTACGAACGGCAAGGTAGTTGCGAGCTGGTGGCCGATCTGTTGTTCCCCGAAGGAATCGGCCTGGCCCAGATGCAAGGCGAGCGCCTCTACCGCCGGCTCGAGAGTGAAGGCCTGTTCGACCCCAGCCGCAAGCGGCCACTGCCCAGACTTCCGCGCCGGATCGGTGTCGTGTCCTCGGAACGTGGGGCGGTGATTCACGATCTGACGAGCGTCCTGGAGCGGCGTTTCCCACTCGTCGAGGTGATTTTCATCCCAGCGCCAGTGCAGGGTCCCGGCGCAGCAGCCGCGATGACGCAGGCCCTGGTGCGCCTTGGGCACTGGCGGCGTGATGGGCTGGGTGTCGACGTTATCGTGGTCGCTCGAGGCGGCGGATCCGACGATGATCTAGCCGCGTTCAGTGACGAACGATTGGTGCGGGCCATCTTTGCTAGCCCGGTTCCGGTGGTATCCGCTGTAGGTCATGAGACCAACCTGACTCTTTCCGATCTGGTAGCCGACCTACGGGCGCCGACGCCGTCCGCCGCCGCCGAGCTTCTGGCCCCAGACGTTGCGGCGATTAGCCGCGAGCTGCGCGCCTTGCAGTCCAACGCTCTCCGGGCCCTGCATGCGCGCTTCGATCAGCACCGCCGCGTGCTACGCGAGACGCACGCCCGCCTCGATCGCCAGATGACCCAGCGCCTGCGCATCGGTCGCGACCAGCTCGAGGCGCGTGCTGATCGGCTGCGGGCGCTCAGCCCAGCGGCAACCCTACGCCGCGGCTATGCCATCGTCGAATCAGGGGGGCACGTCCTACACGATGCGGCGCGCGTCGAACCTGGCGGGAGTCTGCAGATTCAGTTGCATCGGGGTCGATTGACCAGTACGGTTGATGCCGTTGAGCCGGACTCCTGAAAGCTTTGAGGCAGCCTATCGCGAGTTGCAGCAGGTAGTAGCACAACTCGAAGATGGCCACCTTGACCTTGAACCCGCGGTGCAGATGTTCGAACGCGGCAGCCTGTTGGCTCAGACTTGCGAGCGCATCCTGGCCGCCGCCGAGCTGCGCGTCACGCGTTTGGCCGCCGAGTCGGGCTCACCGCTGCCAGACGCGCCAGTCGACCGGTAGAGTCGCCGCAAGCTCATCCTGAGGCTGCCAACACGCATTCGCACACGTAGGCCGGCCACCGGATGAATCGTTCGCTCGGTCCAGGGACCAGTGCCAGACACGAAGCGCCATGGATACGCTGATTGCCAACGATGTGTTGATGGCGTGTGTCATTGCTTGGGCCGTGGCCCAGCTGACCAAGCCACTCATCCACTATGTCCACAGTCGTCGCCTGAACCTTGGCTACTTCGTCACCGCGGGCGGCATGCCGAGCTCGCACTCCGCGGTCGTGGTTGCCCTCGCCACGCGCGTCGGCGTTGATACTGGCCTGAGCTCGGTGCCGTTTGCGCTGGCGGTGATCTTCGCCGCTGTGGTGATGTACGACGCGGCGGGTGTCCGCCGCGCGGTGAGCCTCCAAGCTCGGGTGCTGAATCGCATGCTGACTGAAATGATCGAAATGCAGCACTTCAACGAGTCACGTCTGCGGGAACTGATCGGCCACACGCCATTCGAGGTCTTCGTCGGAGCGCTGCTCGGGGGACTCGCCGCGATCAGTCTTCGCTAGCTCCAGCACGGGTGCGCGTGGCGCGCACAATCCAGCGACTGAGGTACATCCGGCTCGAGGTATCGAACGCGCCGCCGCATGTGATGAGAGTCACCTGCTCGTCGCTGGTCTGCTCGAAAATTTCGTCGACTGGCGCAGTGTCGGCCGTATACAGCTTGGTCCAGGCCACGCTGTAGCCTAGAACATTGCCGGCTGCGTCAGTGATCTGGATGGCGTCGCCCGGCTCGAGTTCCTTGAGCAAACCAAACGCGCGCAGGCGGCCGCCCCAGTCGACGTGCCCATCGAACAGCGCGTTGCCTGGCGCGCCGACCCCCACTCCAAGCTCGTACCAGCCGACGGTATCTGGATCGCTGGGCGCCTGCATGGCGCCGTCGTCTTCCTCGCCGAGAGCAACTACCTGGGCGTGCGCGCCAATTTTCGGAATGTCGATGGCCGTTGGCTGGCTGCCCCAGACGAAGTCCACCTGGGCCGCCGCTGAGGGCGGTGCGAATCCGAGCGCGGCTACGCCTATGCCAACCAGGCATCGCCACATGCGCAGACGAACCTTCACGTAGCAGAAGCGTAGCGTCTAGCCGGTGACAGCCGCGGTAACTGCAACCACGTTGTCCAGCTCGAAGACCATGATCCGGCCGACCTGGCGGCAGGTCCCGATGAGATGCCATGACTGGTAGTAGGGGAAGAGCACCTCGGGCCGAACGATGGGCACCTGGATGGCGGAGGCGGGATCGCCCGCAGGATAGTGCAACTTTACGTAACTCTGGCGCAACAGCGCCTCGGCCAGCGCCGCGAAGATCTCCTGCTGGCGACCACTGCCGTCAGTGCCATTGGCCACTTCGAGTGTCTTGGCTATCAGCGGTCGCAGGTGCAGCGGAAACAAGTACGGCAGCTTCACCATCAGCGATTGCAGTCGATTCGCCGGTAGGCTCGAATCCTGCGCAGCCCGTCGCAGCAACATCAGCAACAGTTGCGCCTCAGCGAGCGAGAACTGCGGGCCTGGCTCGGGCGTATCCGTCACGAAGCGGTAGCCCTGGCGGCGCAGTAGCGGAAGACCCATCTCGCGCCGGATCACATTCAGATCAGCCTGGATCTGACGCTCGCTCAGGACAAACTGTGTCGCTAGCTGTTTGCGGCTTGTACCAGGACGGCTGGCGATGGTTTCGACGAGTTGCCAGATGCGTCGAAAGCGCTCGGCTGCCAGGGGTTTGTGGTCAGCGAAGTCTGTTCTGGATACGTCATCGTCTCGTTCCCGCATGCAGCAGTAGCTCTATCAAACGCCGACGATAGCCATGTGTGCGCGCGATGCCAAGCTGGTCAACCAGCCCACCCCAGAAACATAGATAGCAGCGGCTAAGGACGATGAGAAGAGTCGACCGCGCCTCGAGACCCTCAGGGGTAAGTACGTCCCGACAGCCGGGCGGATTGCGCGTATCGCTCCCGAGTGTAGCAACCGTCACTCTCGGCCCCGCAAGTGCCGAAGGTCCCGTTTTGGCCCAGTGTGACACCCCGCCGGCGGCCGGGCTTACAATTTCCGGCGTGCCGCGCGCAGCCTGCCTGGCGTCGCTCCGCAGGTTCGTCAGGATCTGTCTCGGGGTGTGGGCATCACTCGCTCTGGCGTTCGGCGCGGACACTTCCGTCGCGGCTGATCAGGCTACCTGGGAGCAGTGGCAGCACGTGCCCGGCGTCGTCGACGTCGGCGCACGCGGCGATGGCAGTCTGGTCGCAATGGCCAACGGTCACCTGTATCAGGTCTCGCGCATGGGCGCCGAGTTGCCGTTCGCCAACGGCCCAGACGGCTTCAATGCGTCCGTCGACGCGGAGTCGTACTTCGTGGTTGCCCCCAGCCTGGGCGTAGAGGGCGCTGAATGCGGCTGGAGCGCCGAGGATGTGTTCGTCCTCGACCTCAACGCAGTCCCCGCGATCGATCGAGTTGATCCGGCGGGACATATGACGCACTTCGCCAGCCTGCCGGCAGTGGACACGCTCGGGGGCCTAGCCATCGACACGACTGGCAACTTCGGCCACCGGCTCCTGGTGACCGGCAGTCATCAAGGTCAGACCACGCTGTACGCCATCGATTGTGCGGGTCTGGCCACCACGCTCACAGAAACCGCCCCGCCGGTTGAAGGTGGTGTGACCATCGCCCCGTCGACGTTCGGGCAGTTCGCTGGCGACCTGATCGCTGCTGACGAAAACAGCGGCCGGGTCTGGGCCATCGACGCCAGGGGTGCCGCCACCCTCGTGGTGCTGTCGAGCTTGCCTGCCGGGGGTGACACCGGGGTCGAGAGCGTCGGCTTTGTCCCATCGGGCTTTACCGCGGGCGGCTCTGCCTATCTGGCCGACCGCGGGACGGCGAACAATCCGTTCCCGGGCACCGATAGCCTACTGCGGCTGTCGTCCACCGCTCTCGTTTCGGCCGGCGTCGCAGACGGTGACTTGCTCGTGTCTACCGAAGGCGGCGGGGCGACGGTCGCCATCCGCTGCGCGGCTGTGTGCTCCGCCAGCCAGGTCGCTCAGGGTACCCCCGGCGGACACATCGAAGGGCACCTGGTGGTGGTGGCCGACCAGCCCGCTGCCCCATGACGCGCAACAACAGGTGACCCCGGCGCGACTTGAACGCGCGGCCTCTTCCTTCGCAGGGAAGCGCTCTATCCACTGAGCTACGAGGTCGTGTGGGTAATTCTAGTCGGTTCCTGAGCTGAGCGCCCAGCGCGGACGACGTTCGGGATCATCGGGCGGCTCGCGAGCACCCATGCTACAGTGGGAACTTGACTCTACCAGGAGGATGCCGATGACGTCGTCCGTCGAAGACTGGGTGGATGAAGTCTCGCGCACCACCCACCCTGAGCGTGTGGTGTGGTGCGACGGGACGGATGCCGAAAACGATCGGCTGGTCGAGCATATGCTGTCGGACGGCACGTTGATACGTCTGAACCAGAACACCTTTCCCAACTGTTTTTTGCATCGTTCGAACCCGCAGGACGTCGCTCGCACCGAGCACCTCACTTTCATCTGCTCGCAACACGCCGAGGATGCCGGCCCGACCAACAACTGGATGAGCCCGGACGACGCTCGCGAACGCATCTGGCCACTCTTCAACAAGAGCATGCAAGGTCGAACCATGTACGTGGTCCCGTATGTCATGGGGCCCCCGGGGTCACCCTACGCCAAGGTCGGCATTGAGATCACCGATAGCCCGTACGTCGTCGCCAACATGCGCATCATGACCCGCATGGGCAAGGTTGCTCTCGACCGTCTAGCGTCCGGCGGCCATGACTGGGTGCCAGGTCTGCACTCACTTGGCGATCTGTCGCCGGAGCGCCGCTTCATCGCCCATTTCCCTGACACGCGCACGATTTGGAGCATCGGCTCTGGTTACGGCGGCAACGCTCTACTCGGCAAGAAGTGCCTAGCCTTGCGTATTGCCTCGACCATGGGTCGACAGCAGGGTTGGCTCGCCGAGCACATGCTCATTCTGGGCCTCGAGTCTCCTGACGGCGACGTGACCTACATGGCCGGGGCGTTTCCCAGCGCGTGTGGCAAGACGAACCTGGCGATGCTCAAGTCGCCCTTTGAAGCTCAGGGTTGGCGGGTGTGGACAGTCGGCGACGACATCGCCTGGATCAACATTGGACCCGATGGCCGGCTGTGGGCCATCAACCCCGAGAGCGGGTACTTCGGCGTTGCTCCCGGTACAAATCGCAAGACGAACCCTCACGCCATGGATGCCGTGAGCCGCAACTCCATTTTCACCAATGTCGCGACGACCGAGGACGGCAGCGTGTGGTGGGAGGGCATGGATGGCGAGGTGCCGAAGCGCCTGTCCGACTGGCAGGGTCGTCCATGGACACCCGCGTCGGGCACCAAAGCGGCCCACCCGAACTCCCGATTCACCACCCCGGCCGTTCAGAACCCGGCCCTTTCTCCGAACTGGGAAGACCCACAGGGTGTGCCGCTCAGTGCGATTCTGTTCGGCGGTAGACGTGCTCGCACGGTCCCACTGGTGTACCGCGCCTTTGACTGGGAGCATGGCGTGTTCCTGGGCTCGACCATGGCGTCTGAAACAACCGCGGCGGCGACCGGGGCGGTCGGGGTGGTGCGCCGCGACCCCATGGCGATGCTGCCATTCTGCGGCTACAACATGGGTGACTACTGGGCGCACTGGTTAGAGATGGGCAAGCGCGCCGCCAACCCGCCAGCCATTTTTCAGGTCAATTGGTTCCGCACTGACGCCGCGGGCCGCTATCTCTGGCCCGGGTTCGGCGAAAATATGCGGGTCCTGCGTTGGGTGCGTGACCAGATTGGATCCCGTAACGGCGCCTATGGGGCCCGCGAGACGCCAATCGGCCTGGTGCCTACCCCCGAAGCAATTGGTGCCCGCGACGTCGGCCTGTCAGCCGCAGATGCCGAAACGCTCCTGGCAGTCGATCGGGACGATTGGCTGCGCGAGGCAGAGGATCAAGAGGCTTTTCTGCACAGCTTCGGCGACCGCCTTCCGGCAGCCATTCGCAATCAGCACCAGGCGCTTCAGCATCGGCTATCACCAGTTGCGGTCTAGAATTCGCCCGTGAAGATCGCAGTTGTCGGTGGGGCAGGCCGCGTCGGCGCGACCACCCTATTTCAGCTCGTGCTCGAGGGCGTCGCCCAGGAGCTCGCCGTCGTGGATGTCGTCACTGATCGCGCCGAAGGCGAGATGCTCGATTTGCTGCATGGCACTCACCTTTCTCAGCGCGTGAAGTTCAGTGGTCCTGGCTACGAAGCCTGCGAGGGCGCCGACTTTGTCGTCATCACCGCTGGCATCCCTCGCAAACCAGACGAGACTCGCCTCGACCTACTCAAGAAGAACGTCGACAACCTGCGCGACAGCGTCCTGCCCACACTCTCCAAGTACGCAGGTAACGCATTCATCATCATGATCGCCAACCCTGCTGACATCTTGACCTACCAGGCGGCCATTCATGGCGCTTTTCCGCCCGAGCGGGTTATCGGCACGGGGACACTCCTGGATTCCACCCGTATGCGCTCACTGCTGGCCGACCGCTTGGACGTCGATCCTCGACAGGTATACGCCTACATGCTTGGTGAGCACGGCGATAGTCAGACGCCGTACCTGAGCGGCGCCACCGTTGCGGGCATCCCGCTCGCACAGTTTCCTGGCTATTCAAAAAGCATGGTCGAGGAAGTTGTCAGCGCGACGCGTTTCGGTGGAGCCGAAGTCATCAAACGCAAGGGCGGCACCTTCTACGCCGTGGCGCCGATGATCGTCGAGCTGGTCAAGGCCATCAAAGACGACACCCACCAGGTGCTCCCAGTCTCGACGCTGCTCAACGGAGAGTTCCTGGGCATGAAGAACGTCGCACTGTCGCTGCCGTGCGTGGTCGGCAAGGCCGGTCGCGTCAAACTCGTTCCGCCGCCGCTGTCTGATGACGAAAAATCCGGCCTGCTCAAGTCGTACAGCGTCTTGAGAGAAGCGCTGGAGTCTGTCGGACTCTAGTCTCCAAGAGGACCGCTTGGCTTTATGACCTACAACGTCACGCTGATTCCCGGCGACGGAACCGGGCCCGAGATCATGGAAGCCACCCGGCGGGCTCTCGAGGCAACTGGTGTCCAGTTCAACTGGGACGTGCAGGAGGCCGGCATCGACGTCATGGAAAAGTTCGGCACACCCCTGCCGGACCAGGTCATCGACTCGATCAAGCGCACCAGGCTGGGCATCAAAGGGCCCATCACCACGCCCGTTGGAAAAGGCTTTCGCAGCGTCAACGTCGCATTGCGCAAGGCCCTTGATTTGTACGTAAATCTGCGCCCGGCCAAGACGTATCACGGGGTCCGTGCGCGCTATGACGACATCGATCTGGTTGTGGTTCGCGAAAACATGGAGGATCTGTACGCGGGCATCGAGTTCGACGTGAACACGCCCGAGACAGCCGCGCTTATCCGGCAGCTCAAGGAACTGGGTGGCTACGAGATTCGCGCAGATTCCGCCCTCGCGATCAAGATGATCTCGGTCACTGGTTCGCGCCGCATCGTCAAGTTCGCATTCGAGTACGCTCGCCAAAACAAGCGCCGACTAGTGACCGCCATCCACAAGGCGAACATCATGAAATACGCTGACGGTCTGTTCCTGCACGTTGCCGAGGAGGTCGCCAAAGAGTACCCCGACATCGAGTTCAGCAACGTGATCGTTGACAACATGTGCATGCAGCTCGTCCAGAAGCCGGACCTGTACGACGTGCTGGTCATGCCGAACCTGTACGGGGATATCCTGTCCGATCTGTGCGCTGGACTGGTGGGCGGTCTCGGGGTCGCCCCCGGCGCAAATATTGGCGATGGCATGGCGGTCTTCGAGCCCATCCACGGGAGCGCCCCCAAGTACGCCGGTCAGAATAAGGTCAATCCCACCGCGGCGATGCTCTCGGGCGTGATGATGCTGCGGTATCTCAACGAGATGGAAGCTGCCGAGCGCCTCGAGGGTGCGGTCGCTGCGGTGATCGCCGAAGGCAAGGACGTCACGTATGATCTCAAGCCTCGCCGCGACGATCCGACGGCTGTCGGCACCTCCGAATTCGGCGACGCGGTCGTGCGTAAGGTGCGGGCCGGCCGGACGGCTGCTGTCTGAAGGAGATTAAGCCGTGCCGCCCCCTCGTCGCCATCGTGAAGGCGTCATCCGTCCGTCGACCCCGTTCTTCCGCCTGCTGGTCGACGAGGACGGCCTGACCGATGCGTTGCTGGCCTTTGTCAGCGATCCGAGCGCTTCACGCAACGACCGTCCAGTCATTCAAGACCTGCACGATCTTGCCCCAGGCATGGTGCCGGTCCTCGAGGCGATGGTCCTGGACGGCGTCGAGGAGCGCACCGACGTGGCCGACTACGTCCACGCGGCCCTGTTTGGGGTCGCGCCGGCGGTCGAGGAGAGCTAAGACGACAGAGCCGACAGGGGGATTCGAACCCTCGACAGCCGCTTTACAAAAGCGGTGCTCTACCACTGAGCTATGTCGGCGAATGGCCCTCAGTATACCCATTTGATCTCAGAACCTGAGTCGCGCGGTCAGCCCTGATCAGCCCCAAACCCGGCCGTGGGACAATAGTGGGACAATGCGCTTCTGAACCAGGTGGGGCAGGCGCCCGCTAGCCCGGCTGCGTTGCTCATGCCAGCGCCCCGCGTAAAGCCCGCTGCGCGCGGTCGGCGGCGTCCGCGTCCATGTCCTGGGCTACGTGCTGGTACAGGTCGGCGGTCATGGCGATCGAGCCATGCCCCAGCCGACCGCTCGCGACCTTGAGCGGGACGCCCGCGCGCAGCATCAGCGTGGCGTGCGCATGGCGCAGGTCGTGGAAGCGAATGGTTCTCGGCAGACCCGCGCGTTCGAGGCTGGCGTTGAAATCACGGAACAGATTTCCGCGCATCAACGGCGTGTCAAGCTGGGTCGCAAATACCAGGTCGAAATCTACCCAGTTCGTGCCTGCGGCAAGGCGCTCCTCATTCTGGCGAGCCCGGTGGGACCGCAGGCTGGCGATCGCTTCCGCGGGTAGCGAAACCGTGCGCCGGCCAGCTGCCGACTTGGGATCCCCGAACTGCGGAACGCATGCCTCTACTCGGGCCAGCGTTCGACGGATGGTCAGCGTGACGCCCTGCAGATCGACGTCGGCCCATGCGAGGCCGAGCAGCTCGCTCTGACGGCTGCCAGTGTGGATCGCGAGCGCCCACAGGGCGGCTAGACGATCGTCGTACGCATTCGAGCTGTCAACGATGGCCACGAGCTCGGATGGATCGGGCGGCCGGATCTCGTGGTGCCTAACGGCGGGCGGCTCGACCGCCTCGGCCACGTTTCGCGTGACATAACCTCATTTGAGCGCCATCGAGAGCGCTCGATGCAGCACGACGTGAATCTTCACCACGCTTCGGGGTGCAAGGCCCGTCGCCAGCTTGCTGGTGTACAGACGCTGCAGAGCCTCGGGCCTGAGCGCGGTAAGTGCTTGCTGGCCCAGGGTGGGCATTAGGTGTAGCCGTACCACCTGCTCGTAGCGTTCAAGAGTCCGGGGACGCACGGTCGCGGCGCTGACCTCTAGCCGCCGCTGTAAGTACACACCCAGGGGCTCGCGCCCGGTCGCCGCCTCAGCACGCAGGCCAAGATCCTGCCGACGACGCAGCTCCGCGATGTGCTTCTGTACGTCGCCGCGAGTCTTGCCATACACCTTGGGTCGGTCGGGCTTGCCATCGGACTTCACGCCAAGCATGATCGTTCCGACCCAGCGACCGTCCGCTCGCTGGTAGATGCTGCCCTCTCCGTGCCCGCGCTTATGCGATTTCCTCGCTTCCTGCTTGGCTTCAATCAACTGAACCTCCTCTCTCGGTGCGTACGCGCGCACCGTCTCGCACTGGATCCCCTGAAGTGTTGGAGCGCCATGCCGCGGTAGAGCCGGGCCGGCGGGCGGGTAGCCCAGCCGCCCGCCGTCGTGCAAGGAGCCAGGGGTACACGCCTGAGGCGATCACCTCGCAAACAATGCGGCATCCGCCATGCGCGACTGGGTTTCCTGAATCGCTTGCTCGGCCAGAACGTCGAGGCCGCGCCTGGGAAACCAGATCCGGCGTCCCAGCCGCACGGTCGGCGGTAGGCCTTCCGCCGCCAGAGCGTACACCCGAGACTTGCGGAGCCCGAGCTGCTGCCCTACCTCGGTAGCACTGAGGAACAGGCGACCGCCGGTTTCACTGCTGTGCGTAGCGCGTAGTGCTGTCACGTTCTACTCCTTACTGACTCGTCTTCGGCCTTACGCGGCCGAAGCGGTGAGTCCAGTCTGCGCTTGGGTAGGTCAAGTGGAGGTCAAGTGGCCTGAGATCTCTAAAAGCGCGTATTTCGCCGGCATACCAGGAGAGGTCTTCATCTCGCGCCGAGGTCAAGCGGAGGTCAAAATGGGCCAAGTGAGGCGTGCGAAAAGGCAACGCTGACTGAAATGGCGCTAATGACACCACCAGCGAGACTCTCTGCCGCTGCCCCCCTTGTCCGCTGCCTCGGCCAATGACTTTGACCAGTCGATTGAAAGCATTGGGGTTGCTAGCGTGGTCTGCGGCTGACTTGGCCATTCCCTAACCGATGCGCCACGTTTGCAAGGCCTTGCGGTAGGGCCTCAATCCCTTGCATTCACGCCTGCAGTCACGAGCGTGCGGCGGATCGCCTCGAAGCGGGCCAGCGTAGCTTCGCTTGGCCGGCTTGGTGTGCGTATCCCGCCGTCTGCATCCAAGCGAGCCAACGAAGTCTCGAGCTCTTCACCCGCTCTTAAAAACCCTTCTAGGTTGCCGAGCTGCGCGTAGCAAGCGAACAGGCTGCACGCGTGCGCCTCGCGCACCTGGTCCTCCTCGCGTTCACCGTCTGGGGGGCCAGGCTCGGCCAGGAGGTCGTGGTAGAGCGGGATCGCCTCAGGCACGCGACCCGGCCACGCGCAGCACGTCGGCAACGCGACGCTCCTCGCGCTGGTAGTGCTCGCGCAAGGTGCTTTCAGCGAGCTCGTCGGGCAGCTCGTCAGGCCACGCGTAGTGCTGCTCAGTGCCCTGCAGCAGCACTACGCTATATAGCGAGCGGGCCTCCTGGTACGCGGCGATGGCCTGCGTCGCGCGGGCTGGATCGTGACCCATCGCGTGCCGGGCGCGGTCGCCCTTCCCACGCTTTGCGCAAGAAACCATGCAGGTCGACGCATCTGTTCGACCAGCACTTCGAGATAGGCCGGGCTGATGCGAACCCGCGGATACGTGGCAGCACATGACCGCACAAACGCGGCCACAGCTGGCCGACCCAGTCAAGGTCCTCGGCGCCTGGTTCGCCCACGAGACGCACGCTAGCGGCTTCCGTCCCCACACGCAGTACCAATCGCGTCGTAAACAACCTAACCCATGCATCGAGCGCCTTGTCCGCGCCACGCGTGGTGGCGGCGATCATTCGGATACCCACCGCGCTGCCATGCGCGGCGAGCAGGTCCGGCAGAGAGCCGGATGATGGGAGATCAGCCCATTCGTCCACGACCAGCAGCACGTCCGGGCTGGAGCCCTGGCCGGTCTGAAGTCTGCGCTCCAGCTCGGACCGCAGCTCGTCGAGGATCTGTTCAACGGCTGCTGTGTCGGCGGGGTCGACGATGCCTGCTCGCTGGTGTGGGAGTTCGCCGAACTCGGAGCTCAGTCGGGTGGGTGTGCCAATGGTCAGCAGTTACAGCGCATCCGGTAGCTTGCGGCGAGCCTCGTCGACCGCGAGGTATTCGAGCAGGTCGTACACGCCGGCCGACCGCTCACCGGCGACCAGGAGCGGCCCGGCCGCTGAGCGCTCGGCGTACAGCACGCGATGATCATTGGCGAGCCCGAGCGGGACCAGGTTTACCTCAGGTTGATCCGCAGTACCCACGGCCCGCGGCCCGTCTGGTGGCCAACTCTGCTCCCAGGCGTACAGGCCCGGCGCCAGTTGTTTTGCCCGCGTACCCGCGTGCCGGGCAGCCTGGCTGAATGCGTTCGCCTGGTCGCCGGCGATCAGGAGCAGGAGGCTTGCGCCCGAGCGACCCGCGTAGACACCAGTCAATCTGGTGCCCTGACGTGCGCAGCCCGCGGCATGTAGCTCAGCGAGCGCACTCGAGGCCAGGTCCGTCGCCTGCGCCTCGTACAGCTGCTCCTCGCCGGTCGGGGCGGCGAATCCATCGGCGAGTGGGATATCGGTGGCATGGTGGGTCGCGCGGCGGCGACGCTGGCGCGGGACCCCCGCCAGCCCGAGGGCACCAAGAGCCATGGCGGCTCCGACCGCGCCCACCGCCGTCGCTAGAACCGGGGCAAGATCGTCGGCGGGTTGCCTGCTTTCGGTCGCCGTCGGCTCTCCTGATGCTGGAGTTGCGTCCGCGGCAGCCGCGGTCGCAGCCGGGCTTACGACAACAGATGGTGGAGCCGGGGCCGGCGCTGATGTCGGTGCGATTGTGGGCACCGGTGGGGCAGCCATGGCCGGACTCTGGGTCGGAGTCGGCTGTGTGGTCGGAGCTGCCTCGGCTGGTGGCCCCGCCGTCGCGACCGCGGGCGTCGGCTCCTGGCCGACTGAGTCTGCTCCGCCATCGATGGGTATCTGCAAGCGCAGGCCTGCCCAGATCAAATTCGGGTTGAGCAGGATATGGCCGTTGGGTGCTTGTGCACCCCGATTCAACTCGAACACTTCGCCGGACCGATTGAGGTCGCCAAGCAGTTGCGCGCAAATGCACACTCATCGTGTCGTCGACCTGGACCGTGTACCACCACGTGCCGTCGGCTGCACGCTCGATACCCCGACTTGGATTGGGGATGCGCAGCGTCCAGCCGGGGAAGATCAGTCCGCGCTGATTGAAGACTCGCCCATCTGGTTGTGGCCGGCCCTGGTTGGCCTGAAAGATGATCTCGCCACCCTTATCTGCGTCACCCAGGAACCGCAGCCCGAGCGCCGAGATCGTGTCGCCACGCTGGACGGTGTAGATCAGCTCGAGTGTGGCTTCGGGCGCAGCGTCCGTCTGGTCTGCGTGCGGGGAGCAGCGATCTCCGCGGCGAAACGACCGCCAATGCCGTCAGTGGCCGACACGCGTGTGGGGTGCTGGGCGTCCGCCGGCGCCATCATCACGATCCCAGCCACTGGAACGCTACTGGCCTCGGCTGCTGCTGCCGGTTGTACCAGCACGCGTGCTAGCAAGAGTCCACTCAGTGAGGCGTCGACGGCGCGACGGATCGGCGGCACGACTAGCCAGCTGGTCGCCAGCCGGAGTGACCGTACCCAGGCGGCGCCGCGCGTGGCGGCATCCAGTAGATCCACCAGCGCCTGTAGCAGGATGCTGACGGCGGTCAGCCCCCAAACAATCCAGGCGAGGTCGAGGGCCACTCGCACCAGCGTGTCGAGGCCAGCCATGGGACTGTTGAGCCAGACCTGGGTGGAAGCCCAGCTGGGCAAGTGATCCGGCAAGGCCGGCTGAGCGGGCCAGCCAGCCAGCTGCTCAAGCCCGGCGAGCGCTACTCCAAAGAACCCCAGCCAGACGAGCAGACCAATCAATCCGAGTTCACTCTCGCGGCGCGTGTGCAGCCACCGCAGCCCACCCCAGGCCAGTGCTACGATTAGTGCGGCCACAACAAACGGATGTGCCGCAGGCGCTCCTGCCGGCGCGAGGAGCACGAACTCGCCACTGTTGAACAGGGTGTGGACGACCATGGCAAACACGAGATTGCCCGTCAGCACGTAACACAGTCCGAGGCCCAACCCCATAATCGCCACTTCTTGCAGCGCACCCGGCAGGAGTCTCAGGTCTGTCCAGCCGAATGACCCAAACGAGGGCGCATGCAGGAGTGCGAAGACGGCGGTCGAGGCTAGCAACGCCACAACCACCGCGATGCCAGTACCTGCAGCAGCCCGCAGCCGAGCGGAGATCTGGCCGAGCAGAATGCCACGGAACTCCGCCTCCTCGAGGACACCAACCGCCACGTACGCCAGCAGTAACCCAGGCGCCTCGGGAACGGTGAGCAGGAGTGGTGTGGCAGACCACTTGTGCGCCGGGTGAAACATCGGCCCCGTCTTGCAGTCGGGGCAGCGCGGGCCACGTTCCGGCGGGCTAGGGCGTCGGGACCAGCCCGAGCTGCTGCATCATGCCCAGGTCGTCGCGCACCGCCGCGTGCTCGGCGATCTTGCCGCCGGCGATGCGGAAGATGTGGACGTTCGGCACAGCCACCCGCCTGCCCGTCGGCGCGACCCCGCGCAAGAGACCGCCCGGGACGGGGATGGGCGTGGCGGGGTCGCCGAGGTGCGTGCCCTCCATCGTCACCTGGCACACCACGTGGTCCCCCTCCGCTACGACCTCGTGGATGGTGAAGTGCATGTCGGGGAACGCCGTGAACAGCGCCGCGAAGGTGCGCCGGATGCCCTCGCGGCCGACCCGCCGCCCGTGGTTGGTCGCGTCCTCCGCGAAGTTCCCCACCGCCTCGTCCAGCGTCTCGCGGCGCATCTGCTCGCCCAGGTGGCGCCTGATGAATGCCTTGTTCGCCTCGGTGGGCCCCGGCCCGCCCTGGCTCAGTGACAGCTGCTGGGCGCCGACCATAGCTCTCTTCCTCTCAAAATAATACGGAGACTTGTCTGGTTCCGGTAGTACGGAATTTTGACTATGCTGTCAAACATGGCGAACGAACTCGGTGCCCTGCCCCACGAGCGCTACCTGATCGGGGCGCTGCTGCACATCCCGGCGCAGGTGATCCGCCGCCGCGTGGCCGCCGCGGCGGGCGCCGCGGGCTTCCGCGACTGGCGGCCCACCCACGCGGCGGTCTTCATGTGGCTCAGCCCCGAGGGTGACCGCATCTCCGCTCTGGCCGAGCAGGTCGGGGTGAGCAAGCAGGCGATGGGCGAAACGATCCAGCAGCTGGCGCGGCAGGGCTACGT
>JBPCIO010000029.1:0-25954 GCA_051006215.1 Chloroflexota bacterium
TCCTTGCGGAAGTGGAGCAGCGCCGTCAGCGCTTTGGTTTCGTACACACGCCGAGCTTGACACGCCTTCACCAAAACCGGAAGACCCCTTGACTTTTTGGGCCGTTTTTATTCCAAAGTCGAGTTAGAGCAGTCCATCAGTACCACCGCAAACTCAGATTCGTCCAGGAGCGTCATGGCAAGCTGACCACTATTGGCAATCACCGGGCGGTACCCCAGGTGCTCCAGGGCCCGGCGTGCCACCAGCTGATTCATCGGCGCGTCCTCGACTAGCAGAATTCGTTCACCTGCACCGGAGGATGTAGGTGTGTCCCGCTCGCCGACGGGCATGGAAGCAAACGGCTGGGGGGGAACGAACATCAGCGCGCCCACGCCTCCGCCGCAGACGCCCACCGTCGACACAGGCTGGCGATGCTCAGAGGCCGATCGTGAGTCCTCGCGGGAGGCAGTTCGGACTGGTTTTGGACGCTGTCCGCCTATCTGGCCGCACGGCTTCTGTCGTCGGCCTGCTGGAGTGCCCGCAATCCCCGTGCCGGGTAGCTCATGATTCGGCCTGAGAATCGGATCACGGCGCTCTGTATGCTTTCCAGTCCCGTTCAAGCGCGCCGAGCATGGTCCGACTCGCCTGGAGCAGCCAATCGCCGGAGCGTCGGTTCAGGTCACGCAGCACCGTCTCGATCACGTTGGGCGTGCCGAGGTGTACATTGGCGATTTCCCATCCCATCGCTTCGAGCAGGCTTGCCTCATCGCGCCGACCTGGGAGAGACTCCAGCCGTATCCACGAGCAGTCCGGCGCTAGCCGGCGCACCACCCAGCGGTCGCCAATGCGCATGAAGGGATCGGGTGCTCGCACAGCCGCCCCGACAATCGTGGCGTACGGGTCGTGCGACGGCTGCGCTCCATCTGCTGCACACCAGAGCGATGCAGAGGGAGCGCGCGCCTTTGCCTCACGGGCAATCCTGCCACCTCGCCAGGACGCAATGGCGACCCACCGCTGACGCCCGAGCGAACCCTCGCCAGCAATTCGCGTGTGGACCCGATAGGGCAGGTCGCGCTCCGGCAGCGATAAGTCGAGCGCCATGCGCGCTTCGGGCGGCGGTTCGGAGGCAGGGGCGGAGCGCTCAGGCTGGTCCAGGCGTTTCCAGAACCTGGTCGCGTGTCGGAGCCGATGGGTGGCGAGCCGCCGCAGCCATGGATGTTCCTCGGTCAGCACGAATGGTCTGCCACGGGCTTCCAGGCCGGCCCGATAGCCGCTGAGCAGCGCGACGCACGCGGGCCGAGGCCGCAGCACAAGGTGCGCCCGCTCGGTGGCCAGCAGGGCACTGGCCGAAAGGCGTACCAGATCGTTAGCGTACGACAGCGTTGAGGCCTCGTCGAAATCGTTGATTCCCCACACCAAGCGGCCCTCGCTGTCGCGCCAGGTGCCGAAGTTCTCGATATGCACGTCACCCACCCCGAGAACAGATGGAGCATTGGCAAGTTCCGTCAACAACTCGGGCCAGCGTTGCGCCCACCGATAATAGGTCCCGCGAAAAAAGGCCAATCGGTCAGCCGCCATCTGTGAATGCTTGTAGGCCAGGTGTGCTGGCACGAGCAGCGTGTGCGCGCCCAGCCAGGCCTCATACCCAGCGGTAGCCTCGTGGATGCCTTGCATGAACCCTGAGCGTCGATCGCCTAGGCAGCGATGTCGGTTCCGGCGAGCGCGTGCAAGAGCTCCACCGGGTGATACGGCTTGCCCAAGACCGCCTCGACCCCTCTGGTCCGCGCTTCGGCAGAGTCCATTGCGGCACCCCAGCCGGTCGCCAGCAGAAAGCGTACATCGGGCCAACGCGTTCTGACCGCTTCGGCCAAATCCCAACCGTTCATACCCGCGCCCATACCCATATCCGAAACCACCACATCGAACGTCTGCTCGACGAGCTTTTCAAGCGCCTCTTCCCCGGAGCCTGCCACGCTGACCAGATGCCCCGACGGTTTGAGCATACGCACCACCGCCTTGGTCATCATTGGCTCGTCGTCGACCGCGAGAACTCGCAATGGGCGCGGCGGCGCCTGTTGGATTGCGGATGGTGCTGGCGGCTCGCCCTTGGCTAATGCGTCGATCAGCGGAAAGCTCAGGCGGAATGTCGTGCCGACGCCGGGTGCCGAGCGTACCTCGATGCGCCCCGCGTGTTGCTCGACGATCCCGAACACCATTGCCAGCCCGAGGCCAGTGCCACCCTCACCCTTGGTGGTATAGAACGGCTCAAAAACGCGCGCCTGGACCTCAGCGGTCATGCCAGTGCCGGAATCGACCACCTCCACGATGCCCTGTCGGTCACGGGCAGTCACTCGTAAGCGAATTTTCCCGCCGGTGGGCAGCGCGTCGACCGAATTGAAGATAAGGTTAGTCATCAACTCACGCAGGCGTCCGGGCGATCCGTGAACGGTCGGATAGCCGTCCGCCTCGATGTGCAGACTGATGGGGCGTCCTTCGGCCTGGGCGGCATCCCGCCAGCGGGGGGCAGTCAGCTGCGCCGCGTCGCGCACGACGCTGGTCAAATCCACTCGCTTGTTGTCGTGCTCAGGTGCCGCCCGGGTGAACAGGAGCAGCCGCTTGACCGTCTCGCCGCCGTCCAACGCGGCTTGCGTAGTGGTGGTCAACAAGTCCTGGACTTCCTCGATGTTTGTCGGATCTTGAACCAACGCCTGGCGCGCCAGGTCACTGTAACTGGCTACCAGCATCAGCGACTGGTTCAAATCGTGCGCGATACCCATGGCCATCTGGCCGAGCGCACGTAGTTTCTCCGACTGCGCCATTGCCTCACGCTGTCGGTCAGCATGCTTGGCGGCGGTGATGTCCTCGGTGTGCAACATGACGGTCGACGGGGGGACGAAGACGTAGCTGAGAGCCATGTCTCGCTCTGGCTCCACGGAGCCAGAGCGCAGGCGTGACTCCCGCTTCAGGGGCCGCTGCTCGGCCACGCATGTTTGAAGATCAGCCAGAATCTCCGGCTGCTGGCTGTACCACCCTGATGCCGAGCTTCCGAGCGCGTCGCGGAGCTGGCCATCGGCCATGGCTTCAGCCGCGTCGTTGAAGTCCTGGAGGACAAAATCTGCGCCCGCTTGGAGCCAGGAATAGGCTGGCAGTGGAAACCCCTTGTACTGTTTTCGGAACCGTTCCTCGCTCGCTCGCAGCGCTTCCTCAACCCGCTTACGCTCGGTGATGTCGACGCAAGTGCCCATCATGCGCAGGAGCGTGCCGTCGGCTGCGTACGAGGGCCGGCATTTCTCTTCTACCCAGTGCGTGCTGCCGTCCGGCCAGACGGTGCGGTACACGCTGGTCGAGTCGCGGTGCTCGGCCTTTGTAGCCTCCATCTCGATCTGGTGGGCGGCCCAGTCGTCTGGATGCACCAGGAGTTTGAAGGCCGCCTGTGTCGCCCCGTACGTGCCGGGCGCAAGTCCGAAGATGGCTTCGTTCTCGACCGACCAGGTGTGCTTATCCCGGGTAAAGTCCAAATCCCAGGTACCCACGCGGGCGGCCTGCAGAGCCAGGCGGGTGCGCTCCTCGGCCGTAGCCAGGCGTGTCTCGGCTAGCGTGCGCTCGGTGACGTCGTGGATGATGCAATACAGCAGGACACGGCCAGTCATGTCGTCTACCCGGCTCGACTGCACCTCAATTTCGCGGACCTCGCCGGAGGCAAGACGGTGGCGTGACACGAACGACCCAAGAACTCCCGTTTCAATCTTTGTCACGTCCTCAGCCACATCAGCTGTGGAACGCATGCTGAGATCGCTCAAGTTCAGCCGAAGCAGATCCGCTCGCGGATACCCATAGAAGTCGCAAGCGGCTTGATTGACTTCGACGACGGCTCCTGAGCTGGCGTCGACAAGTACCTTGATCGCCGGATTGTTGGCGAACATCTGGTGATACCGCCGTTCGCCCGCCTTCACCTCGGCAATCGCGCGTGCCAGGTATCGTGCTGAAAGCGCGGCCACTGCCAGGCCGACCCCAAGCACGGCCAGGGTGCCCCACAGCTGCACCGCCATCAGGCGATTGTTGGCTTGGATGCTCGCGGCCTGGCTTTCGGACATCGCCCTCTGCTCAACTCCAATAGACACGTCGAGCAGCCGTTGGATTCCGTCGATGTCCTGCTGGCTGAGCCCGAAGCTCACCAGCCCGGACGCCTCGGGGCCACCCGCGGTCGCCGCCTCGCGTCTGGCAATGCCGGGCTCGATGATGTCGGCTTGCCAGACGGACACACGCCGCTCGAGCGTTTGCCAGCGCCCCAGGTTAGCCTGATCGTCAGCCGCCAGCACCTGGGCAAGATCGGCGTTGAACGCCGCCACCGCATCCCGATACGACGCCAGCAGTCCCTCGTCGCCGCTCAGCATGTAGCCGCGATAGCCCGCCTCCATCTGCAGCAGCGCCGTGCGCGTCTGATTGGCAAGCGCGGCAATCTCCTGCCGGCGATATTGTTTCTCGTCCGCCGCGACGTTGTCAGCCGCCGTCCGGAACGCAAATATGCTCTGTGCGGCACACAGCGCGAGCACGAGTCCAAACCCGAGCAGCAGTCTGAGGTGCAGTGGCGCCTTGTACAGTGCGCTTTGGACGCCCGTCGTTGGGTGCATACACTGATCATCGGCGCAGTCCTTGCTCCTCCTGAGCTGGTTCCGTTGCATGTGGCGCCCTCTCGGGAATACCCTGCAGCCGCCGCCGAATGAGCGTGTCCTCCGCCTCAAGACGCGCCCCCTCGATACGCTCGTAGCTCGCCTGACGAAGCCGGTCTGCGTCCCACCCCTCGGAGTGAGCGTCCACCAGGGCTGCCAGAAGGACAGCGAAGGCACGCTGCTCCTGAGCTAGCTCTGCCTTCTTCTTGAATCGCGGAAGACCTCTGGCGGGGTCGGTCGCGCTGCGCAGTATGCGACGGTGGGCGTCGTCGACATGCCGCTCGATCACCGCCAGAACGTCGGCGTACGTGTGTGGCCTTGGCATTGCCCCATTGTCCCTCAGGATTGGTACCCTCGGCGGAATGCAGGTCACCCAGGTCACACCGTTTCTCGTCGATTCAGGCGGAAGCAAGAGCTGGCTCTTTGTCAAGCTGGACACCGACACGGGAGTGGTGGGTTGGGGTGAGGCGTATACGCAGGCCGACCGCGACCGGGCCATGCTGGCGCACCTGGAGGAGATGGGCCGCTATCTTGTCGGTCGCAGTCCGTTCGCGATTAAGCACTTCACGTCAGTGATGTATCTGGATTACGCCATGCGCCGCCCGGCCATGGATTTCTGGTGCGCCCAGAGCGCACTCGAGCAAGCGCTCTGGGACGTCGTCGGCAAGGTATGCGGGCAGCCGGTGTACAACTTGTTGGGCGGTCCCTGCCGTGACCGCATCCGTGTCTACGCGAATGGCTGGTCCGAGAGGTCCAGCTCGCCAGACGAGTTTGCGCGGGCGGCTTCGAACATCGTGGCGCGCGGTTTTGATGCCCTCAAGTTCGATCCGTTCACCAACCCCTGGCGGACCCACATCGGACGAGCCGAAGAGAACCTCGCAGTCGAGCGCGTCCGCGCTGTGCGCGAGGCAGTCGGTCCGAACGTCGAGATCCTGGTCGAAGTACACCGTCGCCTGGCGCCCAACGAGGCCATTCGGGTGGCGAACCGTCTCGAGGAGTTCCACCCGTTCTGGTACGAGGAGCCCATCGACGCCGAGGACGTGGATAGCCTGGCTGAGGTGCGCCGCCGGATTAGTTTGCCGGTCGTCACAGGCGAGGCGTTGTACAGCAAGAATCAGTATGCGGAGGTTCTCGCGCGGCGCGCCGCGGACATCCTGAATCCGGATGTCTGCAATTGTGGGGGCATCCTGGCGCTCAAGGAGATCGCGGCCATGGCTGAACCGTTCCACGTCACCGTTGCGCCGCACAATTACAACAGCACCACCATGGGGCTGGCGAGCACCTTGAACGTGTCGGCGTGCATCCCGAACTTTCTTATCACCGAATACTTTGTGAACTTCGAAGAGCGCGGCCGCGAAATTGCGCGCGCGCCGTTCGAAGTCTCCAACGGCTCCATCCCGCTGCCGACGGCGCCCGGGCTCGGCATCGAGCTCGACGAAGCCGCCCTGAGGCGCTACCCGCTCGGTGAGCGGCGCAGCCGGCGCATCCGTCAATACCAGGACGAATAGCGGACTAGCCTTTCAGCCCTGACAGGACGATGCCGCGCACGAAAAATCGCTGCGCGGCAAAGAACAGCAGGATGCAGGGAATGGACGCGATCACTGACGCGGCCATGAGTAAGTGCTCTTTTGGCTCACCCGGATCGGTGGGCGTGGTCTGGAACAGGCGGAGTCCAAGCGAAACAGTGAAGTGTTCCTGAGTGTTCAGGTAGATGAGCGGCTGAATGAATTCATTCCAGTGCTGCAAAAAGGAAAAGATCGCCACGGTCGTGAGCGCTGGCATGCACAGTGGCACCAGGATCTGCCACAGGATGCGGAACGAGTTGGCTCCATCTATTTCTGCGGCCTCGTCGAATTCGCGCGGAATGCCCATGAAGAACTGGCGGAGCAAGAAAATAAATAGCGGCGACCCACCAAACCAGAACGGCACGATCAGCGGTTTGAGCGAATCGAGCCAGCCAAGCCACCGATACAGCACGAAGCTGGGCACGATCGTGACCTCCCACGGCACGATCAGGGTGGCAATGACGAGCAGGAACAACGCGTCCCGAAACGGGAAGCGGAAGCGCGCGAACCCATAGGCGACCAGCGTTGCAGAAACGATCTGGCCCAGCACCGCCAACACGCTGACGATGGCCGAATTCACGTAGAACGTGAGAAACGGCACCCTTGTCCAGGCCTGGGCGTAGTTCTCGAACCGCAGCGAGGCGGGGATGAACACCGGCGGGAACGTGGTGATCTCCGACGGCAGCTTGAGGGACGAGATCAGCGTCCACACGAACGGGCCCAGGAAGAACACTGTCAGCACGCTGGCGGCGACGTAGAAGCCGACCCCCGCTCGCAGCCTGAGGTTATTCGACACGCGTGTCGTCCTTGGGCGACTCGGCGGCGTAATACACCCAGCGACGTTGCAGGCGGAATTGCACCGCGGTCAGCGCCAGCACGATGAGCAGAAAGATCCACGCCAGCGCCGAGGCGTAGCCCATCAGGCTGTATTGAAAGGCGCTGGTGTACAGGTGGTACACATAAAAGTACGTTGCGTAGGCTGGGCCGCCCTGAGTGCCGATATACGCCACTGAAAACACCGACAGCGCGCCGATAGTCGAGACGACGACATTGAAGAAAATCGCCGGCGAGATCAGTGGCAGCGTCACGTTGCGGAAGCGCTGCCAGGGGCTGGCGCCATCGATCTTGGCAGCGTCGTACAGCTCGACCGGCACCGCCTGCAGCCCGGCCAGAAAGACGATCATGCGGCTACCGCCGGCCGTGTTCCACAGTGAAAGGACGACCAGCGACGGGAGGGCCCAGGCGGTGCTCTGAATCCAGGGCGGCCCCGGAACGTGAATCAAGCTGAGCAGATAGTTGAGCACCCCAATGGATGGCTGCAGAATCCACAGCCAGATCAGCACGGACGCGATGATCGGCGTGATCGAGGGCAAAAAGAAGAACGTCCGAAACAGGGACGTGCCAGGGAAGCCTCGCGTCAACAACAGCGCCGCGCCGAGCGACGCCAGTACCCCCAACGGGACCACGAGCAGCGCGTACTGGCCTGTTCGACGAAGCGAGGACCAGAACAAATCGTCGCCACTAAACGCGTGCGTGTAGTTCTCGAGCCCTGCCCACACAGGTGGAGTGAGGAGGTTGTAATTGGTGAAACTGAGGTACAGCGAAGCCAGCAGCGGATAGGCAGTAAACACCCCAAATCCGACCAAGAAGGGCGCGATATACAGGTACCCCTCGATCGCCCGTCGCCGCGCAAGCGGCGATGGGGTTGCTTTGCTCATCCCGCCTGCCCAGAAGCAATATGCCCGCTTGCGTTCGCTCGCTCCAGTTCGACGGTGCCCACGCTTTTCCGTTTTCCGCACGGGCCAGGCCGTGCCGCGCAGCGATGGGCGAGCCTACGTCGCATCACACGTGGGACTGTCTGCGTCCGAGCCCTGACGCCGCAACAGCACTGATCACTGACCGTCCACGGACTAGGCGATCGGTCTATCGAGGACGCCCTGGATGGCCGGGTTGAGCTCGGCGAAGAAGGCGTCGTCTGGTTCGCGCTCGCCAAGCCAGATGGGCGTCAACATCTGATGCAGGGCGGCGGCGACCTCCTCCTCGCGCAGGTTGGCCGGCAGCCGCAGCGGCACGGCGTTTTGCACGGGCTCAATGAACACCTGGTGCAGCGGGTTCGCGGTGATTCGGGCATCGTTGAACACGTCCTTGCGCGCACCGCAGGTGCCCGAAGCCACACCGCCCGTGCCACCACCCAGTCGAACACCCGCGTCCTGTCCGCATAACAGCTTGGTAAGCGCCCACGCAGCATCGGGGTTTTGAGTTCTGGCGTTGATCACGATATCGTCGGTGATGGCCTGCGTGCCGACTTTGCCAGCCGGGCCGGGCGGCACCAGAATGTTGCGGACATCGAATTTGCCGCCCGTCTTGGTCGGGATGCTCTTGGTCGACGAGCTTGCCTGAAGCAGCGACACCCGCTGCGCGATCATGAGATCTTCAAACTGCTGGGTGAACTCCTGACCAGGCGCCGCCACTTTGTATGTGTTGATCAGGTCTGACATGAAGCGGATCGCGTCTCTTGTGGGCGGGTCGGCAAACTGTGCCTTCTTGCCGTCCTCCGAGTAGACCTCGCCTCCCCACGACCGAGCGAACATCGTGACAGCCTGGAGTGTATTGGTGGATGAGTCCGAGCTGAGCGGCAAATACAGACCGAACCGGTCGACGCGCCCATTGCTCTCCTTTCGAAGCTGCCCAGCCATTTTGATCACGTCGTCCCAGGCGGCGATCTGTTTGTCCGGCATGGTGATGCCCGCCTCCTGGATATGCTGCACGTTGTAGTACAGCACGACCGGGCCAGGGTGGATCTTGAACGGCAGCGCGTACAGGCCGCCCTTGTAGCTGGACGCCTGGAGAGCTGCCGAGTAATACGGCGTCAGATCGAAGCTATCCGCTTTGACCAGGTCGTCGAGCTGCATGATCACCTTGCTGTTGGCGAAGCGCGGCGTGTTGCGGTACGCGCACCACCACACGTCGCCGGCAGTACCACCTGCGATCAGCGTCTGGAGCTTGGTGAAGTACTCGGCGGTGGGAAACGACTCCAGCTTCACGGTTACGCCCGTGTCCTGGGTGAACTTGGGTAAAACGTCCTTGAGGGTGTCCTCTTCGGATCCGGTGCGGACGTGGAGACGAAGCTCGCCGCCTAACTGTTTGGACGCGGCTGGCGCCTGCTGGCCGCCCACCGCTGCGGTCGGCTTGGGCGTGGGCTGGGTTGGAGGTGCACCAGCGCTGCAGGCAGCCACCAGGCCGCCAGCACCAGCAGCGAGGAGGCCAAGGACAGCGCGGCGGGTCAGGCTCCGGTTTTCCTGGCGCTGATCGCGAAACGACATGTTCGGCCTCCCTAGCCCATCGTGGATGAGTGTACGTCGGCGGGTCGGTATCCTCTCGAGGTAGTCGTGAAAATCACCAATGTGACTGCGTACCACCTGCCGGGGACGCGCTATGCCTGGGTCTTCTTGCGGATCGACACCGACGAAGGCGTGCACGGCATTGGCCAGGTTTCGAGTGGACCCCATAGCGCCGTCGTAGCCGCCGCGGCCAACCAGCTTGGGCCGCTCTTGATCGGCGAAGATCCGAGCAGGATCGAATACATCTGGCAGAAACTGTATTCCGGCTTCAACTCGCTTGGATCGCTCGGCTTTGTCTCGGCGTTGATGAGCGGCGTCGACATTGCCCTGTGGGACCTTCGGGGCAAAGCTCTCGGGCTACCCATTTACGAGCTGCTCGGCGGCAGGGTTTCTGACGCAGATGGCCTGTTGCTGTATAGCAACGGCTGGTTTACGGGCTGTTCCACACCTGACGAGTTTGCGCGAGCAGCCGCCAAGACCGTGGCCGCCGGCCACTCGGCGCTCAAGCTCGACCCATTCCGGGGTGGCCACGCATATCTTTCGCGGTATGCGGCCGGCTACCCGCCCGAAGCCGATCTGGACGCCGTGGCAATCGTCGAGCGGATCCGTGAAACGGTAGGTCCGGGAGTCGAGATCTTCATTGACGCGCACGGTCGCTTCGAGCTGCCAACCGCGGTGCGATTGGCAAATCGGCTTGAGCCGTACCGGATCGGGTGGTTCGAGGAGCCAGTGCCACCGGAGAACTGGGATGCGTTGCGCCAGTTCCGTGACCGGACCAATGTGCCGGTGTGCGTCGGCGAGCGACTGTATACGCGCTGGCAATTCCGGCCCGTGTTAGAACAGAAACTGGCCGAGTACATCATGCCTGACATCATTCGGACCGGAGGGATCTCTGAGATGAAGAAGATCGCCACCATGGCCGAGGCGTTCTTCGTTCCGGTCAGTCCGCACGATGCGACCGGCCCCATCACCCTGATTGCCGGGGCACACACGATGATGACCACCCCCAACTTCTTCCGATTGGAGATCGCCTACTCCGAGCTCGAGGTGTACCAGAAGGTCATGGATCCGCCGTTCGACGTCCGAGCTGGCTACTTCCACGTCTCGAATCGTCCAGGCCTGGGCCACGAGCTGCGGCAGGATTACCTCCAAAAAGCACTCCCGATCTAGAGATACCGTGCGCCCGACGCGGCCGCCCGAATGTGCGCGACGAGCGAGACCTAAGAGGTGGCCGATGCGCTGGACCGTGCCGATCGCTCTTCTGACACTGGCGCAGGTGGCGTCCGCGAGCTCGCTCACGCCAGACGCGGGCTCGCTTGTTCAAGACTCGCGGCAAACCGCACTCAGCCGTGTAGCGGCGGGCGAGGGCCGAGCGTACGCCGCGGCCCAGGACACCGCTGACCCGGGCGGGCCGCCTTGTCCTGAAACGCAGCTCGCGGTGGCGCCGACGGCACCGCCGATCCCGGCACGGGTTGATGGTCCCGCTGGCGTCGTCGCGCTTACCTTCGACGCTGGCGCGGACCGCGGCTATGCCGAGGACATCCTCGATACACTGTCCGAGTCGGGCGTCCCGGCCACGTTTGGCATGACGGGTACGTGGGCCATGGCTAACCCTGAACTGGTCGAGCGCATGGCCGGCGCCGGGCACATGGTCATCAATCACACGTTCGACCATCGCTCGTTCACCGGGCTCTCGGACCAGCTCGGCGGTCTTTCAGCCGACTGGCGTCGATATGAGCTGCTCCAGGCGGACGCCATCATTGCGCCGCTGATCGGACACACCACCTGCCCCTGGTACCGGCTGCCGTATTTCGACGCCGATAGCCGCGTGGTAGCCGACGTCGCAGAGGCTGGCTACACCCAGCAAGTCGGCTGGACCATCGATACCCTGGGCTGGCGAGGGTCCCCCGTCCAGAACATTGTGGCCCGTTCGCTTCGGTTAGCCGCGCCGAATGCCGTATACGTCATGCATGTCGGCGTCCAGTCGCGCGATGGGCCCGCGCTCCCGTCTATCGTCGAGGGCCTCAAAGGCATGGGCTACGGTTTTGCCACCGTAGCGACCTTGAACGAGTAAACGCCCACGGCCTGGAGCGTGTCGGCTTTGCCCGGGCAGCCCGGTCGGTGCTAGGATGCGCCCGCCGCGAGACGCCGCCTGAGGCGCTCGTGAACCGAGCCCTGACCTCTGGAGGATCGAGCAGGAATGGCTGATGAAACGAGGGCTACCAGCGTAGCGCAGACGCTGCTCGGCGTTGAGTTCGGCCGGCGCCGATTGTTTGGCACGGCCATGAAGCTGGCCGTGGCGCCAGCCCTGGCGCAGGTACTGTCCCTCGGGTCCGTCGGGCGAGCCCTGGCCCAGGCGCCGGCCACTGACCAGACCCTGCGCCTGGCATTTACCAATCCCGTCGTGGCGTTCGACACCGGGCGCGAAGGAGGCACGCCTGAGCTGCATCTGCTGCTGTTCGATGGGCTCACCTTCTACAACTGGGAGACCCACATCACTGAGCCGGTGATCGCCACCAGTTGGGACTACGATCCGAGCACGCTTACCTACATCTTCCATCTGCGCAACGACGTCACGTGGACAAATGGCGCACCCGTCACCGCGGCCGACTTCGAGTGGGCCTGGAAGCGCAACCTGAGTCCCGAGCTGGCCTCGCCGAATGTCTCGTTTCTCGGCTACATCAAAAACGGCGCCGCCTACAACAGCGGCACGTCCGCCGCGGCGGATGTGGGTGTTACGGCTTTGGACGACTGGACCTTACGGGTGGTGATGGAACAGCCCACGCCGTTTTTCCCCATGCTGACCTCGCTGTGGGCATTCTTCCCGTTGCCGCGCGCGGTTATCGAGCGGGTTGGCGACGACAAGTGGATGGAGCCTGAGAACATCCAGTCCGCGGGACCATTCATCTTTGAACAGTGGGATCACGACCAGCAGATGGTATTCCGTCGAAATCCCACCTACTGGGGCAAGCAACCCACCCTCGACCACATCGTCTACCGGCTGTACGAGAACGCCAGCAAGCAAGCGCTGGCAGGCTACGAAGCCAACGAGCTCGATCTGGCCCAGGTGCCGCCACCCGAGGCTGATCGCGTGCTCGCGGATAGTCGGCTCAGCGCCGAAGTGGTGCACTGGCCGGAGTCACGCAACTGGCAGCTGCGCATCGATCATCGCAACCCGAGTACGGTCCTCAAGAACGTCAACGTGCGCAAGGCGCTGTATCTTGCCATCGACCGTGACTTGATCGTGAAGCAGCTCCTCAGGGGTCAAGGTGTTCCGTCACTCAACTTCGTGCCGCCGGACATCCCGGGCAACAACCCGGCCGCGGCGCTGCCCGGCGGACCAACTGAGGCGAAGTCGTTTCTCGAAACCGCCGGCTACCCCGGTGGCAAAGGCTTTCCTGGCTTCAAGCTCGGCTACGTCCCGACCCAGGCCGAGGCGGTGCTCGTCTCACAAGCCTTGGTCTCGATGTGGAAAGACGTCTTGAACATCACCGTCGACCTGCTCCCGGTGCCTACCGACTGGCGCACCCGCATCAAGACCGAGCCATACGACATGTACTACGGTGGCTGGGGCTCGGACTACCTGGACCCCAACGACTGGCACAACGTGATCTTCGAAGGCGACTACTGGCAGAGCCACTACGCGGACCCCACCTATCTCGATATGATCAAGAAGGCCAACGTCGAGCCGGATTCTGACGTGCGCAATCAGAGGTTCGCCGCGGCCGAGGCGTACCTGATCAAGGATCAAATGGCCACCATCCCGCTCTTCTTCGGCGGAACGACGTGGGTGCAGAAGCCGTGGGTGCGCAACCTGCGCATCGCTCCGCTCAACACGTACCTCGACCCCCGCGACGCCTGGATCGGCGCTCACTAACCGGATGTTGCGAATGGGGGAACGCATCCGCCGGGTGCCTCCCCCGCTCGCGGATGGGAGGGGTGGCACGACGTGCGCACATACCTGATCCGCCGTCTGCTGACCTTCATCCCGTCGATGCTGGTGGTGTATACCCTCGTCTTTGGGATGATCCACGCCACCCCGGGCAGTCCCTGGGACACCATCGACAAGCCCTTCCCGCCACAGGTGCTCCAGAACCTCGAAGCGAAGTACCACATCAACGATCCACTCTGGAAACAGTACGTCGACTATCTCTGGGGCATTGTCACACGCTTCGACTTTGGTCCCAGCTTCAAGCGCGGCGTCACCGCCAACGAAGTCATCGCTCGGTTCCTGCCAGTCTCCGTTCAATTGGGATTGCTGGCGTTCGGGCTCGCCTTTGTCGCCGGCGTGCTACTCGGCTCGATTTCTGCTGTGCGCCACAACACGTGGCTGGATCGACTCGCCATGTTCGGCGCCGTGTTCGGCGTTTCCACGCCGAGTTATGTGTTTATCACCGTCCTGATCCTGGTGGCCGCGGTCCAGTTGCGCTGGGTGCCCACCGGCGGGTGGGGCGGCATCGCCGACACAAGGGTCATCATTCCAGCCATCGCCCTCGCGCTCGGACCAACTGCCGCCATAGCCCGCTATACCCGCTCCTCCGTCCTGGAGGTGCTGCGTATGGACTACATCCGCACCGCGCGCGCCAAAGGCCTTCGCGAGTGGGTTGTCCTCAATCGCCACTCGCTGCCCAACGCCTTGATCCCGGTGGTGACCGTGGCTGGCGTCGCGCTCGCGGATTTGATCACGGGCTCGTTTTTTGTCGAGGCCATCTACCAGGTTCCGGGTATCGGCCGCTACTTCGTTACGACTGTCCAGGATAAAGACTACCCCGTACTGATGGCCGTCACGCTGATGTATGCCGCTATCATCTGGTTCACCAATTTCGTCGTCGACGTGCTGTACTCGGTGCTTGACCCCCGCGTGCGACTGACGTAGACCAGCCTCGAGCGATGGCCGTCTCGCACAGCCTCCCTGCTCCGGTCGGCATCGCTTTGCCGGAGGCACCTGGCCGTGCGCTGTCCCGACCGCCGCGGACATACCTGGGTGAAGTCGTCAGCCGACTGCGTCGCAACCGCACCGCTCTGCTGGGCATCGCCTTTATCGGCTCGCTGATTATTCTGGCCATCGCCACACCCTGGATCGCTCCGTATGACTACGGCACTGGCTCATTGCGCGAGGCGAACCTGCTGCCGTCGGCGGCGCACTGGCTGGGCACAGACGCGCTCGGCCGGGATGAGCTGACTCGGCTGATGTGGGGCGCGCGGGTCTCCCTCACTGTAGCCATCGGTGCCCAGGTCATCGTTATCCTACTCGGCGTCACGCTTGGGTTGGTCAGTGGATTCTTCGGGGGCTGGCTGGACTACATCGTGATGCGCGTTGTGGACGCGCTGTACTCGCTACCCAGTCTGCTCATCGCGATTCTGGTCATGTCGTTTCTGCGGGGCGTCCTCTCGCTGTCCGATCAATCCAACGTTGCGGGCATCGCCCGCTTCAACACTGGCACCGGCGGCCTGCTGGGCGTGTTCATCGTCCTGTTTCTCACGCATTGGCTCACCGTCTGCCGCCTGGTGCGCGCCCAGGTCATGTCGATCAAAGAGCGCGAGTTCGTGCTAGCCGCCCGTGCCGTCGGTGCTGGCCGCCCGCGGCTGATGCGCATTCACCTGCTACCGCACGTGCTCGCGCCCGTCCTGGTCGCGATTACATTTGGGATCCCAGGCTCGATCAGCCTGGAAGCCAGTCTGGGTTTCCTGGGCATCGGAGTCACTCCGCCGATGCCGTCGTGGGGAACCATGATCGCCGAATCGCTCGCGGCCATGCGAACCTACCCTGTGCTGTTGCTGTGCCCCGGCGCCGCACTTTCGCTGACACTGCTGTCGTTCATTTACGTCGGGGATGCCTTGCGCGACGCGCTCGATCCGCTCATGAAGCGATAAACGTGTGATCTCGTCCGGCCGCCCCATCCAACCTGACGATATCTTCGCCTTCCGTTCGGCGAGTGACGCTCAGCCGTCGCCCGACGGGCGACGTATCGCCTACGTCGTCGCCGAGTTGGACCGCCACTCCGACCAGGCGCAATCGGCGATCTGGCTAATTGCCTCCAGCGGCGGCACGCCTCGGCGTCGCACCGTTTCTCGGGAGAGTAGCTCCGAGCCCCGCTGGCCGCCCGACGGCAACACGCTGGCCTGCATTTCGGACCGCGAGCGCGGAGCGCAGGCCTGGCTGCTGGCCCTCGACGGCAGCCGCCCCGTTCGCCTTACCGACGTGCCTGGCGGCGTGACCGGCCCGCCGGTCTGGTCTGCTGACGGGCGGAGGATCGCCTTTACTGCGCGTGTGTCAGCCCAGCCGTTGGTAGCTGGCGCGCCACGTGTGATCCGCCGGCTGCGGTACCTGCTCAACGGTGTCGGCTACATTGGCGACGGTTTCTGGCACATCTTCACCGTTCCGGCTGACACGGCCGGTCCGGTGAGCCCAACGCAGGTTACCACCGGCGAATGGCACCACTTTTCCCCAGCCTGGTCGCCGGATGGGACCCAGATCACGTGCATCACCACTCGCCGCGAGGACTGGGACACCGAGTGGGTCTGGGACGTGTACGTGCTGGATGCCGAAGGGCGTGAAGTCCCGCCCCGACGCCTGAGCGATTCGCGCGGCGTGTGTGCGGCTCCGGCGTGGTCGCCGGATGGCCGGTGGATCGCCTATTTCGCCAATGATTGCCCAGGCACCGCTTATACCCAGGATTACTACCTCTCGCTCATACCCGCCGCAGGCGGGGCCACCCGCACGCTGAGTCGAGCGCTAGAGCGTGGCTGCCAGGTCTCGCAACCGCCAGGCGGCAACGAGCCACCGCACTGGTCGACTGATTCGGCCAGCGTCTTCTTCCATCTCCGCGCGGGCGGCTTCTACCACTATTACGCGTACGGTCTGGTCGCGCAGGTGTTTCGCCCAGTGCTCGCTCCGAGCGAGGTGCAAGAGCCCATCGCCAGCCTCGTGCGTCAAAGCGCCGACGGTAGCCTCCTGGCCCTGACAGCCGCTACAGCTGACCGGCCGGCGGAGCTGTATGCCCGCGCGCTTGACGGCGCACGGCCCCGCCGACTGACCGACATGAACGGCGCTGTTCTGGCCTCCCTCCAGGTGAGCCTGCCGCGGCGGCTCACGCATACCTCACCCGAAGGCTGGAAAGTGGAAACCTGGCTCTGGCTACCGCCGTCGTACCGCACTGGAGACGCGCCATTGCCAGCTGTGCTCTACTTCCACGGCGGCCCGCACAACACCGTCTCGCTCGGCTTCAACGAACAACTGCACATCCTCGCCGGGGCTGGCTTCGCCGTAGTCGCGGTGAACTTCCGCGGCAGCACCGGCTTCGGGACCGCCTTCGCCGACAGCATTCTGGGGGATTGGGGACCACGCGAGCTGGCCGATGGCCTGGCGATTGTCGACCAGCTTGTCGAGCAACGCATCGTCGATCCGCGGCGGCTCGGCGCGTACGGCGGCAGCTATGGCGGGTTCCTGACCAACCTCGGCCTGGGGCGCACCGACCGCTTCGCGGCCGGGGTCTCGCTCGCCACTATCTCCGGCCTGGATACCTGGGCCAACCAGACCGACCACTGGGAATCTGTCGATTGGGACAGCGGCGGGCCGCCGTGGCAGATCCCGGACTACTACCGCACGCATTCGCCGCTCGCCTATGTCGCAGACATTCAGGCGCCTCTACTGATCCTGCACGGCGAGGAAGACTTCCGCTGTTCAGTGGCCGAGGCGGATCAGTTGTTTGGCGCACTTCGCAAACTCAAGCGCACAGTAGAACTGGTGCGCTACCCGGGCGGTTCGCACGCATTCACCCACGTCGGGCGCCCGAGCCATCGCCTGGACGCCTTGCAGCGGGTCGTCGGATGGTTTCAGCGCTACCTCTAACAACCAACCACCAACGGTCTGCAGACCCCTCGAGAAGGCTGCGCGTCCAATGACCGCGGCCAATGCACCTGCCGCGTCATCCGCGGACGCCTTGCATTCTTCGCTCATCAATCGGAACATGCCTGGTGTGGCGACCTCGTCGTTTCCCGAATCGGTGGTTCCGATGTCGGCGACGCTGACCCAGGAGCGATTCAGCAGCTCGGAGTGGACGTTCGAGCGGAAGCTCGATGGGATTCGCATGCTCGCCTTCAGACACGGCCCAGACGTCCGCCTGCTGTCCCGCAACCAGCTCCCACAGAACGCGGCGTACCCCCCCGTCGTCCAAGCCATGGCGAACCTGCCAGTGCATGACGTGATTCTCGACGGCGAGGCTACGGGTGTGTGGGGCAAACAGGGTATGGTGGCCTACCACGCGTTCGACATCGTGTGGTTGGACGGCCGCGACCTGACCTCGCACCCACTCGAGGCGCGTCGCGCACTCTTGAGCAGCCCGCCCATTCGAGCGCCGGTGCAACGCGTGACCACGCTCGACGATGAAAAACCCTGGCAGCGCGCCTGCGCTGAGGGCTGGGAGGGGGTCATTGCGAAGCGACGCGGGTCAGCGTACGAGCATCGGCGTTCGCCCCACTGGTTGAAAATGAAGTGCGAGGCAACACAAGAGCTCGTGGTCGGCGGGTTCACCGATCCACAGGGCACCCGCGTGGGGCTCGGGGCGCTGCTGGTCGGGTACTACGACCACGACGACCTCGTCTTGGCCGGAAAAGTCGGCACGGGCTTCGACACGCGCCTGTTACTGGACCTTCGCACCCAGCTCGACCTACGAGAAGTGGACGGGCCCCCGTTCACCCGTGCCATCGGTCTACCGCGACCGCGCGCACACTGGGTTCGTCCAGAGATCGTCGTCCAGGTCGCGTTCGTCGAGTGGACGGTGTACGGCAAACTCCGCCATCCGCGGTTGGTGGGCGTCCGCACTGACAAGGTGGCACGTGAAGTGATCAGAGAGATGGTGTGATCACCCATCCCCAGAAAGTCCTCTTCCCTGACGACGGGATCACCAAAGCTGATCTGGCCGCGTATTACGAGGCGATCGCGCCGCTCATCCTGCCGTACATCTGCAACCGACCCATCACCATGGAGCGATACCCATCCGGCATTGGCCAGAAAGGCTTCGTACAGAAGGATGTCTCGAGAGGCTTCCCGGACTGGCTACAACGCGTAGAAGTGCCAAAAAAGGGCGGGTCAGTTCATCATCCGATTGTCTGCGATACGCAGTCGCTGTTGTGGCTTGCCAACCAGAATTGTGTCACGCCGCACGTCTGGACCTCGCATACACCGAACCTGTACCGACCGGATGTGTGTGTGTTTGACCTGGATCCGTCTGCAGACGAACCGGACGTGCTGCGCGCGGCAGCGCTTGCAGTTCGGGATGTTCTGGCGGAGTTGGGTCTGCGAAGCTGGGTCAAGACCTCCGGATCGAAGGGGTTTCACATCGTGGCCCCGCTCGACGGGGAGTCCGGCTTCGAGGAGGCGGCGGAGTTCGCAAACGGCATTGCATCGATACTTGTCAAGCGCGACCCACACCACCTCACTCAGGAGTTCACCAAAGTTGACCGCGGCGGCCGCATCTTCGTCGACACCGGCCGCACCAGCTACAGCGCGACCTTCGCTGCGACATACGCTGTTCGGGCCAGGCCGGGTGCGCCGGTGTCCGCACCGTGCACCTGGGAGGAGCTCGAACGCGGCCAGGTGGGCCCGCAGACGTTCAGCCTGCGCACGATGCCGGCCCGCGTGGCCGACGTCGGCGACCTCTGGTCGGACCTGCGTCAACACACGTACTCTCTGCGGGGTCCGCTCGAGCAATTGCGACGGAGCACACCTCGAACCCCGTCGGCCTAGCCTCGCCAGGATCGTGGATACCGACCACCACATAGCCAGCCCCAGACTGGGTAGTCACCGTACCGTCCGGGTCGCTCCTTCAGGGCCTGAGCGGCAGTGACGAGCACATGCACAGACAACTCCGTCAGCTCAGCTTGAGGAGCACTGGGGCGACGGGTGCAACGCGCGGATGATGCGCGCGCACTGCTCGAGTGGAAGGCGATGGCGAGCTGTAGTACAACCAGCTCCGCTGAAGGTGAGCCGTCCGAATGTGAGCGGCGGGCTATCAACTGCCATGATCACGCGTCATGCCATGTGAGTACCGCCGGCCGGCTCGGGTGCGGACGGCATGCTCTGGGTTATGCTCGGGATGAACGCATGACCGGTGCTGATCCCGACGCCGCCCGCTCCGCGTGGGGAGTGGAAAGCTCCCCAGAGTCTCGCTGGCCGGCTTCACTGGCGGCCCTCGCGGCAGTGTTGCTGTATGTTACCTTGCCCGAGCGGTACACGATCGGACCAGCCTGGCTGCTGCCCATGCTCGAGTTGGCCTTGTTGGGACCCCTCACGTTGGCAGTGCCGACCCGCCACGCTCGAGAGACCGCCGCACACCGAGCCGCCTCGATAACGCTCGTCGCACTGGTCAGCGCGGCCAACGTTGCCTCTCTGATCCTGCTGGTGTACAGCCTGCTGAACGGTGGGCAGCGGGCGGGGGCGGAGCTTTTTTTCGCCGCGGTCCAGATATGGCTCACCAACGTGATCGTCTTCGGGCTGTGGTACTGGGAGCTCGACCGCGGTGGACCTGCGGCCAGATGCCGCACGAACCACCGTATGCCGGACTTCCTATTCCCCCAGATGTCGAGTCCCGAGGCAGCCCCTCCGAAGTGGGCGCCCAGGTTCCTGGACTACCTGTATCTCGGATTTACCAATGCGACAGCATTCAGCCCGACCGACACGCTGCCGCTGACCGCGTGGGCCAAAATCTTGATGGCTATCCAGTCGTTGACGTCGCTGATTACCGTGGCGCTGGTGGCCGGGCGCGCGGTCAACATCCTGTGAAGCTCGACGCATGAGCTCGTCCAATTCACCACGATAAGATCGGCGCATGAAGATCGCCACGATCAGTGTTCAGCGGTTTCGGTACCGCTCGAACGTTGTCCGCGACGCGGACGGGCATGGGCACCCAGGGCCGGAGCAGGAAGCGATCCAGTCAATGCTGACGATCACCACCGATGACGGCGCGAGCGGGCACTATTTCGGCGCGGTGAGCGCCGGCGTCGTCGAGCAGATCGTCGCCCCAATGCTGGTGGGTGAGGATCCGTTCTATCGCGAGCGCATTTGGCACGGGCTCAAGGAACGCCAGCGCCTGCATCTGAGCACGTTGCCTGACCGCGTGCTAACGGCGGTCGACCTGGCCTTGTGGGACCTGGCCGGGCAGGTGCTCGGACAGCCGGTCCACCGCTTGCTTGGCGCATCGCGAGACACCGTACCGGCCTACGCGAGCACGATGGTGGGCGATGACCTCGAAGCTGGCTTCGGTACCCCTGAGGCGTACGCCCGCTTCGCCCTGGCATGTCAGGCGCGCGGTTATCCCGCCTTCAAGCTGCATACCTGGCAGCCGCCCCTGCCAGGCGCACCAAGCGTCAAGCGCGACCTGGCAGCCTGCGCTGCGGTGCGCGAGGCGCTTGGCCCAGACGTACCCCTCATGCTCGACCCCTTCCACTACTACTCGCGAATAGAAGCGCTGGAGCTTGCGCAGGGTCTGGAAGCTTTACGCTTTTTGTGGATGGAAGAGCCAATGGATGAGCACAGCATGTCCTCGTATGTGTGGCTGTGCGAGCAAACCTCGCTTCCCATTTGCGGCCCCGAAACGGCGGAGGGCAAAATGTATGCTCGCGCGGAGTGGATCAAGGCCGGCGCGTGTGACATGGTGCGGGGTGGAGTTGGCGACGTCGGCGGGCTCACGCCGCTTATGAAGATTGCGCACCTGGCGGAAGCGTTCGGCATGCAGATGGAGGTGCACGGCGGTGGGGTCGGCAATTTGCACGCGCTGTGCGCAATGGGCACACCCGGCATGTACTACGAGCGCGGCCTGCTGCATCCCTTCGTCGACTACGACGTGCCGCCCCAATGGCTAAACGAAATCGTCGATCCCATGGACGCCCAGGGCAACGTGGCAGTATCCCCGAGACCCGGACTCGGCATGGACATCAACTTCGACTACATCCGCGACAACACGCTCGTCCCTACATGAGTAGCCGACCGCGCGCTTCTAACGGCAATCCCTGGCTCTCACATATGGTGCGCAGGTGTTCGGCACTCGTCCGGATGAGCGCGACCGCTTCAAGGTAGCCAAACGGCTGCGCCGCATATTCCTCGAAGGACGGAACCGCACCATCCGCGATACGCTGCTCGTAGCCTCTGACTAGATCCATGTACGCCAACTTCTCCGCCTCAGTCAGGTCGGGATGTGCAGCCAGAAACGCCGGGTCGTAGATCTCGATGAGCACCTGCGTGCGTTGGCGAGGCCGGTCATCCATCGACTCGTCATTTTCGATGCTCAGGTTCAGGGCCGGATTCGCAGCGGCGAGGATCGGCAGCAGCGCGCCAAAGTCGATGACACCGGCGCCGCACGCACGCACCTGGTAGCTCAAGCCGCCATCGGTGTGGGCTATCAGGCAGTCCTTGACGTGAGACTGGCGAACGTATGGCGCTACGCGCTGCGCCGCCCACACGGGGTGCTCTACGCGCTGTAGCACGTTGCCAGTGTCGAACACGATACCCGTAACGTCCGGCCCCACGCTCTCCACTAGACGGACCAGCTCAAACGACGTGATCTCCTCGTGCGTCTCCAGGTTGAGATGGATGCCGAGGTCGCGGGCGATGGGAGCCAGTTTGGCGAGGAACTGCGCGGTGGCGGCGAGCTGCTCCTGCCAGCTCACGTCCGTCCGGAACCGGTCATACGCCCAGCGACCTCGAAATGCAGCCTTGTAGCTAGCGGTGGAGGCCCACAACTCGCGGCAGTCGATCGCGGCACACGCCTCCATAATCCGTCGACAGCCCAGGACGATGTCGCCGTCGCCCATGGCGCGGAGCTCTGGAGTCTCGGGGGTGGCGTACGGGTTCACCTTGCCAAGACCCGTCTCGATATACATGCCGAGCTCGTCGGCCCGCTGCCGTATGTCCCGCAGCTCGCCCGCATCGAGTGTTGGACTCATCTGCAGAACGGTACGGAAGAAAAGCCCGGCCATTCCCAGCTCGAACCCGTGGTCGAGGCTGCCCAACGGGCCACGCCTGACGCTCTCCGGAATCTTCAGCCCGTCAACCCCGATGCGCACTCGCCGCTCCTCCGCGTAGTACTTGTCCGGCTCGCTTCACGGTCGCGGTACCCTGAGCGGGCGATGGCTCACGACCTGCCGGGGCTGTATACGGATCTGTCCGACTGGTACCTCCTGTTGACCGCGCCAGAGGACTACGAGGAGGAGGCGGCATTTTATCTCAAGCTGATGACCGAGACCCTGGCCCACACGCCGCGGTCGCTGCTCGAGCTGGGCGCCGGCTCTGGCAACAACGCCTGGCACTACAAAAGCGCCGTGGCGGACGTCACGCTCACCGACCTGGCTCCACGGATGTTGGCGCTGAGCGAAGCACAAAACCCCGAGTGCGAGCACGTAGTCGGCGACATGCGTTCGCTACGGCTGGGACGCGAGTACGAGGCGGTGTTCGTGCACGACGCGATCTCGTACCTGACAACCGAATCCGACCTGGGCCAGGCAATCGAAACTGCGTTCGTCCATTGTCAGACAGGTGGCGCGGCGTTGTTCGCGCCAGACGCGGTGCGCGAGAACTATCGCGACGAAACAGAGCACGGCGGACACGATGGAGTGGATGGGCGATCGCTACGCTACCTTCAGTGGACGTTCGACCCGGATCCGGCCGATTCGACGTATGTGACCGAGTTTGCATACATCATGCACCAATCATTCCAGCCGAGCCGCGTGGCGCACGAGCAGCACGTCACCGGCTTGTTTGCTGAAGCGGACTGGTTGCGGCTGATGTCTGACGTCGGATTCTCTGCGTGTGCCGTCCCATTCCAGCATTCTGAAGTAGAGCGGCCGCTGGTGGTGTTCGTAGGCCGTAAAGGCGATGTGAGTCAAACATCGTAGCGGCGGCGAACAGCCCATACTCAGTCCCCGGAGGACGCATGCCATTCACGATCAAGCGACGCGGCAAAGTCACCTACTACTTCGAAGGCGAGCGGCCGGTGCTCTCGGCGCTGGTCACCCACGAGCAGTCGGATGGTGATCTGAAAATCTACTTGTCCGGCCTGACCGGCGGCCACTCGGCCAAGGGCGTACTTGGCCTGGACGAGCTCGTGAGCATGGATCCGGAGCGTGAGGTGGCGCTCGTTTTCCGCTGCTGGGAGAAGTGGCTGCGCGACGCGCACATTTGCGAGTCTCTGGCCGACGTTGACTTCCTGGAAATCCACGCCTTCGGCTGTCAGCCCAAAACGCCCAATCCGTTGGTCGATCCGGTCGGCTATGCCGCCGAACAAGAGCGCCTGCGGAGCGCCTACCGCGCGGCCTACAGCGCCTTTTTTGCGGAATGTCTGCCTGACAACGGCCTGCCTGCACGCTTCACGGTGCATGTGGTGGATGTACCCGACATGGCGGCCTCGTACGAGTTCTATGCAGTCGCACTCCTGCAGCGGATAACCCCTTGAGAGCTCACGCTTTGGCGAGCTCAGCCGGGCAGGACGTCGGACGAACCACCCCACCGCTTACCATTGTCGCGCCGCGCCATATCGCGGCGAAGGAGCTGTGGTGGTAGCCGAACCGATTCGCATTGGCCTTGTCGGCGCCGGCCGCATCTTGCCGGCACACCTGCGCGGCTACCGGCTGTTGCGTGAGGCTGGTGTAGACAACTTCCGCATAACCGCGATCACTTCGCGCACGCGACGCGACGCAGAGTCATTCGTGAAACGAGGCGGTGGCCCGGCACCCCGTCCACCGGTGAGTACTCAGCCGTCCGACCCACTGTCCGTAGACGACGTGTTCCTGTCCGACGTGCAGAGCGATGTGAACGTCGAGGTGTATGATTCGCTCCAGGACCTGCTCGCGGCAGGAACAGTGGACGCGCTCGACATCTCCGCCACGCTGCACGTTCACCACTCGGCTGCACTCGCCGGGATTCAGGCCGGCAAGCACTGCCTGGTCCAGAAACCACTTGCCATCAGCGTCGCCGCGGGCCGAGCAATGGTTGAAGCCGCCCAGCAGCGTGGGGTCACGCTAGGCGTGATGGAGAACCTGCGCTATGCGCCGCGAGTTCGGGTCGCCCGCTGGCTGATCGACCAGGGTTATCTTGGCAAAGTTCAGATGATCGCTCGCTGGAGCATCGGGACGCGGGAGTGGTCGCCAGACCGCGTCGTGGCCGAGACCCCGTGGCGTCACCAGAAGCTGCTCGGCGGCGGCGGCGCAACCCTGGATATCGGCGTGCATTTCCTGCACGAGCTGCGCTACCTGGCCGGTCCGATCGAGAACGTGTCTGCCATCACGCGGACGTTCGAACCCACCCGGGTGCTGTCATCGTCCAGCGAACAGGTGGCGTGCGACGTCGACGACGCATTTTTCGCCACCGTCACACTGGCCTCCGGCGCCGTCGCCCAGTTGACGTTCACCTGGGCCGGCCACGGGGCGCCAACCAGCCTGCCACACGGTCTGGTCATATACGGTACTCAGGGCTGTCTCCAGGGCGACACACTCATCCTGGACGACGGGTCGACGAGTTCGGCGAGCGAGCTCTTCAACACGCAGGCCGACGCGCGCACGCGAGAAGTGTTCTTCCCGCATGGACTCGAGGATTCCTTCGCCCTGTCGTTCCTCGATTTTCTGGAGGCGGTTGCCGAAGGACGTGATCCCGAAGCGAGCGGCAAAGAAGGGCTGCTCGATCTTGCCGCCGCCTACGCAATGTGCGAGTCCTCACGCCTGCGGCGGGCAGTCAGCGTCGACGAAGTCCTCGACGGCAGCGTAGCCGCGTACCAGGCCGACATCGACCGCCATTACGGCCTCACCTAACGTGAGCTGAGGCGGGCGCCAGTCACCCTCCTCGGTCCTGAAAGGTGTTTACAATCCGCCGCACCACTACACGAGCGAGGGAATCGGCGTTGACACGACTCGCAGGTCAGGTAGCCATCGTCACCGGCGGCGCCATGGGCATTGGCGGAGCCACTGCCAGACGCCTGGCAGCCGACGCTGCGCGTGTGCTCGTCGCAGACATCGAGGATCAGGCCGCCGCCGCGAACGTACAGACGATTCGCGACGCCGGTGGCACGGCGGAGGCACTGCACGTCGATACGGGCACCCCCGACGGCGTCCGCGGCATGGTCGAGCACGCCGTGGACTTGTGGGGACGACTGGACATCGTGGTCAATAATGCCTACTCGGGGGGCATGCGCGGCGACGCGATCGAGTTGTCCGAGGAAAGCTGGGACCGGGCCATGGACGTCGGCCTGAAGTCGATGTTTCGCGCCGCCAAGTACGCGGTACCCCACATGCGCAAGGCCGGTGGGGGCACGATGATCAATCTCTCGTCCGTGCACGGCCTGCTGGTCTCACCCGGTTGGCTGGTGTATGAGGCCATCAAACACGCCGTGATTGGACTGACGCGTCAGATGGC
>JBPCIO010000030.1:0-7701 GCA_051006215.1 Chloroflexota bacterium
CCCGGACGCCAGGCAGCGCACCACCGAACTCCAGGTCGAGGTCGCCGACGTCGGTGAACCGGCGCCAGGCCGGCGGGTCGGTCGGCTGCCATCCCCCGCCGGGCCGGCCGCGCTCGATCAGGCGCCCTTCGTGGCCCGGAATCCGGCGTCCAGGTCGGCCAGGATGTCGTCGATGTGTTCCAGCCCGACGGCCAGGCGCACCAGGCCCGGGCTGACCCCGGTGGCGAGTTGTTCCTCGGGCGAGAGCTGGGAGTGGGTGGTCGAGGCCGGTTGGATGACCAGGCTGCGCACATCGCCGATGTTGGCCACGTGGCTGTGCAGCTCCAGTGCCTCGACGAAGGTCTTGCCGGCTTCCAGACCACCGGCTATCTCGAAGGCCAGCACGCCGCCGGTGCCGAGCGGGGCGTACTTCTGGCCCCGCTGGTAGTACTCACTCGACTCCAGGCCGGCGTAGTTGACGCTGAGCACCTCGTCGCGCTGCTCGAGCCACCGGGCGACCGCCGTGGCGTTCTGGACGTGCCGCTGTACCCGCAGGCTCAGGGTCTCGATGCCCTGTGCCAGCAGGAAGGCGTTGAACGGGGCGATGGCTGCGCCCAGATCGCGCAGCAGCTGCACCCGGGCATTGAGGATGAAGGCCAGGTTCGCGCCGAGCGCCGAGCGGCGAGCCGACGCCGAGGTCGCGGGCGTAGACCAGCCCATGGTAGGACGGGTCCGGCTCGTTGTAGTTCGGATACCGCGCCGGATCCTGGGCGAAGTCGAACCGCCCGCTGTCGACGATCACCCCGCCGATCGCGGTGCCGTGGCCGCCGAGGTACTTCGTCGCCGAGTGCACGACGATATCGGCGCCCCACTCGATCGGCCGGATCAGGTAGGGCGTGGCCACCGTGTTGTCGACGACCAGCGGCACGCCCGCCTCGTGCGCGATCCCGGCGACCGCCTCGATATCCAGGATGTCGATCTTCGGGTTGGAGATCGTCTCGGCGAAGAATGCCTTGGTATTCGGACGGATTGCCGCTCGCCAGGCGTCCAGGTCATCCGGGTCGTCGACGAAGCTGACCGCGATGCCCAGCTTGGGGAAGGTGTAGTGGAACAGGTTGTAGGTGCCGCCGTAGAGCCGGGCGCTGGACACGATGTGGTCGCCCGACTCGGCCAGGTTCAGCAACGCCAGGGTCTCGGCGGCCTGGCCGCTGGCGGTGAGCAGCGCGCCGACACCACCTTCCAGCGAGGCGACCCGCTGCTCGACCGCGTCCTGGGTGGGGTTCATAATCCGAGTGTAGATGTTACCGAATTCCTTCAAGGCAAAGAGGTTCGCCGCGTGCTCGGTGCTGTCGAAGGTGTACGAGGTGGTCTGATAGATCGGCAGTGCTCGGGCATTGGTCTGGGAATCGGGCGACTGCCCGGCGTGGATCTGGCGGGTCTCGAAGGACCAGGCTTCGCTCATGACGCAAGCTCCTGAAAGGTGTACGGAAAGGGCCGGCGGGGTCCCGGGCGTCAGCCCGAGCGGTTGGTACGCTGGTAGATCGTCAGCGCGGACACAGGGCGCTGCAGGAGCGCGCAAGATCGATGGCACGGCGGCAGGTGAGCAGCAACGGCTCCATATTATCTACTATACAGATAGGCAATTAGGCGGCAAGGGCGTCCGCGCAGCCCTGTTGCGAGTGGCTGCAGACCGGGATGAAGGACTCGTTCGGCCTACCGGCTGACGCTGCCGGTCTCTGACCTGAGCAATCCAGCGCATTGCCCTGCGCGGTCGATCTCGACCACCCTCCTGAAGAGAGAGAGGGAGGGAGAATGCCTGCTGCCGCAGCATCGCCATCACCGCTGCGCCGCCTGTGGCAGCGCGAATTGCCGGAGTATCCGACCGGCGCCAGGCGCATCTGGTACCTCGGCATCGTGTTCGCCGCGACCGTCGTCGCGTACTACGAGAACTTCATCAGTGGCGCGGTCACGCTGCAGATTCTCGGTAACTTCCACATCTCCTTCCTGTACTTTGCCGTCGTCACGGCGGTGGCGAACGCTATCGGCGCCATCGGCTCGCTGGCCTCCGGCATCGCCGACAAGGTGGGTCGCGGCAACATGGCGATCGTCGGCCTGCTCGGCGTCTCCCTGGTGACCCTGGTGTGGTTGCCCAACGTAACGAGCGGCGCTCAGTACGGGGTGGCCTTCGGCAGCGCCGGCGTCTTCGAGGGCATCATCCTGGTGGTCACGCCCGCGTTGATGCGTGACTTCAGTCCCCAGGTCGGTCGGGCCCAGGCGATGGCCTTCTGGACGGTGGGTCCGGTGCTGGGCAGCCTGCTGGTCACCGAGGTCTCCAGCCACACCCTGGACAGTCATCCGCGCTGGCAGTTCCAGTTCGAGATCGCGGGCTGGGCCGGCCTGGCCGTCTGCGTGCTGGCCCTGCTGTGCCTGCGCGAACTCAACCGTGCCGATCGCGACCGGATCGTCGGCGCCCTCGATGCCGAGACCGGCGCGACGCTGAGCGGCCGCGGGCTCTCGCACGAGGCAGCCATCCGCCATCCGTACCGGCAGATGTTCCGGCTCGACATCATCGGCCCGGCGATCGGGATCAGCCTGTTCCTGCTCATGTACTACACCGCCATCGGCGTACTTCCGGCGTACTTCCAGACCAACCTCAACTTCTCCGCCAGCGAGTCGAACTCCCTGTTGAACTGGTTGTGGGCCACGACAGCGGTGTCCATGCTCGTTTTCGGGGTGCTGTCGGACAAGCTGCGAATCCGCAAGCCATTCGTCTTCGCCGGTGCCCTGGCCAGCGTCCCGGTCGAGATCGCGTTCCTCTCGAAGACCGGCTCCGGCTACCCGACCTTCTCCTCCATCGCGATCCTGCTGGCACTCATCGGCGTATGGCTGGGCGCTGCGTACGCGCCGTGGATGGCTGCCTTCACCGAGACCGTCGAGCGTCGCAACCCCGCACTGTCAGCCACCGGTCTGGCCATCTGGGGGTGGATCCTGCGAGTGACCATCGCCAGCGCTGTCATCTCGATTCCGCTGATCGTCTCGGCCGTCACACCGTTGGTCGACAACGGTCCTTCGGTGCGCCAGGCGCAAGCATACTTCGATCAGAGCAAACCCCTGCAACTGCTGCTGGCTGAGGCGCAGGCGCACCCCAAGGTCTTCAGCGACCTTGCCGCGTCGCCGAACGACCCGGCGGTGCAGAAGACCGCGGTCGAGACGGTCGGTTCGCCGACGGTACTTACGCTGGCCGATGACAAGGCCGCCCAGAGCAATCTCCTGCTGCTGTCCGCGAAGGCGCCCGCCGTCCTCAAGGCGCAGGCGGACGGCCCGGGCCAGTGGCGAACCTGGTTCTGGATCTGCACCATCGGGGCCCTCACGCTGTGCCCGCTCTCGCTGCTGTTGAGGGGCCCCTGGCGCCCACGTCCCACCGACGATGCCCACCCCGTGGAACACGCCCTCGAGTTGGCCAACCGCAGCGCGGGGACTTCGGGGTGACCGCGGTCGTCATCTGCAACTGGCGCGACCTGCAGCATCCGGAGGCCGGCGGCAGTGAGCACCATGTCGAGACCGTCGCGCGGATCCTGGCCGCCGACGGCCACCCGGTCACCATCCTGTGTGCGAAGCTCGCCGGGCGCCCGACGGAGGAGACCCGCGACGGTGTGCGCTACCTGCGGGCCGGCGGCAGGTTCGGTGTCTACCTGTGTGCGGCATGGGCACTCCTTCGCGGGCAGGTCCGCCCGGACGTCGTGATCGACGTGCAGAACGGCCTGCCCTGGCTATCGCGGCTGGTGACCCGCAAGCCGGTCGTGGTGTTGCTGCACCACGTACACCGTGAGCAGTGGCCGATCGTCTTCGGCAAGCTGGGTTCGCTCGGCTGGCTGGTCGAGTCGCGGGTGGCGCCACGGGTCTATCGTCGATCGCGCTACGTCACGGTGAGCGAGTGCACCCGGGCCGAGCTGGCCGGGCAGGGGATCGACCCCGCCCGGGTGACCGTCGCCTACAACGGCACGCCGCAGCCGGTGCCCTCGGCGGTGGCCCGCTCGAGCACGCCGCGCGTGGTGGTGCTGGGCCGGCTGGTTCCGCACAAGCGCGTGGAGATCGTGATCCGCGCGGCGGCGGCACTCCGCGACCGCTTCCCGGCTCTCGAGGTCGACGTCGTCGGCCAGGGCTGGTGGGCCGACGAACTTGCCGCGCTCACTCGCAGCCTCGGCGTCGAGGACATCGTGACCTTTCATGGGTTCGTCGACGAGCAGGCCAAGGCCGATCTGCTCGCCCGGGCCTGGGTCGGCGCGCTGCCCAGCGTGAAGGAGGGCTGGGGAATGTCGGTGGTGGAGGCCGCCTCGCACAGCACACCGTCCGTTGCCTTCAGCAGGGCGGGCGGGCTGGCTGAGTCGATTCTCGACGATCACACCGGAGTGCTGGTCGACGGCGATGAGGACGCCTACCTCGCCGCCCTGGCCGACTTGCTCGCCGACCGCGAGCGGTGCGCCGTTCTCGGTCGCCATGCCCGGGCATACGCCTCGGAATTCACCTGGGACGCCACCGCCGCGACCTTTGCCCGGGTCCTCGCCGAGGTCACCGACCCAACCAGACGCACCACCGCCGCGAGGGAGAACACCGGGATCGCCGGGCTCCGCCAGCGTGCCGTACCGCAGCCGGCCACGGTTGCCCCGGCCACTCTCTGATTCCGAACGGAGCTCCAGTCATGTCTTATCTGCTCACCGCCGTCCTCGGCGTCCTGCTCGTCGTCGCCACGGTGGTCGGCATCGTCACCGCCAACAACCACAGCCAGCGTCCTTCGGTCGGCTCCTTCCAGGGCAACTCCGGAGTCGTGCTGTACGGCAACCGCTGATGCTGTGGATAATCCCTTACACGGTGGGGCGGGTGGGGCTCGAACCCACCCGACCCAGGGATTTATGAGGCCTGTTGCGTTCAGCGCTGTGCTGTCCTCTCGGATTGCCGCCCTCCGGGGGCCTCGACTGAGTGAAACACCTCCAATCCCATGCTCCGGCCACGATCGCCTGAACTGGACCGCGATGCATCGACGGGATGCCGGGGATATCTGGGCTTTAGGGCCTCTCGAGCCAAGACATCCACGAGCCGACCGGTGGCCCGGCGCTATCGAGGGCGAGCCCACAGTCAGGACAAGTCCTCACAGGGGCGCTTACCTGGGTTGCGCAGGCGGGGCAGGTGACACTATCGACGGCAGCGCTACCAGCTCGGTCGGAATGCAACTCCGCGGTCGGAAATCCGCGGACGATTTCGCCCATTGCGCGCGTACGCAGGTCATCACCGCAGGTCCGATCAATCACTCTCAGACTGTTTTTCACAGGGAACGAAGTCGGCCAGATCCTAGCTCCATAGGCACTCGTATGAGGTCTAGCGGAATCAGCCACCTCGAACACGGCGTGCTCCCCCAGAATGAGCCTTGTCAACGCATCGTCACGCCCATTGTTTAGGCCTGACCCTCCGAGCAGGATCTCCCCCTCGTGCCCGTCCGAACACAACGCTGGCCCACCCGCGTCGAGGTAGACATCGAATTGCGCCCCGCGATCCCACCCACCGGCCGGCGCGGGAGCGTGCCACACGGCGACGCGATCGGTTTCCACCCAAGACATAAAGGGAGGCATCCGTCGCGGGCTAGCCGTGATCGAGACGACATCATGATTGGAAACAAACATCTCCGATCGCAGAAGTATTGACCAGGCCCGATCGCAACTCTGCGGCTCAAGGCTGAGGTCGCTGGGCACGGAGCGCCAGACCTCAAGCACCCTGCCAGGATCTCCCGCACCGTCCAGCGCCCGCGAATACGCGAGGACATTTTCACGAAACGCGTTGGCCGCTTCCGCTGCCGCCGCCTCCTTCTGGCGCTTCGCGTCCTCTATGCAAGGGGCACAGGTCCGCCGGTCCGCTACGAGGCGGCTGTGATAACCACAGACAGCGCGCCTGCATTGCATGCATCGTCCAATGGCGAATGTGCCGCAGACGTGGCACTCAATGGTTGAAGGCACCTGCGAAGCGGTCTGGTATTCGTGTAGGCACGGCATATGAACCGGTTGCTGGAAAGGGCCTGGCCCGTCCACCACGCCGACTAACCTTCTGCTGACGCATCGCCAAAGACCAGGTGCGAGAGCCTCCGCCTCCGCGCCGCCACAAGACGGGCAGATCGCGCCGGACGAGCGTTCAACCATCGCCTCTCCCTCCCAGATTCAGCAAGCGTAAGGCGTCGCCGACCCTGCGACCTGCAAAGTCGCAAACAGCGTTCACTCGGCCTCCCTCGCCGTGGCCCAGGACCACCGGTCGACGACCAGCAGGCTCCTGCATCTCATCAAAACCCGTACGGTATGCCGCAGGTACGCTGTTTCTTGTCTGATCGAAACCCGAACAGTCGATTCTGACCAGTCAGTAACGGTCGAAACGCGGCTTATAACCTATGCCAGAAGCAGGCAACTGAGTTTTGTTGCCATGCTCAGCCGCAGCCATCCACCTAGCATTTACTCGGCTCACGCAACACGGGTGCCAGGCCTGATGCCGCGACCTGCTACCAAGCTCCGTCAATATGTCAGTTGGGGTAGCCGCTCCGAGGCAAGGTCAGTAGCTTTGCCAATTCGGCGCTTGATGAGCAGTCGCTACTCGTTGAAAGATCTGATTGAGGTCGGAGGGCTGCGCCGGGTAGGTGCTTGCCCCGCGGCGTACATAGAACTGAGGCTTGTCACGGGAATCCGAGTTGGTAATCACACCGTAGGGGGGTGCCTGACCTGCGCGGACAACGAGGAACAGCAGATCCTTATCCGCAACTCGGTACGAGGTAGCCTCAAATTCCGGCGTTGGCAGAACTCGTGACCGGATCAGTTGCCCGACTCGGTCACGCTCCTTGTTTACATCGACGTCGCCCAGGCCGACCAGCGTGGACTCGTCACGGTCCACCCCGAACACCACGGTGCCGCCTTCTCCGTTGGCGAACGCAGCCACGGTGTTGAACGCACGATCAGCCTTTGCCTTGCCCTGCGGTAGCTGACCTTTGAACTCCACGAATGGACCCTCGCCACCGTAAACCACAGCCTCGATTTCGGCCTGCCTGTCGCGGCTCCCGCCCTCCTTCTGCACGCCTGCGGCCGCCAGTTGGTCTGCCGAACCCCAGGGCGGAGTGAGTGCGCGGTAATCGCACCACTCCGTTCCATGGGTCAGCCAAAGCCATGTATTCGATCCAGGGAGGCCCTTTGGTAAAGCGATCCTGATCGTCTCTGGGCCGCGCAAAGTGACGCGCTCGCGGCGATCCGGGGAGAAGTACTCGACGGTCATTCCGGCCGCCTGCAACCCGCGGACCTCCACGGTGAGGTCGGTCGTGGAGATGTGTACGGGTCCAAGCCACGCTCGCTTATCCAGGACACGGAAACGCATCAGTTCGCTAGGCAGCGAGGCGTGCGCAGGCAGCTCGTAGCTGCCGAGAAAGAATGCCCTATATGCAGCATCCAGGTCGGTGAAGGTAGGGCTGTTGGGTCCGACCAGGAAGTCGCCGCGCCCGGCGGTGCTTACGGACGTAGCTCCGTCGGCCCGCGATACCAAAATATCGAAGGAAGGCACTTCCGTTCTATCTCGATCATGAAGCGCAAAACCAGGCAGGTGGCTTGTTTGCGCCTGACCCTGCGATCGCGGTACCTCGACTGTCAATGCCGATCTAATCTGAACCCCTCAGCGCCGACGGAAAATGAACCCCCTTGCTGGTTG
>JBPCIO010000031.1:0-4813 GCA_051006215.1 Chloroflexota bacterium
AAGGCGGTTCTGTAGCGCTCGTGGGCTGCAGACACGCCCAGTCGTGCGCGACGTAGGCCCACCCTGGCCGGCTAGATGTGTCACGGGGCGGCTTGTGGTCAGGCGGCCCGCCAGAAAGACGCCACCAATCTTCCAGGCGGCGCGCTTCAACACACGCTCGACCCACTCCAGGTTCGCCTGTCAACCTCCCGAGGGGATGGTGAGGTTGCGAGCCAAGATGCCATGTCAGCACCGGGGGTATACAAATCGCGCAGAGGACACGTTTACCGCCGCCGCCGTCACGGTGCGTGCTTCCGAGGGGACGCGCTGGTGTACGAACGACACCGTCGCCATGTGCCCTGGCCGCACATGGCCTACGCCGCATTGATTGTGGTACTGCTTGTCCTGGCGCTGCTCACCACTGCCCGCTGAGGACCCGGCTGGCTCAGCTCTGGGTTGGAATCTCGTCAATGAGCCTGCTGCGGGCGGGACCGAGCTGCTGGAGCTGCCCGAATGTTCGGAGTCGTCCACCCCAGTCCACGTGGCCGTCCAGTACAACATTGCCCGGCGCGCCCATACAGGGACCGCGACCGTACCAACCAACGGTGTCGGGATCTGCGGGTGCGGACAAGGCGCCATCATCCTCAAGTTCGAGTGGGACGATAGGCGTCTGGAGAACGATGGACGGGATTGCGATGACTGAGGGCGGAATACCGTTTTGATGCAGGCTGGGCTACGGCCAGTCCGGGCGAGGCGACCAGGGGACGAAGCAACGTAACCCACAGCACGAGCGCAAGCGGGAGGAGCGCGAGCGGCGGCACGGAGGTCGCGTACCGGGGTTGCTGGAAAAGTGAGATGGCGTAGTCTCCAGCGGTAGGTCTTGGCAAACCACCCGAGAGGAGAGCTACGCCAGATGGAGAGAATAGCGCCCAGCGCCGCCTTGGAGGCGCGGATCGCCGACCTGCTGAGCGGCGGCATTGACGACAACGAGCAGCTCGCCGAGCTTGGTGGCCTTGGAACCCGATTGGTCTTACAGCGGGCCGTCGAAGACGAAGCAACGGCGTTCTTAGGCCGTGCCCGCTACGAGCGCACGCCAGCGGCGACCGGCTCGCGTAGCGGCAGTCGGAACAAGCTGATCCAGGCCGCCGAGGGCGAGATCACCGTGGCCATGCCGCAGGTACGCGGCACGCTCGAACGGTTCGTCAGTCGCATCATCCCAGACGTACGCCGCGTCGTCCGCACGAGACCGCTCGAAGCGCTGGTCATCGGCGCCTATGTCCGCGGTCTGTCCGATCGTGATATCGAAAGCCTGCTGGATGAAGCTGGACTCGGCCACCTGTCCAAGAATGCGGCCAGCCAGGTGTGCCGCGAACTGCGCGCGAGGTACGCTGCGTTCTGCGCCAAGAGCTTGGCTGAGATCGAGCTGATCGCGATGTTTCTGGATGCGGTGTATCGAGGTGCAGGCGCGCGAGATTCTGCGCATGAACGCTCGGCTTCAGGAAATGATGGCCGCTGACACGGGCCAGACGGTCGAACGCGTCGGGCACGACATCAATCGCGACTATTGGATGAGTGCAGCTGAGGCAGTGGAGTACGGAGTCGTCGATCTGATTGTGGGGCAGACTTCCGCTTCGGCGGCGGCCGATCGGGCCGAGACAGCCATCAAGGAGGCGAGCGACGGCATCATCAAGCAATTCGACGGTAAACCTTGACTTGCGCCGGGTCGAGGTCTGATCAAAGCGCTGACCGGTCTCGACCGCAGCGATGCATGCTGTGGGCAGGACGACACTCGCGACGGCGGCGAAGGGCCTGGCGGCAGCCACAGTCGTGAGCGGGTGAAAGACCTCGTGGTACCCGAACCCGAGACCGCCCTGCCGAGCGCCAGCAAAGGCAGCGTCGGCCTGCTCCTGCCGTTGGCCAATTCGAGTAAGGCGGCTGCAATCCAGCCTGCACCGAGTGGAGAACCGCGGAGGCAACGCGAAGCCGTGACCCAAGCAAGACTGGCTCTTGAGTGCAGGCAGCTGACCCGACGCAAGTGATCCTGGTAGGCACGGTTGCGGAACTCGCCGCGCTGGCCGACCAAGATGGTGCGACTCGCGCTGTTGACGGAAAGCGCGCGCCTCGGCGGCTTGATCCTCGGGGCGCCGGGCTGTGGGAAATCTTACGCCGCGGCGGTCCTCGTCGAAGCGCTGGCGTAGCAGGGAACGCGTGCGTCATTCCCGACCCGGAACCGTCACGCGACCTGGCCGCAGTAGTCGCTGGCGTCGGTGGTACCATGATGAACGCCGGGTGGTGAGCTCGCCTGGGACGCTCCCCCCTCCCAGCGAGCTCGCTAACCAGCTCGTCGACCATCGATTCGGTGGGCCACACGGCGCACCCGTCAAGGGATCTTTACCCGTTAGGGCATCCCAACCAGAACTTACTGGGCCCTGAGCTTCCCCTTGCGTAGCGCGTATCGCACCAGCTCGTACCGACGCTGAAGACCGAGCTTCTGCCTGATTCGTTCGCGGTGCGTGTCAACTGTCTTGGGGCTGATGACCAGCTGCTCGGCGATTTCAATGCCGCTATAGCCCTCGGCGACCAATTTGAGGACTTCACGCTCGCGCTCGGTAAGACCGTCGAACGGCTCTGCTTCGCGAGTCGAACGATCCAGATACCTATTTACGAACAGCTCGGTCTCTGCCGGGTACACGAAAACCTCGCCGTGATGCCAGTGCGGATCGCCTCGATCAGCTCCGTGTCGGCGTCTGCCCCCAGCATATTGCCTGAACCGCCTGCTTCGAGGAGTGCAACAGGTACTCTGAGGCGGCTTGGTCAGGGTGAGGACTTTGGACTTGTGACCACTGCGAGATCGCCCGTGTGGCGTCGATGCCGCTCACACGCGGCATCTGGATGTCCATGACAACAATGACGTCTGGCTGGGACAAGCGCGCCGCGTCGACGGCTGAGGCACCGTCAGGCGCTTCAGCAAGAGTTCGGAAAGTCGGTGAGTGCTGATAGGGTTTGGGCGCATGCCGCCTTGTTCCACCTGCCAGCAGCCCGCCACCAAGCGCAACGGCGGCGATCGCTGCAACCGACAGAAGTACATGTGCCAACCGTGTGGATGCACCTGTACTGAGAACACCACGTCAGCCTTCGGCGGCTATCGCTGGCCCAGGGACATCATCGTCATGGCCGTACGCTGGTACCTGGCCTACCCGCTGTCCAGTCGCCAGGTGCTGGAGCTGCTGGCCGAGCGTGGCATCGACGTCTCGCATCGCACGGTCCTGAGCTGGGCGCAGGTGTTCGGGCCCTTGCTGGCCGCCGAAGTCCGACGTCGACGGCGCGTGGGCAAGCGCTGGTTCGTCGACGAGGTGTTCTTATGCCGCAAGGGTGAGAAGCGCTACCTGTATCGAGCTATCGACGAGGATGGCGTGGTCGTCGATGTGTTGCTGCGTGATCACCGGGATACGGCCAGTGCCGACGCGTTCTTTCGCCAGGCCATCGAGCGCAGCGGGTTGATCCCAGACGACGTCGTCACCGACTACCACCAGCCGTACATCAAAGCTGTGGCCACGACCTGTCCCGGCGCGCAGCATATTCGCACGGGGCTGTCTCGAGTATGCGGTGAAACGACCAAAGCCATCGAACGCAGTCATGTGCCCATGCGCGATCGGCTGCGTAACGGCCGTGGAGTGAAGCGGACCGAAACCGGGCAGCGCTTTCTGGAAGGATTCGAAGCCGTGCGCCATCTTCGGCGAGCCGGGACTCCTGACGCTGGCCACCCTGGTGCCTGGTCCGGCTCGCCACCGTCGCGTTCGAGAAATCGTCGCGCTGATCCACACCCTTGGAAATGGGCTGCGTCGCGAGTCCTGAGGCCACTGCCGACTCAGCGATCTCGCGCTCAGCCACCAACTGGCTCCCCGTTCCAACCAGCACTCAACAACTTTCCGAACTCCGGCGCACGGGGCGAGCGTGCCACTCATGGGTGGGGAGCACGCCAGCGCACGAGAGATACACGGCGTGCCTTCACAGTGGCAAAGCAGCCCGGAGAGACTACGCCGCTGGAAGGCGGTAGAACCTCCGCGCGTTGTCTCCGAAGAATTTGCGCTGTCCCGCCGGCCCCAGGTGGGTCGTCAAGTCAGTCGCGGTTTGAACCCAGCGGGCGTATGTGCTGTTCGCCGTCAGAATTGGCGGCCAATCTCCGCCAAACACGACGCGATCCTCACCAAAAAGCGTGAGTGCAGCGTCCACGTATGGCTTCAGATCATCCGGGGTCCACTTCACGAGGTCCGCCTCGGTGGCAATGCCGCTGATCTTCGTGTAGACGTTTGGGAAGTCAGCCAGCTGAGCCATCTTCGTGTGCCATGGCTCGAGCTCGTGAGCCTTGATGCTGGGCTTGAGCAAGTGATCGATTATGAACCGGCCGTTCGGAACGCTCTGAACGATCTTGATGGCCATGTCCATATTTGCCGGGCCCTTGCCGAGCAAGTCAAAGGCAAGCCCGTACTCCGACAGGATTCGGATCCCGCGAATGAACCGGTCCATGTCGAACGTCGTATCGGACGCACTGGGAAGCCCCCGACGGATGCCTTTGATGAATGTCCCGTGGATCATCAGCGCATCGAGGTAGGCCCGCACCTGATCGCCGTATTCGAGCGGCGCATACGCGACCATCCCCTGAACCAGCCCATTGTGCGCGGCGAGGTTCGTCACGTAATCGGCCTCGGCCAACGAGTATTCGAGGGCCCACGACGCCTGCACGTACACCATCGCGTCGACGCCGAGTCCGGCGGACTGATTCTTGAAATCCTGGAGCAGATATGACTGATTGAGAATCGGGTCAGTCCCGAAC
>JBPCIO010000032.1:0-4962 GCA_051006215.1 Chloroflexota bacterium
CTACCATCCAGCACCACGGCCCGACCCCGGGAAGCGCTAGCGCCGCCGGCGGAAAATGTCGAGGAAGCGGTCCTCGTACTCGTCGAACAAGCCCCAGCGGTCCAGTTCTGTCTTCAGGTCGTTGGCATCCATGTCGCCGCGTCGCACCGCCCCGAACATCGAGTCAATCCGTTCCCGTGCCGCCCGAGGCAATCCACGGTCCTGTTCCAAGAGGCCCCGCTGCGCCATCTCCGTGGCATGGCCCATAGCCGAGCCGGCCGTCAAGCCGTAGATGAAGTGCGCGAGCGACACGTCCCAGTATTGGTCGATGCCGCGGATCACTGCCGCCAGGTGAGCCCCCTCGCTGTCCAGCCGGCCGGCGATCCGCTTGGCTACCGCGGCTGGCGCCTCCGACACGACCTCCATGTCGCCGGCCTCCTGCTCATACCGGTACATCAAGCCAGTGGAGTCCCCGCCGTAGCGCTCCGTAAGGAACCGGGCAAAGTCCTGCCCGTGCTCAAACCCGCGGAACAGGTTCAACAGGTAATGTGGCGTGACGATCTGCGGCCGTTGCGCCGTCACCTTGCCGCTGCGCACCACTGACTCTTCCGCCTCGCCCGCGCCAGGCAAGCCAGCATAGCTGGGCTCCGTCACCACGAAATACTGGACCACCGTCGTGCCGAACGTCGCCAGCAGCTGCTTCGGCGGGCGCACCACCTCGGTGCTCTCCACGATCCGCCGGATTTCGTCAGGGTTGAGCGGCACGCCTCAATGCTATCTTGCTGCCTCCCCCCGTCCGGTGCGTCGCCGCCGTTACTGCCGGCCAGGGAGGGGCGTGAGTGGCGCAATGGATCGGTTGCCAAGCGGCTGGTTCCCTCACCCCAACCCTCTCCCGCCGCGGCGGGAGAGGGGGCAACTGGCCTCCCTTCCCCATCCGCCGCGAAAATATCTTGCCCGTACCCACCAAATGGCATGCGCCTTGCACTGCCGACCTTCAGTGAAATCCCTTCTCTCCAAGCTGAAGGACCCCAAGACGCTCGGCGGTGTCCTGCTCGGGGCGGTCGCCCTCGCCCTACTCCTGAGTTTCTCCGATATCCGGCAGGTGGGCCAGGCGTTCGCGCGCTTTCCGCTGGGCTTTCTGCCCATCATGTTCGGGCTGATCGTCTGCCGCGAGGCGATCCGCACCATCGAGTGGCACGTGCTGCTGCATCCACTGCGGGTGCACGCCAGCTGGCGGCATACCAGCGAGGCGCTGCTGGCGGGCGACGCGGCGCAGATCCTGCCCGCTGGCATCTTCCTCCAGAACTACGTGCTGCGCCAGACCGAGGAGGCGGACGTCACCCGCACGCTGGCCGCCACCATCGTCATGCAGTTCCTGGAGGCCGCGGTAGGCCTCTTGGTGCTGGTGATCATCCCGGTGCCCGGCTGGTGGTGGCTGCGCGTCGCCGCCCTCGTGGTGACCATCGGCTGGCTCGCTTTCCTGTTCGTCATGACGCGCAAACAGGTGCTGAGCTGGATCGAGAGCCGTGGCAAGAGCCGAAAATTCAGCGGCTGGCTGGCCAAACAGGTGCAGGGCTTCCTCAAGAACCTGAAAGGCATCGGCCGCAAGTGGCATGTGATAGTCGCCTGCGTGCCGCTGACCGGCCTGTACATGACCTTCACCATCGCCGCCCTGTACCTGATCACCCGCGCCTACGACCTGTCCAACGTCAGCTGGCTGTCGGCGGCCGTGATCTACTGTTTCACGCTGGTCGTCATCGTGCTCAATCCGTTGCCCTCCGATTGGGGCATCAGCGAAGGCTTAGGCACCGCGATGTTCCTCGCTTTCGGCGTCAAGCCTGCCGAAGGCCTCACCATGATGCTCATCCTGCGCTTTACCATTATCTTCTCCACCATCCTGATGACCGGCGTCACGGCCGCCATTTTCCGCCAGGACGTCAAGGAAGTCGCCAGCGGGCCGCCCGTGAGCGCGGAAGCGCAATAGCGTACTCGCGCGGCTATAGTGACTTTCGAGATGTCAGCAGATCATGACGAGCGCCCGTGGGGCAGCTATACGGTGCTCGACCACGGCGATGGCTACCAGGTCAAGCGCATCGAGGTGATTCCGGGCAAGCGCCTCAGCTACCAGAAGCACGCCCATCGCTCGGAGCACTGGGTTGTCGTGCAGGGGCAGGCCACCGTGACGCTAGACGGGCAAGACCAGCACCTCACCGCAGGCCAGACGGTGGACGTGGCCACGGGCGCGGCCCATCGCATCGCCAACCCAGGTGACACCCGCCTGATCTTCATCGAAGTGCAGCGCGGCGATTACCTGGGCGAAGACGACATCGTCCGCCTGCAGGACGACTTCGGCCGCGCCTCAGCCAGCTAGCGCTCGGAAACTCTAGGCTGGAGCCTTCACAGCTCCCTTGGCCGGGGACACGATCATCGTCCGCGTGCGCATGTCGGCTTGCGAGGGTCGTTCGACGGTGTGAGGCTTGAGCTGCTCGGCGATGGTGTCCAGCAGCATGCCGGCTCGCTCGGGATGCGCCAGCTCGCGACCGCGGAGGCGCACCACCACCTTCACCTTGTCGCCGTCGTTGAGGAACTCGCGGATATTCTTCATCTTGGTCTCGACGTCATGCTCGCCCACGTTGGGACGGAACCGGATCTCCTTGAGGACGAAGGTCTTCTGAGCCTTGCTAGCCTCGCGCTGCCTCTTGCTCTGCTCGAACTGGAAGCGTCCGTAATCGAGCAGCTTGCACACGGGCGGGTTGGCAGTGGGGTTAACCTCGACCAGGTCGAGACCTCGCGACGCGGCCGCGTCGAGCGCGTCGCGGAGGGAGAGAACGCCGAGCGAGGCACCTGTTTGGTCGATGACCGACACCTCACGCGCGCGGATTTTGTCATTTATCAGGGTTACTTTGCTAATAGAGGTCTCCTTCTAGTTTTGTGCAAGTCTACAGTTACACCAACGTGCATTGCGCAGCGCTGTTGTTTACACGGCAGGTCAAGAGCGAGCCCACCACCCTGGAGGGCGTCTACGACCAGATCACAGCGCCCAGCTTTCCAGCCACCATCCCGGATGTGACCATCTGGGCGCGGCTTCTTTACTCGGCGGAAGAGGTTGGCCGGCACGACATTAGCCTGACCATCCTGGACATGTTCAATGGTGAGCAAATCGGCGTCACTGCCGGGCACATCGAATTGCCTCAGCGACCGGAGCGCGGTCATCCATCGAATGACGTCACGTTCAACATCAGCGACAGTCGCATTCCTCACCCGGGCGAATACGAGTTCCGCCTTGGCTTTGATGGCCAGCCCGTGGCCAGCGTGTGGCTCACCGTCATTGGAGCGTTTGGTCTGAATTAGCCGGAGCTCGCTTGTTTGCGAAGATATCGCCGGCCGGTCCTGTCTTGAAACAGGCCTTCCAGCGCGCTCTCGACCCGGTCCAACCGGACCTCAGGATCGTCGACGATGGCCAGCCGGAGTAGTTGGCCCTCGCCGGAACGGATGCGATAGCTGGGACCCTCGGCGCGGTACTTCTGCGTAATGCAGCCGAGCGTCCGTTCCAAGAAGGTGATGCCGCGCGCCATCTCATCCGAAGTGAAATCAAAGGACTGCCGAAGCCGGTGGCGGCTGACTTCCTCCTCTGTAATGAGGGCGTCGCACACCTTCACGGCGACCTCCATGACCGTAGCTCCCAAACTCAATCCTCCGTCAAACTCGGTTGACCATGCGGCACGCACAGCGGTCATTCCGAGTTGTAGCACGCGGCTGGTCCTAAACTCGCCGCCGCTGCTTTCCCTTGATGCTACGCTGGAGGCTGACGCTTTCCGTTCTCGTCCGTCCCCGACCGACGTGAACGAACATTCCAAACCCCAGGGGACGACGTCGTTGGCGACCAGACGAACAAGCCGGTTCATCCACCAGCCCAAGGCAGGACCGCATGCGGAGCATAATGAATTGGTAGCCTTCTACAGCGAGCGTTTTCGTTTTCACCGCCAGACGAGCGGCAACTTGGACGAGGCGCAGGACCTTGCTGATGCCGATACTCAACGCCACGCTCAGGAGCGTGGCCTCACCTGGAAAGTCGAACGGGAGTCAGATTTGAAGGGCGCGGAGTCGTAGTCGCCGTGCCGGGTTTCGGCGTCTGGGGCGGCACCTGGTGGGCGCCAGTTCTGTTCCTCATCCTGGCTGGCCACGTTACCAATGCCTGTATCTCGTTGTTCCTGCATCGCGAGCAGGCGCACCACAGCGTCAGCATCCGCCGCTGCGTCCAGGTGCCGATGCGCCTCTGGCTCTGGCTGGCAACGTCAATTCGGACCAAAGAATGGGTGGCTTGCCACCGCAAGCACCACGCCTTCGCCGACCGTGAGGGCGATCCGCATTCGCCCGTCATCGTGGGGCTGGCCAAGGTGCTGTTTGGGGGCTACTTCCTCTACCGCACGGCGGTTCGCGACCACGAAACGCTTGTGAAGTACGGCGTCGGCACGCCGAGCGACTGGCTAGAGCGGCACCTGTTGGAGTCCCGCGGCTGGATCGGCATCGCCGCCATGCTGGCCATCGACACCTACCTGTTCGGCTTCGTCGTCGGCCCGCTGGTGTGGCTCGGGCAGATGATTTGGGTGCCGCTCTGGGCCGCGGGCGTCGTCAACGGTGTGGGCCACGCAGCCGGCTACCGGAACTTCGCGATTAAGGGCTGCAGTCGCAACATCGTGCCGCTCGGCATCTTGCTCAGCGGCGAGGAGCTGCACAACAACCACCACGCCGATCCGCACTCGCCCAAGTTCAAGGCGCGGTGGTTCGAGATCGACATGGGCTGGACCTACATTCGCCTGTTATCGCGCTTCGGCCTCGCCAGCGCCACCGTCCCCACCTAGTGTAGTGCCACGCAAAAAACTAGACAATAAGTCGGCCCGGCCAGGAAGCTGATGGGCCAGGGCGGGGCGGTCAGCGGAGATCCTCCAGCTGGCCGGAATCGGTCAGGAAATAGAAAGCCAC
>JBPCIO010000033.1:0-4274 GCA_051006215.1 Chloroflexota bacterium
ACAGCCACTGGCTACTGCATGAAATGCAAGGCCCAGCGCGAGATCAAGAGCGCCAAGCAGGTCACGATGAAGAATAGCCGGCCCGCCACCGAGGGGACCTGCCCAGTCTGCAGTACGAAGATCTTCAAAATCGGCGCAATCAAGTAAATACATCTTGCCCGTTCAGCGCTCGATCAGGTCGAGCACACGAGCCTTGTTCCGGTCAGCGGACATCGACGGCTATAGAGAGTGAAGCTTCGCCTCAAACCGTCGAGCTGAGAGAAGGGGGCCTGCGGCCCCTCGGGTGTCAACTGCGCTGCGCGCAGTCCTTCACGCGCTGCGCTCGTTGCGGCCCTTCGGGTGACGCCCTCACCCCGCTTGCCTGACGGAGGTGCGGATGATTGACAAGCAATCATCCCCTTTTCAACTGGGGCACGGGTTCGCTTGAGCCGGGCGGATTGCTGGGGTGGCACCATCGGCGTGTCATCACACCCGTGATGGAGGTCGCCGATCATGTCCAGCCCCAGCGTCGCAACGATACTCCGTGACCACGTGTCCTTGTCCATCGCGTGCGTTGATCGCCTGTACCTGAACGGCTACGTGCCGATGCTCCAGGCACCTGGTCATATCACTACGTTCTGCCGCCAGCAGTTGAACGCACCCATCGCATCGCCGGCCTTGTTCCGTCCACTGCTCGATCGCTTCGTCCTCGATGTCCAGGCTTTCGCCCAGCAGCACGACGTGCCGATCATCCACTTCAGCCGCGGTCAGAAGAAGGATGCCATCGCTGCTGAGCAGCGCGCCGGCTTCACTGCTGAAAAAGGCGTGGTCTTCATCGGCATCGCCCAGGAGAAGGCCACCAGCTTCAAGGCCCACCGGGACACGACTCAGCCAGGTGTGCGATTTACGTTCTCGCGCCAGCCGGTGTACGTAAACCAGTACTACTTCTATCTCCAGGATCGAGAGTCGGGCCCGGCGTTCATCAAAGTGGGTACCTATCTGCCCTACCCGATCCGCCTGTGCTTGAACGCATCGAAAACGTGGCCGGCTCACAACCACCAGTTCAGATCTTGGTTGGCATAGGGCGCGGCGGTAGGTCGCTGAGTGAGTTCAACCCGAAGTACCGCAGGAAAGCGAGCGTGGTGATGAGAAAGCCCGGCCGCCCACGGCCACCAAAGCGCGGGTCCTCGACAACCAGGCCGCGCGCTCGAAGTGTCTCGACCACCGCATCGCTATCCACACTGCGGATGGTCCGAATATCGGAGCGAGTGACAGGCTGCTCGTAGGCGATGATCCCGAGGGTGTCCAGAGCGGCCTGAGAAAGTGCTTCTGGCACGGGCTGCCCGAGATGGCGCTCGATAACCGCGGCCCACTCAGGCGCCGACACCAGCCCCAGCTGGTCACCCGATTCCTCCAAACGCAGGCCGCGCGATGGATCGGCATGCAGCACTGAACATGCTCGAGAAATGCGCCCCTGACTGATTTTTAATGTCTCGGCAAGCTCAGCCCGCCGCAGGGGCGTAGCGGCCACGAACAACAGCGCCACCAGCTGGTTGGCATCCTGCTCAGCCCGATCATCCCGGACGAGGTCCTCTGAAGGGGGTTGCCGGCGTTTGGCGTGCGCCGGCGGGCCCGTCGGGACGATCGGCCGAACTGGTCGACGTCGGGGTGGCCGCTGCCGCCAATCCGCGACGACCTGCGTGGCTAACTCAGCAAGTCGACGAGTGCCAAGTTCGGCAAGACGGGCGTCGGCAGCCTCGGCCAGGTCGAGGGCGGCGACGACAGCCGGCACCACGCGCACATGGGCCGCGAACGGCCACGGCTCCTGGACCGTGCGCAGTAGCAGGTCAGCAGGCTGATCCTCACGTTCTAGCGCGTACTGCTCGATGAGCGGCACCAACTCGGTCTCGAGCACGTAGGCCTCGACCGGCCACGGTCCATCGGGCAGCGCCCAGCCGAGCAGACGCGCGGCGCTGCTGCCGCCCAACACCACGCGCACGTCAGCCAGCAACTCGACGAGACGCTCGGCGGGGACGACAAACATGCGGGCCGTGGCGCGCCCGCGTAGCCGTGGCACCAGCGAGAGCAGGCCGATTCGTTGCAGGCGGGAGCGCGCGCGCGACCGATCCGGATCGCTCAGCAGCCCAGCGACCTGCTTCAGAAAAGGCGCGTCGCCGCTGGCCAGGGCGAGGATGGCCCAGGCGCTGAGCGACGCCAGCTGCGCCTCGGCCGGAGGGGACATAATCCTACGGCGCTGGACGCTCGCATCAGCGATGCGCACGGACCCAGCGGCGCCTTCAGCGTCGAGGGCGCCGCTGGCCACAAGCTGATAGATCCGCGCCCGGCTGAGGCCGAGCCGCCGCGCAGCCTCGGCCACCGTCACCGTTTGTTCGTCGTCAACATCGGCACCGGCGCGGCTGTCGTCGGAATTGAACTCGGGGACGACGACGTCGGTGGCCGACGACATAAATATCTGCAGTGGGATGGGCGTTCCGCAGTTCGGCCGAGGCGCCGTTACGACATAAATATCTGCAGTGAGCGACATAAATAACTGCAGTGGAGGGCACCAGCGACATCTAAAACTGCAGTGAGGGACCGACCTGCGCGGCGCGCGCGCTCGAGGCGGGCGCGAGATCGGCGAATGCTTGACCCTACGCTGGAGTCGGCGTACCGATCGTCGCTGAGGTCGTCGTCATTGCGACCGTGGTGCTCGGATCGGAACCTGAGCGGTTGGAGTAGTCCCTCCAGATCCGCTCTACGGTGAGCTTGAGATCCATGGGCGAAAGGGCTGCTTCCGGCGTCGGCGGCGTCGACAAGTGCGGGGCTCGCTCCGTCGGGTACGTCCGTTCGCCTTTGTCCTCTCGAGCACCAAGCACGCGGGCAGCGTTTCGCCAAAGGATTCGCTCACCTCGCCGCTCCATCCTCAGCTCCTGCAGTATTTCCCGAGCCACCTGCACCTGGCCCAACTGTGCCCGTTGCGCAAGGGCGGCGTGCACGATCCACGCGTTGGCTTCGGTGGGCCGCCCGGGGCCAAGGCCCAGTGCCGACTGGATAGCCCGTTGCACACGGAGATCGACCGATCGCGAGTCGTCAACCGCCGTGCTGCGCACATGGTGCCCGCAGTCAAACCGCTCCCAACGCCGGGTATCGCGGCTACGCGCCACTCCACACAGTCGGCACTCATCCAGGAGCGGACGGCGATGCTTGAGGCACTCGGTGATCACCGGTAACCGCCAATGAATCCGACCGTACGCCTCATCCGCGACGCAGCGGTCGCACATCCGCATCCGCTCAGAAGTCGAAATTATCCACCATCGCAGGCTGCCACGGTCCTGCTCCGGTAGCCGAGCGAGGTACGGGTGGACGGTCAGCGCCAGCGCCCGATCGACCTCCAACCCAAGCGCTGACGCCACCTGCTCGAGGACGGGGCCGCGGATCAGGTCCGCATCCCGCGCGCGTTTGTTCCAGTCGACACCGCTCGCCCGCAGGAAGCTGACCGTGTCGGTAAAGAAGCGAGCACGCGCAGCGCGCCGGATTAAGCTGGTCAGGCTCTCGAGCGGAAACGGTTCGAGGCCGACCACCTCCGCCATGGCTCAGTCGGCATCGCGAAGGACAGGCGGCGCACCGCGAGCCGCATGCACCCGACCGGCAATGGGAACTCGGACGCGATCGAGACGCTGGCTGGATGCCTGTTCAGCAGCAGCGAGGTCCTCGGCAGTGAAGGTGGGCGTCTCGAAAGGATTCACCTTCGCCTGCAGCGTGTCGTCGGTTCGTCCGACCAGCTCGAACGCATCGGTAAGCAGCTCACGATTGATACGGCCGCCTGTTTCGAGCGCCCAACCGCCAGCCACGCGGACCAGGTTCATCAGTGGCCGCATCCGCCCGTCCGTCGCGTAGTACAGCCGGCGTGCGATCTCCGGCTCGGCGAGGCCTGCCGAGCGGAGTCCGAGGCAGCCGTTGTCAAGCTTGAGCAGCAGGTGCGTGAATTCGTCTTCGCACGTTCGGTAATGGTCGGCGGAGTCGGCGTCTGCTGGATCGTGGGACCAATGTTCTCCCGGTGGATCGAACAACCCAAGCGTGTGGCGTAGCTGGAAGCGACCGCTCAGCTGGGTGGAGCAACCCAGCACCGCCGTTGCGTTCGTGGTGTACAGACGACCGTCTCGGGCGCGATAGACGGTCTCGCCGGCGCCCAGCGCGACGACCGGGATGGCGATCTGCATCATGAACGTCTTCAACCACGACGCGGCGGCCAGCAAGATGCGGCCCGATTCACTGTCGATGAAGTTGCCCAGCTC
>JBPCIO010000034.1:0-12782 GCA_051006215.1 Chloroflexota bacterium
GATTGGACTGACGCGTCAGATGGCAGCCGAGTATGGGCCGTCTGGGATCCGCGTCAATGCCATATGCCCTGGCCATATCGTCACCGAGCGCGTTCAGCCGCAGTGGGATGCGCATCCCGAGGGGTTGCGCTTTTTCGAACAGCAGTACCCTGTGCGCCGTACCGGTAAGCCAGTCGACATCGCCAACGCGATCGCGTTTTTGTGCTCCGACGAAGCTTCGTTCATCACCGGCCAGGCGCTGGCCGTGGACGGTGGACTCACGCTGCAGTTGCAGGAGAACCTCGGGGTGCACCTGGGTCGTTACGTTCAGCAGCACCCTGACACCTGGTTCCCGTACTAGCGTAAGAGCGGCGCGCGAGCCGACGCACAAGACGTCGAAGCGTTCGTAGCGGCGGGCGAGTGCGTGATCGATCGCTCAATCGATATTCAGGCCTCTCCGATTCGCCAGGGTTCGCGGAGTGATGTCGAAGAGCGTTTCGTGGCCACTGAAGAAGCGCTCCAGCTCGTCGACCATGAAGCTGAAAAAGCGAGGCCGACACGCGGCGGTCACACCCGCGATGTGCGGGCTCAAAAAGACGTTCGGCAGCTCACGAATGGGACTGCCGACGGGAATCGGCTCGGGGTCGAAGACGTCCAGACACACCCGTATATCGCCTCTACGCGCGCGCGCAATCAACGCCTCCGGGTCGACGATGGCCCCGCGCGAGACGTTGACGAACACACTGTCCGATCTGAGCAGGCCGAGCTCCGCGGCGCCGATCATGCGCTGCGTGCGGGGCGTGAGCGGCACGCAGCAGACGACGACGTCGGAGTCGGCCAGGATGTGCTCGAGCGAGGTCAGTTGCGCACCTACCGCCAGCGCAACTTCCTTGGGCACGTACGGATCGTGCACGAGCACGCGGCAGTGGAAGGGTTGCAGGAGCTCGATCAGCCGGCGCCCGATGTGGCCCAGCCCGATCAAACCAACCGTCTGACCGGTCAACTCGCCGAGTCGGAAACCAGGGTCGTCGCTCGACCGACGATACTCCTCGCCCCCAACCAACCGGCGATAGTGCCCAGCAGCGTTGCGAAGCCCGATCAGCATCAGCCCCAGCGCCCACTCGGCCACCGGCAGCGACGAGCCGTGGGTGGTGTCGACGACGCGGACGCCGTGCTCGGCGCACGCTACGGTATCGATTCGATTAGCGAAGCGGTCGCCCTCGAGCTCGCCAATGAAGCGCAGGTTCGGTGCTGCCTCGAGTATCGAGGTATCGATGTACGGAGCGCCGTGACACACGATCACAGCGTCCGCACCTTCAGCCAGCTTGTGCCGTAGGCGTTCGGCTTCGGCCGGGTCTTCGGATGGGCCGCCCCAGACACCCGGACGGGTCGACTTCCCTTCCGAGGGAACCCATTCCCATTCGGCTATGCGCTCGAGACGAGCCAACCCCTCGCCAACGGCGTAGTTCTCGCGTACCTCGGCGTTGCAGCAGAGCAGCACTCGGCGTTGGAGTGCAACCGGGGCCGTCACCGCGAGACTCCGCGCAGAGCCGGCGCGACCTGCTCAGCAAACAGTCGGAGCCCGCCCAGACCAGGGAAATCCACGAACCACAGCATGAAGTGCGAGACCCCCAGAGCGACATATTCGCGCAACTGGAGGATCACCTCTTCGGGCGTCCCAACCAGCCAATCCTCGACGCTTGCATGCAGTGGCAAACTGGCGTCCTCCGAGCTGAGCGCGGTCAGAATATCACTGCGGACGGCACCGCGCTTCGAGGGCGGCAGGGAGGCGATGTGCCTGGCGGTGTCTTTTACCTCAGTCTGCGTGGCAGCCAGCAGGACCTGGATCTCGAGGGATAGCTCCAGCTCAGCCAGGTGCCGGCCTGCACGCTGGCACGCTGCGCGCAGGTTGTCGATTTTGGTCGCCAGGCGGGCGGGGCTCGCCGGAACGCTGTTCCATCCGTCCGCGTGTTGAACGACGACATCCAGCCATTCCGCGTCGCGCGCCTCGCCTAGCCAGACCGGCGGACCCCGCTTCTGGAGAGGACCAGGACGACAGACTGCACCTTCGGTCGAGAAATAGCGGCCGCGAAAATCGAGCGGTGTGTCCGAGGTCCAGAGCTTGTGGATGAGATCAAGGCCTTCGTTCATGCGAGCGATGCGCTCCGGCTCAGCCGGCCAATCCAGACCATAGGCGCGCACCTCGGCCTCTTGCCAGCCGCAGTCGTAGAAAAAGATGAGCCGGCCACCAGAGAGCGTATCCAGAGTCGCCGCCATCTTGGCGGCTATGGCCGGGTGGCGAAAAGGCTGAGCCAGGTGAATCGTGCCGAGCTTGACGCGGCTGGTGCGGCCGGCGACGACCGACAACGTCGTCCAGCCCTCCAGGATGGCATCGTCGAAGCCGTGCATGAGGTGATCGGCCACCCACACGGAGTCGTACCCGAGTCGCTCAGCCTCCACGGCGGCGTCGACGGCCGCCCTCGGATCAAGGCTGGTCCAGGCCGGAGTGCGGAAATAGGCTGGGCCTGGATTGGCAAACACCGGCACGCAGAACCCGAAGCGCGGCTCAGCCACCCGCATGCTGCCTGGCCGATGGCATGAGACGGTCATCGCCGTCGAGGCCGGCCAGGACCCTGGCTGCCAACTCGAGGATGTGCTGACGGATGACCTGCTCAGCGCTGTCGGGCTTGCGAGCCTCGAGCGCCGCCAGCACGGGCCAATGCCTGTCTGCGATCTCAGACAACGAGAGCGACGTCGCCTTGAGTCCACTGAACAGTGTCCACCGCTCCGGGTTGAGGCTGTCCCAGAGCTGGACCAGGCGGCGGCTGCCGGCTGCCTGGCACAGGCGCCGATGGAACTCCACATCCGCGGTCACCAGCCCGGCCAGGTCATCCGCTGACGCGCAGGAGCGCATGCGCTCCAGCATCTCAGCCAGACCGGCCAATTGGGCTTGGCTCGCAACCGTCGCAGCCAGACGGGCAGCATACGCTTCCAGATGAGCGCGCAGGGAGTAGGCATCCTCCACGTCATCGCGCGACAGCCCAACCACGACCGTTCCACGCCTGGGCACGTACTCGGCCAGGCCCTCACGCTCGAGCTTGCGGACCGCCTCGCGGACCGGGCTGCGACTGATGGCCATCTGACGGGCAATGTCGGCCTCGACGATGCGGGCTCCAGCCGCGAGCTGGCCGCTCAGGATGGCGCCGCGCAGCACATCATAGGCCTCCTCGGAGAGCGGTCTGAAGGATCGCACTGGCGACGCGATGATGCTCGTCACCGATGTACCAGCGGTACGGCCGAGGCCCGGGCAGCCGCGACCAGCGTGTCGAACGAGCGTCGAGCGACCTCCGCCGGATCGTACCCCGGCCGACGCTGGACCATGACACTGATCTCGACCGTGACGAACCCGGAGTAGCCGGCGGCGTCCATCGCCCGTAGATACCGCGCGTAGTCGAAGTCGCCCTCACCGGGCACCAGAAACTCGTGCTCCGGATATCGTCCGCGCTGATCCTTGAGATCCGTGTGGACTGAGTACGGCACCAGGAGTGGGAGATAGTCGTCCATGTCACAGCCCATCACCTCGAAGTGGCTGTTGTCGAGATTGAACCGAAAATGGGGTGAGTCAACCGTCCGCATCAGCCAGGCGACCTTGTCAGGCAGGTCGAAGGCTTGTCCGACGTGCGCCTCGAGCGCCACACAGCCACCGCGCCGAGCGGCGTACGCGGCAAGCTCGCCGACACGCTCGGCGAGCAGCTCGCGCCCGGACGCGTAGTCGTCCGGTGTGCCATAGCCCATGCTGACAACCGGCGGCGGAGAGTCCGCGATGGCCAGGTCAGCCGCGAGATCCAGGTTGGCTTTGAGTCGGGCTACGTTGGCGGCGCGCAGTTCGGCGTCGGGCTCCAACAAGTCGGCGTGCCCAGCCACCGCCGTGAGCGACAGCTGTGCCTCCTCGAGCAGGCGGCGAATGCGGCGGCGTTCGGCGGCGTCGGCGTTCAGCGCATCCAGGCCAAACCCGGCGCCCGAAACCAGGCAGATGCCGACGTAGCCGGCACGGCGCACAATGTCGATCTGGGTATCGACGGGTGCCTCGCGCATGGCCCAGGCGCTGAAGGCGAGCTTCATGAGCGTGGCGTCCCTTCGGCCCGCTGATCGGGCGGTGCAAGCAATTGCGGCTTGATGCTATTGCCGACTGTCGGCTGTCGACAGCCTAGCGTTGGAGCCGGGACCCGTCAAGCCCTAACGCTACACTCAAGAGCTGGGATATGGCTTTCATCGAAGCGCTCGGGCTTGGCTATACGTTGCCCGGCAAACGGCTGCTCTTTCGCGAGGTCGAGTTCAAGGTCGCTTCCGGCCAGCGGGTTGCGCTGGTGGGTGGCAACGGTGTCGGGAAGTCGACGCTGTTGCGCATTCTGGCCGGCGAAGACACCGAGTACATCGGAACCGCGCGCGTCGACGGCAGCCACCTGTACATGCGCCAGTTCGTCACCAGCCCCGCCACGACCATCCGCGAGCTCTTGCGTGGCCTGTTGCCGGCTCCGATGCGAGATGCTGGGGCGGAGCTGCTACTGGCCGAGCTGGCCGCGCAGCATGACCGGTCCGAGACGGCCGGGCTGCGCTACGCCGACGCAGTCGCGCGCTGGCAGGAGCTCGGCGGGTACGCCGAGGAGGCTGCCTGGAATGCCGCGTGCGGAATCGTCCTGGGCCAGCCGTACGACGCGGTGGGCGATCGGTTGATCGCACAGCTTTCGGGTGGCGAGGCCAAGCGCTTGCTCCTGGAGGCCCTGTTTCGCTCCGAGGCGGACATTCTCCTTCTGGACGAACCCGACAACTTTCTGGACGTGGACGGCAAACGCTGGCTGGAGCGACGCATGACCGAGTCCAGCAAAACCATCCTGTTCGTCAGCCACGATCGGGAGCTGCTGTCGAGAACGGCTCAGAAGCTGGTCACCATCGAGTCCGACGGCGCATGGGTGCACCCCGGACCATTTGGCACCTACGGCGAGGCCCGCGTTCGCCGCGTCGAGAACCTGGAGGAGGACTTTCGCCGATTTCAAGAGCAGCGTCAGGCCCTGGTCGACACGCTGCGCCAGTACAAACAGTGGGCCGCGCTCAACGCCAAGTTCGCATCCCGCGCCAAGGCCAGCGAGACGCGATTGCGTCACTTCGACCAGGACCATCAGGCTCCCGAACGGGCGGTGGAGCAGCGTGTAGCGATGCGTTTAGGAGGTGGTCGCACGGGCACCATCGTCCTCAGGGCGAACGCGCTGTCGATTCCCGATCTGCTCAATCGCTTCGACTGCGAGGTCAGATTTGGCCAGCGCGTAGCCATCGTGGGGCCGAACGGTTCTGGCAAGAGCCACTTTCTGCGACTCATCGCCGGTCTGCCAGTGCGCCACCTCGGCCAGATCGTGCTCGGCGCTCGCGTGAAAGTGGGGTATTTCTCGCAAACCCACGACGCGCCCGGGCGCCTGGGTAGAACCCTCCTCGAGGTGTGTCGGGACGTGGGCGTGGATCGGGCCACCGCTATGGGCGCTTTGCGGCGCTACGAGCTGGATCGGCGCTGGGACGTGGCGTTCGACAAGCTGTCAGGGGGTCAGCAGGCTCGGCTCCAGATCCTGCTGCTCGAGCTGGGTGGGTCAACGCTGCTCGCCCTCGACGAGCCGACCGACAACCTCGACGTCGCGTCTGCCGAAGCGCTCGAACGAGCGCTGGCGGCATACGCCGGAACGGTCGTAGCGGTCTCGCATGACCGCTGGTTCTTGCGTGCTTTCGACCGGTTCATTGAGTTCGGAAGAGATGGCGGCGTGGCCGAGCTGCAGCATGCCGCCTGACGCGCCCATGCGCCGACGGGTGATCCTGCTCTTCGGCGGCCCAGCCGCGGGAAAGGGCACGCAAGCAGACCTGCTGAGCGCCGCCCTGGTCATTCCGCACGTCTCCAGCGGCGACCTGTTGCGGGATCATCAGCGACGGAGCGCGGAAGCGGTCATGCAGCGCGGCGACCTGCTACCAGACGACGTAGTGTCCGATGTTGTATTCGCCCGCCTGGCAGAGCCAGACGCGCGCGCAGGCGCGGTACTCGACGGGTTCCCGCGGACGCTACCTCAGGCCGAGGCCCTGGACAGGTGGCTCCAGCAGCAGGGCGGTGGCACCGTCAGTGCAGCCTTTTACCTGGAAGTGCCGCGCCCCGAGATGATCGCGCGCGTCGTGTCGCGCGGAGAAGTTAGCCAACGCAGTGACGATCACGCCGACGTGGCCAGGCGCCGCGTCGAGGTGTTCCTGCATGAGCTCCCGCCGGTCCTCGACTACTACGCTGCGCGGGGTGTGGTCCTTCGCGTAGACGGCACCCAGTCCGTAGAGCAAGTGCACCAGCAAATTGTGCAGGCGCTGTCCGACCCGCACGCAAAGTCGCCGGCGCGCGACGGACGCTAAACTGTAGCTCTATGGCCTACGTGATTACGCAACCCTGCATCGACGTCAAGGATAAGTCGTGCGTCGACGTCTGTCCTGTCTCATGCATCTACATCGAGTCGGACGAGCTCGACCGCAAGCTGTACATTCACCCCGACGAGTGCATCGACTGCGGCGCGTGTGAGCCAGAGTGCCCGGTGACCGCCATTTTCGAGGAGAGCGCCGTCCCGGCCGAGTGGCACGAATTCGTCGCGCTCGACAAGCAATGGACCACCGGGGGCGACGCCGAGAAGACCGCCGTCCGCGCGCGGATCAACGAAATTCAACCACCGGCCTAGGTAGAACCTCTCAGTAGTTGCCTACCCGCGCAGGCTCCTTATCGGGTTCTGCCGGTTTCAGGCCTGCACCATGTGCGAGAACGTCTCGCATGGCTGTGCCCTGGTCGGTGAACCAGTCGTGCAGCACGCGCACGTCCCAGCCGACACAGAAGTGTTGCACGCCCATGTCGACATAGCGGCGGGCACCACCAGCGTCTCGGATCTCGGCTCGCGCGGGGATGCCCAGGCGGTGCGCCGTCTCGATGGTGTAGCGCTCGGCTTCCGCAACCTTGTCGCTGCCTCCGCGCGGGGTTCCGATGCTCATCGAATAGTCGGACGGACCAAATTGGACCATGTCGACACCCTTGACGGAAAGGATCGCCTCCAGGTTCTCGACGGCCTCCTTCTTTTCAATCATCAGCACAACCACAGAGTCAGCCAACTGCTGCACCCACTCTGGAGAGCCACCGTGGAGCACGCTGCGGACGTCTCGCCGCATCCCAACCCCGTGCAAGCCACCGTGCTCCGGGTGCTCCGCACGCACGGTGCGCACGCAGTGCAGGGCGTCTGCCGGCGTGCGCACATCCGCGAACAACAGGTTCTGAATGCCCGAGCCGAGCGCGCGCATGGCCAGGTGGCCGCGGGTGTCCTGCTCGATCTTGATCATGCCGGTGAAATCGGGGAACAGCTCGATCGCCCGTCCCAGATTGTCGAGGTCGTGCATCGTCCACGGTGTGTACTCGGCGACGAACTCGATGTAGTCCCAGGTCCCCGTTTGACCAACCAGCTCGGTGACCGTGGGCCACGTGCTGAGCAGATGCGTTCCCAGGCTGGGCTTTCCGGCTTGTAGCAGCTCGCGTAATCGGTTGCGTCGCAACATATGATTCATCCTACTCACATGCGCATCAGCGATGTACGCCTGCGGCAGGTTATTGGCCGCATGCCCTTCGAGGGCGAGTTCTGGGAAGAGCGTCTGGTCCGACCCGTCGACCTGTATCCGTCATTCAGGGCGATGGGTCCCGAGTTCCTCGGCAAAGCGGGCGACGGTGCTTATCGCATCGAGGCCTTCTTTGTCGAGATCGAGTCTGACGACGGCGTCGTTGGGATCGGCGGCCCGATTCCCCGCGAGCAGGCAATTGTCGTCGACCTCGACCTACGGCACTATCTGATGGGCGCTGACCCGCTGGCAAACGAGTTGATCTGGGACACCATGTACCGTGGCTCAGTCCACGGACGTAAGGGCATCACGATGATGGCGATCAGCGCTGTCGACTGCGCCCTGTGGGACCTCAAGGGGCGTTACTTCAAGACGCCGGTGTATCGCCTGCTCGGCGGCCCGACGCGCACGGAGATCCCAGCCTATGCCAGCACGCTGGGCTACTCGATAGAGCCTGGGCGGGTAGCGGAGCGCGCGCGCGAATTCGTGAGCCAGGGATACGGCGCGATGAAGTGGTTCTTTCGCCACGGGTCGGCCGAAGGGTCCCAGGGCATGGCGCACAACACCCGGCTGGTCAGCGAGGTGCGCGGCGCGGTCGGCGACGAAGTCGACATCATGTTCGATTGCTGGATGAGCTGGGACGTGCCCTACACGGTGGCCATGTCCGAACGTCTGGAGGAGTTCGAGCCGCGTTGGCTGGAGGAGCCGGTCCTTCCGGACAAGATCGAGAGTTACGCGGCCATTCGGCGCCAGGCCCGGATTCCGATTTCAGGCGGCGAGCACGAATACACCCGGTGGGGGCTCAAGGCGCTCATGGATGCGGAGGCGGTAGACGTCCTCCAGCCAGACATTTACTGGGCCGGCGGGATTACGGAGATGCTCAAGATCTGCGCTCTGGCGTCCACCTATGACCTGCCCGTGATTCCACACGGGCATTCGACGCCCGCGACGGCGCACCTCATCGCGTCGCAGCCGCCCAACCTGTGCCCTTTGCTCGAGTACCTGATCAAGTGGAACGAGATCCACCAGTTCTTTCTGCAGACGCCCCTCAAGCCACACGGGGGAATCGTCCGATTGCCCGATACACCCGGGTTGGGCATGCAGTTGGACGAAGCCAAAATCGAAACCCAGCGCGTGATGCGCTGGTCCGACTAGCTTATTCAAATGGCCTGAAGGAGGGTGCTCGTGCGTCAGTCTCGAGCAGTTATCTGTTGCACGGCCCAACTGTTACCGTCAGGATCAGTGAAGAAGACGAACCCGACATAGTTGAGATCCTCGTCCGGGCCGGCCGGCCGAGGCTGACCCTCGCCCAAGAACTGGACTTCGGTGCAATCCACGCCTCGCTCGACAAGCTGGGCGTGCGCGCGGCGGATGTCCTTGACTACCAGCTGCAAGCCCTTGAGCGAGCCAGGCCGTGAGTCGGCCAATCCGATGCCTATGGCAATCGAGCAGGCTGACCCAGGCGGCGTCAGCTGGACAACCCGAAACGTCTCGCTCATGCGTCGGTCGACTTCCAACTTGAAGCCGAGCTTATCCATATAGAAGCTCTTGGCGCCGTCCACATCCGAAACAGGCACAACCACTAATTCAAGTGTCCAATTCACCCTCGGTTCTCCTTCTGCAGACTACGTTGTGTCCCCGTCGGCTGGTTCCCGGCTCGAGACGGAGATGCTCTCCAAAAGGGATTGCTCCGCCTGTCGATCTGGCGGCTCCTCGTTCGACGCATCTCATAGAGCCCAGGCACACTGGCCGGGCTCCAACAGTCAACTATAGGAGAGACGACAATGCGATTCATGGTGCTGGTCAAGGCCGACAAAGACTCCGAGGCTGGCGTCCTGCCGGACGAGAAGCTTCTAGCCGACATGGGCAAGTTCAACGAAGACCTGGCCAAGGCTGGTGTGCTGCTAGCAGCAGACGGGCTGCAACCAAGCTCGAAGGGCGCCCGCGTCAGATTCTCGGGCAGCTCGCGGTCCGTCATCGACGGACCGTTCACCGAGTCGAAAGAGCTGATCGCTGGGTTCTGGATTCTTCAGGTGAACTCCAAGGAAGAAGCGATTGAATGGGTGAAGCGCTGCCCCAATCCGATGCTGGGTGAGACCGAACTCGAAATTCGCCAGGTGTTCGAGGCTGCTGATTTCGGTCCGGCACTCACTCCCGAGCTCCAGCAGCAAGAGGCGCGCGTGGGCGCACAGATGGCTGAGAACGCGAAGCAGTAGCCGCGCCCGCCTGCGCTTGCGCCGGGCAACGCGGATGGTCTATATCCGGCGCCGGCATGGCGTCGGATATACATCGCGTCATCGATGCCGTCTGGCGGATCGAGTCGGGCAGGCTCATCGCTGGGGTGGCCCGGATTGTCCACGACGTAGGTGTGGCCGAAGAGCTTGCCCAGGACGCGCTCGTGGCTGCGCTCGAGCGGTGGCCAGCCTCGGGCATTCCGGACAACCCCGCCGCGTGGCTCATGGGGACGGCCAAGCATCGCGCAATCGATCACCTCCGGCGACGCGTAACACTCGCACGGAAGCAGGAACAGCTCGGGCACGAGCTCGAGATCCAGGCGGAGATCGGCGTACCCGATCTGGATGCCGCAGCGGACCAAGACGTCGGCGACGACCTGCTGCGCATGGTGTTCATCGCGTGTCATCCGGTGTTGTCGTCCGACGCGCGCGTTGCGCTAACGCTGCGGACATTGGGCGGGCTGAGTACCGAGGCTATCGCCCGGGCATTCCTGGTACCGGAGGCCACGGTCGCCCAGCGCATTGTCCGCGCCAAGCGGACTCTGTCGGAAGCGCACGTGCCGTTCGAGCTACCCTGCGCTGATGCGCTCGCCGAGCGGCTCGCGTCGGTACTCGAAGTCATCTATCTGATCTTCAACGAAGGCTACTCGGCCACCGCGGGGGACGATTGGATGCGACCCACGCTGTGCGAAGAGGCACTGCGGTTAGGGCGCATTCTGGCCGGGCTTGCGCCGACGGAACCGGAGGTGCACGGCCTTGTGGCGCTCATGGAGATCCAGGCTTCGCGTTCGCGCGCACGCGTCGGCCAGTCTGGAGGGCCGGTCTTACTGTTCGATCAAAATCGCGCACTCTGGGATCAGCTGCTCATTCGTCGGGGTCTGTCCGCGCTCGCGCGTGCCGAGCAACTCGGCGGGGCAACTGGCCAGTACGCGTTGCAGGCGGCCATTGCCGCGTGTCACGCGCGAGCACGTACAGCGGCAGACACAGACTGGGAGTGCATTGCCGCGCTGTACGCAGCCCTGGCCGAGCTGACGCGGTCACCGGTGGTCGAGCTGAATCGTGCCGTGGCGCTTGGCATGGCATTCGGCCCACAAGCTGGCCTGGAGCTGGTCGAAACCCTCACCTCGGAGCCGTCGCTCAAGGCATACCATCTCCTGCCAAGCGTTCGAGGCGACTTGCTCGTCAAACTCCGCCGCTTCGAAGAAGCGCGCTCCGAATTCGAGCGCGCCGCATCACTCACCCAGAACGCGCGCGAGCGGGACCTGCTCCTCGAGCGTGCCCGAGCGTGCGCCCGGAATCACTGATGTCGGTTCGCTGCTGGCGCCCCTCGCGCCACAAGTAGAGGCGAATCACCACAGTCAGCCACACGGCGCCCAGCAATAGACCCCCGAGCACATCGCTAGGCCAGTGCTGGCCAGAGGAGATTCGGGCGAAGCTCATCAGCGCCAGCAAGGCCACGACGAGCATGATTGGCAACCAGCGTGCAGCGCCCGGGCTGAGACGTCGCCAGGCCAAGAAGGCCAGAAACCCGAACACGGCTGTAAAGGTCGTGAGGTGCCCGCTGGGGAACGCGCTCAGCTGGACTGGCGCGTCTACCCGTACGAGGTCGGCGGTAGGTCGCGGCTGACCGACGACCAGCTGCAGGAGCAGATACAGTCCGCCGCTGCCGATCGCTGCCAGCGCCTCCGCGACCGCTGCCCACCTGGACCACACCACCAGCACCAGGATCACCACGAGGCCGAAGACGACGTTGCTCTGGGGCGGGAACCCAGTCCAGCTCACGTCCCGCAGGGCTGTGTCAAGCCCCTCCGACTGGTACGCCTGTACCGCGTGCGAGACCGTGACGTCGCCGGGAAAGTAGGCCAGGCTGTGGGCTGCCACGGCCATGACCGCGAGTACAAGACTGCCCAGGATGATCAGAACCAAGCTCAGCACTTGCCCACGCGCTCGCGCAAAAATCGCACTATCCGTGCCAGTCTGTGGTACGCACCCGCGTCGCTCGTCGGGCTGCGGGCTCGATACGGTCGAGGGAGTACACTGCACCGGCCCAATCGTGCCACGCGAGTCACACCAACTGCGCAGCCAGCGGCTCCGCCACGCCAATTTTCAGGGCGACGCCCTGCGTCTGGGAATGAACTGGACCCAGGAGGACCTGGGGAAGCCACAGGTGCTGGTGGATAGCGCGTACGGCATGGGCCATCCTGGCACATTTCACTTCCGCCCGCTGATCGAAGAGGTCAGCAATGGGGTCTTCGAAGCGGGTGGCAAGCCGGGCGTGTTCACAGTGAGCGACATCTGCGATGGCGTCGCACAGGCGCACGCTGGGATGAGCTACTCACTCATCTCCCGCGACATCATGGCTGCGATGGTCGAGATTCATGCGCTCGGCCACCCGCACGATGGCATGGTGCTGATCTCAGGCAACGATAAGTCGGTGCCCGCTCATCTGGTGGCCATCGCCCGCTGCAACTTGCCTGCCATCCACCTGCCGGGTGGGACGCAGCTCAATGGGCCAGACTACGTGACCTCGGACCAGATGTGGGCGCTGGGGGCGGCAGTCGAGCGTGGCGAGATCCCGCGCGAAGAGCTCGAGCGTGCCCAGTCGATCGCCTGCCCCTCATGCGGGGCGTGCCAGTTCATGGGCAGCGCCAGCACGGGCCAGGTATTTGCCGAAGCGCTCGGGCTGGCCTTGCCGGGCTCGGCACTCATTCCCGCCCCGTTGACCAGGCATCTGCGCTATGCGCGGATGGCCGGCAAGCAGATACTCCAGTTGATAGCCGAAGACATCACACCCAAACGAATTCTGACGCGGGATGCCTTCGAGAATGCGATCATGCTGCACGCCGCGATTGGCGGATCGACGAACGCGCTGCTGCACCTACCGGTAGTCGCGCGCGAGGTCGGCAT
>JBPCIO010000035.1:0-25004 GCA_051006215.1 Chloroflexota bacterium
CGCGCGGTTTCAGAACCGCCCTGAGCGCGAGCTCGGCGAGCCCTGGCTTGCGGGGGTCTGGAGGATCAGAGGATGGACGCGCGGGCCCACGGTTGGGTGGCCCTGGGCTGGCGCCGATCGTCTGCCGCAGGGATGACTACGCGTTCCTCCCGGCGGGCGCCTCGGCCGGGCTTCCTTGCGGTTCGACAAGCACCCGCACGACCGCTGATCCGCGTCAGGTGGCGCAAGGCCTGTTCGACCAGCTGGAGATGCCGTGGCTTCGAATCGACATGAACCCGCGGCTGGGCATGGTCGCAGTGCCGACCTGGTTCTGGGTGGAGGGTTACGACGGCGGCGTCATCCCGCTCACCAACACCCTGGTCCTGACACACGAGGAGTGCCGCACTGTCAGCGAGAGCGACGCCAACGGCCGGCCGGCTCTAGACGCAGACGGCACCCCGCGTACCCGCCGTGACTGTCAGACCATTTCAGACACGCTCAGCGTCGACGTACGCGTGTGGCCCAGAACGTTCGCCTGGAGCTTCGGCGATTCGGCGAGTAGGTTGATCACATGCTCAGACGCCGCAGCGTGCCCGGCCGGCATTGGCCAGCCCTTCACGGATCCGCGCTCGGCGTCCCCCATCGCGCACGCGTACCGATGGAGCTCCCTGGGAAAAAACGGGGACGCCGACACCTACACTGTCGGACTCAACATCAGCTTCGGTGCGCAGTACCGATTTAGCACCAACGGAGACTCGCTCAGCCTGGCAGTCACTCGGGAGCCGCACCCTCGCCTGGAGCGCCAATCACCAGGTCCAGGAGGCGCAGACGGTGCTTACTCGACCCTAGACTGGCCGATCGAGTCAGGCACACCTGGCTGAGACACGCGAAAGCTACGCATCAGCTTCGAAGGGGGTGAGCGCTTCGAGATGGCTTGCATCACCGTGTCGCAGGAGCGAGCCAGATTGGGCCTGCGCGTCCCACACGATCTCGGTCAGACTCGCGTTCGGTACGACCCACTTCCGCCAGTTGGCGGCGGACTCTCCGTGCAGCACCGTGAGCAGCGTGGCGATCACGCCGCCGTGGGTCACCACACCCACCGAGCGGCCTGAGTGGCGCCGAGCAATCGCATTGATCACCCCAAGCACCCGCGTGGAGAACCCGCTACGCGACTCACCGCTGGGCCACATGAAATCTTCGATGTCGCTGTTTTCGTCAGCGTCGAGCAGATGCGCGTACGCCTGGCGAAGCTCCTCGAACGGCCGGCCGTCAAGCTCGCCGAAGTACATCTCACGCAGATCGTCGGTCAGAATCGGCGTGTGGCCTGTCAGCACGCCAATAGCTTCAGCCGTGCGACGCGCACGAATCAACGGACTCGAATACAGCGCGTCGATCTGGGCGTGCTCGCGATGGAAGTGGTCGGCCAGCAGTCCGAGCTGACTTTCGCCACGCTCACTCAGGTCGGCATCCGTCCATCCCGACAGACGCATATGGACGTTGTCTTCGGTTTCGGCATGCCGCATCAGCAGGAGTGTGGTGGGCGCCAGCCCAGGCTCTACGACAACCACTCAGCTCAGCCGGTCGCCAGACCCGTGTGAGCCCTGAGCGCCGCGCCGAGGAGCCCGGCGTCGTTGCCTAAGGTCGACCCCACGATGAGGACCTCGCGCCGGGCTGCAGAGGCGAGGATCTGACGCCGGGCTACCTCAGCTGCGCAGCCCACGTACTGCTCGCCGAGGGCTTCGGCAATGCCGCCTCCGATCACCACTACCGCCGGGTCGACCAGGTTCACCACGCCGCCAATGGCGAGGCCGGTATACCGCGCGCTGCGGCGGGCGGCGCGAATGGCGACCGCATCGGACTGGCTGATCGCCTCGGCCAAGTCGCGACTGGTCAGCGCGAGGAGATCGCCGTTCAGAATATCGGTCAAGACGGTGGGGTGGCCGCGGGCGACCTCCCGCATCACGTACCGACCCACCGCGTCGCGCGCGGCCATGGCTTCCAGGCAGCCTGCGCGCCCGCACCCACAGCGCGGCCCACCGGCGCGCACGACCATGTGTCCAATCTCGCCTGCGCCGCCATGCGCACCGTGGTACAGGCCGCCGTCGACGATTAGCCCGCCCCCGACTCCGGAACCCACGAACACCGCTAGCATCGACGGGTAGCCCCGCCCAGCGCCCACCTTGTGCTCGCTCACGGCGGCCGCCCGCACGTCGTTCTCGATGAACACGGGCTTGTGTGGCAGACGTTGCTCGAGCTCTTCGCGAACGCGGACTTCTACCCAGCCGAGGTTGGGCGCCATCGCGACGACCGACCTCGAGCTGTCGAGTGGGCCCGGGACGCACACGCCGACGGCTGCGATCGCGTCGAACGGTAGGTCAGCGGCTGTCGCCGCTGCGACTGCGCCCTCGGCCAGACGGTCCAGCAACTCGGCTGGGCGACCGACAAGGTCGCGGCTTGGCAGCGACACGCGCGAACGCACCGCCCCGTCCGCCCCGACTACGCCGGCGAGAACCTTCGTGCCGCCCAGATCGATCGCCACAACCGGCTCTCCCCCGGCGGTCACGGAGGCGGCACGGGGGTAGGTTCGACGACCCGGGGCAACCCTGGCGCTGGCTCCAGATCGACCAGGTGCGGGTAGAGCCCGAAGCGGTCGACCGCCAGGCCGCGAAGTGCGGCTGGGTCGAGGTGGCCGTCGAGGTCGGCGACGAAGGTGAGGTGTTGCTGCGTGCCGAGCAGGACCAACGTCCGCGGCCCGTTCAGGGCGTCCGCGTGCGTGTAAAACAGGCGCGTTCCTGGCACGGGCTGCAGGTTGCGGCCGGTCGGGTTCCAGGCGTTGGTGGCGTGGATCACGGCTATGAGATGGCCAGTTGCGTTTCGAGCGGCACGATTTGTATCCAGACCTGGCCGTTCGGCAGCGCGAACGGCGCCCCGTCGGTACGCTTGAACTGCGTTGCGGCGCGAACGCTGGCTCTGCTCCACTGTAACGGGACCTGCGTTCCTTCGGCTATCAGCACGCCCTTGCCGCTGCCGACCAGGTTCACGTCTACGCGTCCAGCGTCGTCGTTGGCTATCAGTTCGACATCAACGAATTCGACTACGATCGACGTGGCCGTGTACTGCTCGCCGGTCGAACCGTCCTTGTGGGCAATACCGTCCATACTGCGCGCATAGAGCATCGGGCCAGGGTCGTAGTCATACTCGACGCTGTAGCCTTCGGGCCCGGGGTACGGGATCCTGACCGAGTTCGCCGGCTCTGACCCGTGGACGTACGCACCGAAGTTGAGCGGGCCCAACGTCGCCTTGATCGGTCCACCCCGCTGGCCGAGCACGTCGCGGATCGAATCCGTACTTACGAAAGCGTTGTGCGGGGCCTGGCGGCCCTGGACGCGCACGAAGCCGCCATCCCCGCGAGCCTCGTCGACGTCCGGCAGCCCGGTCGCGCTGAGCGCGTCGAATCCCTGGGGCGAGGCGCCAATGTGCACCAGCGGCGTGCGGTACTCGTTCGCCAGGTACACGAAGTAGTGGCGCGTGCTGCGGACGGGGCCGACCGAATTGGCGTGTCCCCCGGCGTGCAGAAAGATCGGCATCAGCCGCGGAATGCCGGCTTCCGCGGGTGCTTCGTAGACCACGTCCGCGCCGCCCAGCCCAAACTGGGGTCGTGCCTCGGCAATGTTGTCGATCATGACCGCGAACGGGTAACCGTCCATCTGGAACGTAGCCTGGCTGATCACCGAAGGTGACGGAATGGGCGATGGGGAGGCCACCGCTGAGGGCGCCACCAGAAGCGGGCTGGGGGACACTACAGGCGTTATCGGACCTGGGCTGGTGGCCGGTGAGGCAACCGCGCTGGACGGCCCAGGGGTGGCTGAAGGTGTTTGTCCCTGGCACCCGCACGCGAGAACGAGCAACGCCAACGCGGCGGTGGTGCGTATGAGCGACGGGCTACTCACCCATCCAACCGTAGCAGGCGCTGGCACCGATCCGCCCGGCCCGAGGGTTCAGGAGGGCGGATCGGCCCGGGCCAGCCCGCCGGCTTAGCCTTTGACTGCGCCAGCCGTCAGACCGCCGAGGATGCGGCGCTGGAAGATCAGGGTGAGTGTGATCAGCGGCACGGTTACCACAATCGTGGCAGCCATGATCGGCCCCCACGGAATCTCAAAGCCGCCGCCGGTGCTGGTGGTGAAATTGAACAGCGCGATCGGGACCGTGTACTTGTCGGGAGTCTGGGTGAACGACAGCGCGAACAGAAACTCGTTCCACGCGCCGATGAAGGCGAGCAGGCCGGTCGTTACGAGCCCCGGCGCGATCAGCGGCAGCATCACCAGGTACAGCGTTTCCATCGAGGTTGCGCCGTCCACATAGGCGGCTTCCTCCAGGTCCCGCGGCATCGCCTGGAAGAAGCTCGTGAGCACCCAGACGGTAAACGGAAGCGTGAAGACCAGGTACGTCAGGACGAGCGCGGGAAGGGTGTTATACAGGCCGAACTGGCTGATGAGTGCGAACAACGCGCCCAGGATGGCTACCGCCGGGAACATGGTCATCGACAGGATCAGATACATGATCGGCAGCCGGCCCGGGAACCGGAAACGTCCCAGAGCGTACGAGCCGAGCACGCCAACCAGCAGCGACAGGATGGTGACCGATGCCGCCACGACGGTGGAATTCGCAAGCGCTTGCAAAAAGTGGCTATCGCTGAAGACTTGCTGGTAGTGGGCCAGGGTCGGATGGGCGGGGAAGTACGAGACGGGGGTTGCGAACAACTCGTTGCTTGGGGTGATTGACGATCGGAAGGCCCAGTAGAACGGAAAGATGATGTAGACGAAGATGACCAGCAACAGCAGGTAAAATAGGCCTCGCCCGACGACGTAGCTTTGTGAACGGGTCATGTCGTTTCAACCTTAAGGAAGGTGACATAGCCAATTACGAAGATGCCGATGACCAGGAAGATGGCCACACTTATAGCGCCGCCATAGCCCATGTCTGAAAAGGCAACGATGTTCTGCTGATCGTAAATTGCCATTGTCTGCGTGTCCTGGCGGTTGCCGAACATGACATAGAACACGTCGAAGACACGCAGCGAGTCCAGCGTGCGGAAGATGAGCGTCACCAGAATGGCTGGCCGTAGCAACGGTAGCGTGAGCGAGAAGAACTGCTGAATCTTGTTGGCGCCGTCGACGCCGGCCGCCTCGTAGATGTCGCTGGGGATGACCTGGAGGCCGGCCAGCAGGAGCAGCGCCACGAATGGCGTGGTTTTCCAGATGTCGACCGCGGCTATAGCCGGAATTGAGGTAGCCGGATCGGCCACCCAGGCAACGTTCGTCGACAGAATGTGCAGTCGATTCACGAGCAGGTCGTTGATTACGCCGTAGATGTCGTGGTACATCCACTTCCACATCTGGGCGGAAACGACCGTCGGAATTGCCCACGGAACCAACATCGCGGCGCGCATGGGTCCTCGACCGCGGAAGTTGGAGTTGACCACCATAGCGATCATCAGACCTAACAAGAACTCGAATGCCACTGTGAGCACCGTGAACAACACGGTGACCCTGATCGAGTTCCAGAACGCACCGTCCTGAAGCAGATCCAGGTAGTTTTTCAGCCCCACCCCATTGACCGGTCTCGCGCTCGCCAAACGCGCGTCCGTGAAGCTCTGCAGAATCGTCTGAATTAGAGGCACGAACGCAACCAGAGCCACCACCGCCAGGGCCGGGGCAAGCAGTGCCCAGGCCAGTCCGTTCTGCCGCTCTGCCAATCCTCCAGTGAGTTTTGCGCGCGGCGCCACAACCGCCGGACGCGGCTGTGTGTCGGCCTGAATGCTCATCTGACGTACCTCCGAGCTGGAGTGAGGTCGGACAGCGGCGCGCTCGTCCGACCACAGCCAGCCGCTCGCGCCAGCGGTCGCATCAGTGTGGCGTGGGTCCGGCTAAGCGGTCAGGCGTTGCAGACGCTGCTGCACCCCCGGCAGCGCCTGGGCCGCGTCCTGACCATTGAGAATCTGGTTCACGCCCTGGAAAATCGCGGTCGACGCCTCGTTGTAGCGGTCGGCCGTGACCTTTGAAGGACGGACCACGCGCACGACGTCCTGCAGGTTCTTGAGGAAGGGTTGCACCTGAAGCACTTCTGGCCGGCCCGCGACGTCGCCGATGGTCGGCACATACGAGCCCACCACGGCTCGGTAGGCCTGCACCTCCGGGCTCGTCAGATAGCGCACGAATTCGATCGACGCGTCCTGGTTCTTCGAATACTTGGAGACGCCGAGCTGCCACCCGCCGACCGTGCCCGACGATTTCTGGCCCGGACCGGCTGGCAACGGCGCGACATCCACTTTGCCTTTGAGCGCCGAATCGTCCTTATTCAGGACTCCCCAGGCGTACGGCCAGTTCCGCATGAAGGCGGCGTTGTTCCCCGCGAACGCATTCAGCGATTCGTCCTCCTGGTAACCGGTTACACCGCGGGGCGAGATCGTGCCCACCCAACCCTTCAGTTTGTTCAGGATCGCCACCGTTTGCGGGTTGTTGATGGTCACCGACTTGTCGGGCTCGATCATGTTGCCGCCGCCACTCGAGGCAATCCATTCCAGCGCGTTGCAGGTCAGCCCTTCGTAGGCGTTGCCCTGATAGACGAAGCCTGCGAAGTTCGGGTTGCCGCTTTTTTCGCCGTCCACGATCGTCTTGGCCTGCTGCTCCAGTTCGTCCCAGGTCTTGGGCGGGGCGCTGATGTTGTACTTCTGGAGCAGATCCTTGCGGTAAAAGAGCATGCCGAAGTCGCCGAACCACGGCATTCCGACGAGCTTTCCGTCGACGGTGTTGTTGTCGATGATCGTCGAATAGTGCTGCTTGGCAGCGTCGCCCAGTTTAGGTGTGAGATCGACAAGGTGTTGGCCGAGCGATCCGGGCCAGATCACGTCGATCATGAGCACGTCCAGGTCAGGGGACTGGCCCTGGAAAAAACGCTGGTACTGAGCAAAGGTGTCGGTGGCGCTGGCCGGCTTCGGAACCAGGTTGACCTTGATGCCGCTGTCCTGGGTGAAACGGGTTGTCAGGGCCGTGTCGATGTCGTGGCCCAGTCCAACGCTGTCGCCGTAGTAGCTGACCACCTGGCTGCTAAATTGCTTTGCCGCGGCAGCGCCGGCGAACGGCGGTGGGTTGCCGATGGTTGCGCTCGGCGCACCGGCGGCAACAGCCGAGGGGGAGGCCACGACAGCTGGGCTGGCGGCTGGGTTGACCGCGGGCGATGCGGCCGGTACCGGCGAGGCTACTGCGGGCGAGGTGGACGGGGATGCTGCGGGCGATGCCGCGCCTGATGGCGACGCGGCGGCCGCTGGGGCAGGTTTGGCTGTCGTGGGCGCCGCCAGCGCAATCGTTGCGGCCGGTTGGGCCGGCTGAGAACAGGCTGCTAGAACACTGGCGGCCGTGGCACCGACCGCACCCAGCAGAAACGCTCGGCGCGTGGCTATGCGGCGGACCGCACCTTCAAGATCCATACCATCTCCTTTTAAAGGCGTAATGTTACACACTTGAGATTGAACGCCATGACCGGCTCCGAGGGTGCTGGTTGGGCGGGAAGGCGGGCGTTACAGTGCCTGGAGTGGAGGACTGATCGGATGACAACGGATCGATGGGATCCCTTCCGCGACATGATGACCTTCAGAGAAGCGATGGATCGGTGGGTGCAACAGAGCCTGAGTGGCACTGGCCAATTGCTCTCGAACATGCGACCTGAGGCGATACTCGTCGACGTGGTGGAACGCGAGGGGTCGTTCGAGGTGCGTGCGGCAGTTCCAGGCGTCAAGCCCGAAGACGTAGAAGTGACGGTGCAGGGTGAACGGATCACCGTCCGCGCTGAGTCGCGGCCAGAGGACGAGCGCGCCGGCGACAGCTGGCTGATGCGGGAGCAGCGCAGCGGGCCCGTCCAGCGGTCGATTACGCTACCCAGCCCGGTCAGCTCCGAGAATGCCGAGGCGCGGATCGAGTACGGGGTGCTGGCCCTGCGACTACCAAAGGTCAAGGGCGCCTCGCCGCGGCGAATTGTGGTGGGGGCGGGCGGCGGGCAGTCGTCGAGCCCGACGCCGCGTGCCTCGACGGGGGACAGTGTCAAGAATGTCGAGCACGGCGGTCGTGACCACACCGCGCAGGGCGACAGGGTGACCGAGGAGTCTCAGGAGTCGTTCCCGTCGAGCGACCCGCCATCCTGGACACCCGAAAGAGCCTGAGAGGGACCCCCAGCGTGGCCATATGGGTGCTCAAGACGGAGCCCGGCGACTTCAGCTTCGATGACCTGGTGGCTCGGGGTGTCGAGCCGTGGGACGGTGTCGCTAACCCGACCGCGCTCAGGAACATGCGCGCGGCACAGGAGGGTGAGACCGTGGTGATCTACCACACTGGCGATGAACGCCAGGCGGTCGGACTTGGGGTTGTTGCGCGGACCTCCTATCCGGATCCGAAGAAGAACCACGACAAAGCCATCGTCATCGACATCCGAGCCGGCGCCCGCCTCCCAAAGCCTGTGCGCCTGGACCAGATCAAGGCGGACGGCCGCTTCGCTGAGAGCCCACTGGTCAGAATGGGCCGCCTCTCAGTGTTCCCCCTCACTGACGCCCAGTACGCCGCCCTGCTGGAGCTTTCAGGCATGTAGGGTGAGCGTGTGCGAGGAGTTCGCCCGCGTCGCTGCGCTCGCTGCCTGCCAGGAGGCATTTTCCTTGTTGGCCAGTCGGACGGACCTGCTAGCCGGACCTGCGAACGGATGCCCAGGCGCGGGCTGTTGAAGCGTTCAGGCATGCGGCCGTCAGCATGTGTGAGGAGTTCGCCCGCGTGGCTGCGCTCGCTGCCTGCCAGGGGAACATTTTCCTTGCTGGCCAGTCGGACGGAGCGGCGCAGCGGGTGGGGGATTCCTTGACAGGTTGGGTGAAGGGGGTGGCTCAGCCAGGCTGACAGGCGGCGCACCAGTAGGTTGGGCGGTTGAGCGGGCCTTGGCGGCGGACCTGGATGCGGGTGCCGCAGCGGGTGCACGGGAGGTGGGCGCGACCGTAGACCCACAGGCTGTTGCTCGTTGCCGAGGCGTCTCCGCGGGTGGTGACGCGGTGAGGGTCGCCAGGGCGAGCGTTGTCGAGCAGGAGCCGCCGCGCGGTCCGAATCAAACGCCCGAGCGTTGCATCCGGGAGTGAGGACACGCGCGTCCAGGGATTGACCGACTCCAGAAACAGGATCTCGCTCTTGAAGACGTTGCCAACGCCAGCCATGGCGCGCTGGTCGAGGAGCGCTTCGGCGATCTCGAAGTCGGGCCGAGCCTTGAAACGCTGAAGGGCGACGTCGCCTGGAAACTCGGCCGCCAGCAGATCTGGCCCGAGCGACTGCAGGGACGGGTGCAGCTCGACGGCTCGCTCGTCCATCAGCTCGGCAACCGGCGCGTTGAAGCACACCACCACGTGCTCTGGCACTTCCAGGACGACGCGCGCTTTCCAGGCCGGAATCTTCCACGTCTCCCCGGGTGCGTAGCGGTGCCACGTCCCCGACATGCGCAGGTGGGTGTGCAGAGCCAGCCCATTGTCGAACCGAATCAGCATGTGCTTGCCGAGCGGCTCGACCGACGTCACATGGCTGCCGACCAGACGTTCGACAGCCGGGCCAGGAGTGCGGGCGTGGGCGGCGAGGATGGTGCTGCCGACGAGCAGCGGCCGCAGCGCGGCGGCCGTTTGAAAGATCGTGTCGCCTTCAGGCACTCCGCGCCTTGGGATGCGTGATCAGGGCAGCCGCGGCTAGACGTAAGGTGAGCCCGAGGTACTCACGCTGGAAGCCAGCCCGCTCGAGCAACGACCGCAGGGCAGAGCCCAGAACGGCCTCGCCGTCGACGCGTTCGATGGTCAGTTCTCGGCGCGGGGCGCTTTCGGCCAGACGCCGCAAGCCACCAATTGCGTGTGGCGCGTATTGCTCGAAGGCCGGCAACACGACCAGGCCCTTGCGGTTGCGCTCCAGGTACAGGGTAGGCTCGCCGTCGACGAGGACGACGTACGCGCCACCGACGCGCTGGATCTTCGCAGCATGGGTGGACCCCGCAAACTTCGGCCAGGCGAGCGTTGCGCCGTAGGGATTGGCCGGATCGGCAGCCGCGAGCACCTGGACCGTCGGACCGTCGACAGGTACTCGTTCAGCGCGTAGCCGATCCACGGCGCCCGGTAGCGAGAACTGGGCTGCCCCCAAGCCCTCGACGAAGTAGCCCCGCCGAATCTTGCCGGCCTCTTCCATCGCCCGCAGGACTGGATATACCGACGCAAACCCGCCTGTCACGCCTTCGCCCAGCACCGACTCGCGGGTGACTACGCCATGCCGCTCCAGCAGCGACAGCGCTACGGCGTGGGCACGATCGGTCCCACTCTGGCTCTTGCTAGAGTCGAGCAGCGTCGGCACCAGCGACCAGCGTCCGGCCGCCTCGGGCGGCCCGATCCGAGCCAGGTGGGCCGGCCGGCGAGTTTTGCTCTTGCGCAGCAGGCGCAGGCGCAAGGGAGTCAGGGTGTCGTTGGTGATTTCTCCTGACCAGACCATGGCCCACAACGCTTCGAGCACCGTGGCGTCGGTCGGCCCACCCACAGCCGAAAACAGGTCGCGGAAGAACGACGCCCCCCGACCCCTCAGATGGTCGCGGATGCGCTCGTGGATTGGCTCGTTCGGCGGCTCTTCTGGCACGCTCGGCGCTAGGAGCGCGAGCCGGTCGCGGCGAAAGAGCGCCACCCGTCCGTCTTCTGTGCCCAGCGAGCCGCGCCCGACCCAGACCACTTCGCCACCAGCGCACAGCTCGTCGAGCTGGCGAGGCTGATACCCCCGCACTCTCGCCGAAAGGACATCCCGTTCATACACCGACCACGGCAGAAACAGCCCTTCTAGCTGACCTACGACCTCCAGCAGGCGGTCCAGGCTGCCCGATTCGCCGCCGACCCCGTGCCAGGCTGGCAGGAAGCGGCCGAGCGTGGCGGCCGGCACTGGCTCGACCTCCCGTCGCAGACGGGCCAGCGAGCGCCGCCGCAACGAGCGTAGGACGTCTGGATCGCACCACTCGTGTTCGCTGCCGCCTGGTCGGAACTCGCCGCGCAGGATGGTGTTGGCCTGCTCGAGCCGCCGTAACGCGTCCTGGACCAGAGCGGCGGGTAAGCTCCAGCGCTCGGCCGGTTCGCGGGCAGTAAACGGAGCGTGCGTGCGTGCCCAGCGCAGGAGCAGGCTTTCTAGCGCGTCCCTGGGCTGCAGAAACACCTCGGGCACGCCCCGCGGGGGCTGCACGCCAACCGCATCGCGGTAGCGGGCCACGTCCTCGACGGCCACCCAGCGCTCCTCGCCGCCAATGCGCACCTGCACGGCGCGCCGTTCGGTTGCCAATTGTCTCAACCAGGTCTCTGCGTCGCCAGGCGCCACGAGCCGCGCCCCAACCTCGGCTGAGCCGAGATCGCCGACGCGGCGCAACAGATCGTGCAGCTGGTCTTGGGTGCGCGCTCGCCGTTCGCCCAGCCACTGCAGCTCGATCTCGAGGTCGGCCACCGCCCCCGGATCGAGCAGCTCGCGAAGCTCCTCCTGGCCCAGCAGCTCGCGCAGACGTTCGCGGTCCAAGGCCAGGGCTTGGGCTCGGCGCTCCGCCAGCGGCGCGTCGCCCTCGTACATGTATTCGGCGATGTAGTCGAACAGGAGCGAGCTGGCAAACGGCGAGGCGGAAGGAGTTTCCACCGACGTAACCCGGATCTGGCGTTGCTGAATGCCGCGCAGGACTTCCAGCAAGGCTGGCAGATCAAAGACGTCCTGCAAACACTCGCGGTACGTCTCGAGGAGGATCGGAAAAGACCCGTAGCGGCTGGCCACCGCCATCAGGTCTGACGCGCGCTGGCGCATCTGCCACAGCGGCGTGCGCGCGTCGCCCCGCCGACGCGGCAGCAACAGCGCGCGGGCGGCGTTTTCGCGGAACCGCGACGAGAACAGCGCCGAGCCCCCAAGCTCGCGGACCACCAGATCTTCAGTTCGGTCCGCATCTGGAAAGAGCAATTCGTCGATTGGTCCGTCTTCGAGTCCTTCCGGCAGGCGCAGAGCAATCCCGTCGTCGGTCCAGATGGCGTACAGCTCAGTCCCCAGCCGCTCGCGTATGGCCGCGCCAATGGCCAGCGCCCACGGCGCGTGCACTCGGCCACCGAACGGCGTCAGCACACATACCCGCCAGTCCCCAAGCTCATCCCGAAACCGCTCGACGACGATGGTGCGGTCGCTGGGCACCGCTCCGGTGGTTGCCTTCTGCTCGGCGAGGTACGCCAGCAGGTTGCGCGCAGCCAGGTGGTCGAGCTTGTGGTCGGTGGTCAGGGTGGCGAGGGCGCGGTCTTCGTCCAGGCTGGCGATGCGCCGACTGAACTCGCCCAGCGCCCGCCCGAGCTCGATCGGTCGCCCGGCGGCGTCGCCGTGCCAGAACGGTGTTTTGCCAGGCTCCCCGGGCGCGGGCGAGACGATGACGTGCTGGGGCGTAATGCGTTCGATGCGCCAGGTGCTGGCTCCCAAAACGAACGTCTCGCCAGGCCGAGACTCGTACACCATCTCCTCGTCGAGCTCGCCTACGCGCGGGCCGCCCAGGCCCAGGAACACTCCATACAGCCCGCGCTCAGGGATCGTGCCGCCGCTGGTAATTGCCACCACCCGCGCATCCCCACGCGCGACCACCGTGTCGGTCACGCGGTCCCAGATCAGGCGTGCTTTGAGGTTGGAGAATTCGTCGGACGGGTAGCGGCCGGCCAGCATGTCCAGCACGCCCTCGAACAGGCTGCGCGAGAGCGTCGCGAAGTTGTAGGCGCGGCCGCAGATGGCGTACAGCGCGTCGACCGACCACGACTGTTGCGAGCACATCGCCACGATTTGCTGGGCCAGCACGTCGAGCGGATTGCGCGGCACCCGCGTCGACTCGATCGCGCCCTCCAGCATGCGGCCGACCACCACGGCCGCCTCCAACAGATCGCCTCGGTACTTGGGAAAGATCTTGCCGGCGCTGGTGGCATCGACCGTGTGTCCGGCGCGGCCGATGCGCTGCAGCCCGCTCGCGACTGAGATCGGCGATTCGACCTGGATCACCAGGTCAATCGCGCCCATGTCGATGCCGAGCTCCAGCGAGCTGGTCGCCACCAGGCCTCGCAACGTGCCAGCCTTGAGGGCCTCCTCGACCACCAGCCGCTGCTCGCGGGAAATCGAGCCGTGGTGCGCTCTGACCAGAGGCGGCGCGTCCGGGTCGTGCTCGGGGTCCGCCTCCGCAAGCTCGTTCAAGCGCTGCGCCAGGCGCTCGGCCAACCGCCGACTGTTGACGAAGATCAGGGTGGAGCGCTGGGCCTGGATGAGCTGCAGCAAACGCGGGTACATCGACGGCCAGATCGACGCCCGCGCTTCTGCCCGAACCTGCGCGCCGAGCACGGAGCCGCCAGCCGCCGGCTCTTCGGGCGCCGGCGGGTTGGCCATATCCTCGATAGGCACCACCACTTCAAGATCCAGGCGTTTGCGCTTGCCCACGTCGACCAGCGTGACTGGCCGATCGACGCCACCCAGGAACCGGCCGATCTCGTCCAGCGGGCGCTGGGTGGCCGAAAGCCCGATGCGCTGGACGGGCCCGTCGGCCACATGCTCTAGACGCTCTAACGACAGCGCCAGGTGCGCGCCGCGCTTGGTGCCGGCGACCGAATGGATCTCGTCGACGATCACCCAGCGCACACTCCGCAGGATGTCCTGGGCTTGCGAGGTCAGCAGCAGATACAGCGACTCAGGGGTCGTGATCAGGATGTCTGGCGGCGTGCGAGCGATGTCACGTCGGTGAGCAGCCGAGGTGTCGCCGGTCCGAATGGCGACGTCGATCCCCGGCTGGGGCAGTCCAAGCCGCTGGGCAGCCGGACCTATGCCAACCAGGGGCGCATTAAGGTTGCGGTCGACGTCGTGCGCCAGGGCCTTCAGCGGCGAAACGTACAGCACCCGGCAGCGACGCTTCTTGTCGCTTGGCTGGGGCTGAGCGGCGAGTTGGTCCAGACACCACAGGAACGCGGCCAGCGTTTTTCCCGACCCGGTCGGCGCCAGAATCAGCGTGTGCTCGTTCTTGGCGATTGCCGCCCAGCCCTGGGCCTGCGCGTCGGTGGGCGCAGCGAATGTGCCCTCGAACCAGGCGCGGGTGGCCGCGCCGAAGCGGTCGAGGGCGGGCTGCATGGCGTTAGCTTACTCTAGAACAGATGTTCTGCATGCCTATTTCTGGAATGACTTGAACGTCCGTCCGTCGCGCATGATCAACGCCAACTTGGACGTGTCCTGGAGCACGCGTATGTCGGTCAGCGGATCGCCGTCGACCGCCAGCACATCCGCGCGTTTGCCTGGCTCCAGGGTGCCGGTCAGGTGGCTGATGCGGGTGCACTCGGCAGCCGATTTTGTGGTCGCGACAATCGCCTCCATCGGCGTCATGCCACCTTCGACCATGCGCTCGAGCTCCTCGGCGTTCGAGCCATGCGGACCTACGCCGGTGTCGGTGCCCATGGCGATCCGCACTCCCCGCTCGACCGCCAGCCGAAAGCTCGCCTGGTGGTCGACGCTGACCTCTCGGGCTTTGCGCACTGCGTACGCCGGGACTGACCCAGGATCCTTGTCCGCCCGCCGCACCACCCACAGCGGCGCCACCAGCGTGGCCACCAGAAACGTCCCGCGGCGCTTCATCTCCTCGATCACCTCTTCGTCGAGATAGATGCCGTGCTCTATCGAGTGGATCCCGCCCAGCACTGCATTCTTGATGCCCTGCGTTGGCCTGCGCGTGTGCCATCACGGTTTTGCCGGCTGCGCGCGCCTCGTACACGATGGCGGCGATCTCGTCTGGGGCAAAGCCGGTCGCGCCCGGCTCGTCATTCGGCGACATCACCCCGCCACTGGTGTGGACTTTGATCTGGTCGGCCCCAGCCCGCAACACTTCGCGGGCGGCCCGCCGCACATCCTCGACCCCGTCCACCACGGTGTGTGGCATCTCGGAATTGGTGGGTCGGATATTGGCCCCGTTTGGCATCAGCGAGTCGCCGTGACCTCCCGTCTGCGAAAGCGCCGAGACGGCGATGCGCATGCGCGGCCCGGGAAACAGCCCCTGCTCGATGGCCATCTTGACCCCACGCGGGGTACCCGCCGCGTCGCGCACGCTGGTAAAGCCGGCCTCGAGCGTGATCCGAGCGTGGTCGAGCGCATGCGCGATAGTCAGGCTGTACGGGGTGAGCAGTCGTTCCTGTAGCCCCCAGGTCGAAGAGCCCAGGTGGACGTGGCAGTCGATCATGCCTGGCATGACCGTGAGGTGCGAGGCGTCCACCACCTTAGCCTCGCGTGGCGTCTGACCGCGCGGGTCGATGCTCACGATGGTGTCGCCTTCGAACACGAGCGTGGCGCCGCGGACTGGTTCGGCGCCGGTACCATCGATCAACGTCCCACAGCGGACAGCAGTCGGCATGCATTCATTATCGCCGCGCGCCCGCGCATCGGGAACTAACGCGCAGCGCGCTGCGTCTTGAAGGTACTCTATGTCGGTACTCCCGTAATCCCGTGGTAGACACCATCGTCTCCAGGTCGCTCGTCGTGCTGCCGACGTACAACGAGCGTGAGAACGTCGAGCCGATCGTGACGGCCATCCTTGGCCAGTCAGCGGATCTGGAGGTGCTGGTCGTCGACGACAATTCGCCAGACGGTACGGGGCACATCGTGGATGCCCTGGCGGCTGCCCAACCGCACCGCGTGCACGTCATCCATCGCGCCGGTAAGCGTGGCCTGGGGACGGCGTACATCGAAGCGTTCAGCTGGGCGCTCGCCCGCGACTACGACTACGTGTTCGAGATGGACGCCGATTTCTCCCACGATCCGGCCGACCTCTTGCGCCTGCGCGAGCCCCTCAGCGCCGGGGTCGCCGACGCGTCCATCGGCTCACGCTGGGTAGCCGGCGGCGGGACACGCAATTGGTCGGTGGCTCGCACGCTGATCAGCCGTGGCGGATCACTGTACGCCCGACTCGTCCTGGGCGTGCCGGTCGAGGATCTGACCAGCGGCTTCAAGTGCTTCAGTCGACGGGTCTTGGAGCGTCTCGACCTCCCCAACGTGCGTTCGAACGGCTACGCATTTCAGGTGGAGCTGAACTACCGCTGCCACTGCCAGGGTTTTCGGGTGGTCGAGGTGCCAATCATGTTCGTGGACCGTCGAGTTGGCAAAAGCAAGATGGGTCGCCACATCGTGACCGAGGCGATGCTGGTGGTGCTCGGCCTGCGATTCCAGGCGCGCTTTGGTGGCCGTCAGTCGACTGCTGCTGGCGCTGCCGCCGCGGCAAAATACTCGAGGATGCCCTGAGCGCAGCCGTCGGCCAGCGCATCGAGCGTGGCGTCTTCGCGCAACAGGGCGGCCTCGTTCGCATTCGACAGGAAGAGATTTTCCACCAGGGCGCTCGGACTGGGCCCACGCAGGCCAAAGAAGTGACCATAGGCTTTACCAGCCGCCAGGTCAGACTTGGCGCCCCGATCGACTGAGGCATAGCCAAGCTGGTCGGCCAGCGCAGCCACCACGTGCTGTTGGAGCAGCCCGGCCAGCGCGGCGTCGGCAAAGGCGGCTTCAGGCGCGCGGTCCGGGTTGAAGTACGTCTCGGTGCCGCGCAAGTTGGCCGGTCCACCGTTGAAGTGCAGGGAAACATAGATGCGCGTTGGCCCCGCAGCGGCGATGCGGGCCTCCTGTTCGGCCTGGATCTGAGACGTTGCGTTCGGGTCCGTGTACGCCGTCAAAGGCTGGTCATCTTCGCGCGTCAAGCGGACACGCAGCTGGGACTGCTCGAGCCGAGCTCGTAGGCGTTGAGCCAGGCTCAGGGTCAACTGGTACTCGCGAAGGGGGCCGCCGGCCGCGCCGACATCCGCGCGACTATGGCCCGGGTCGAGGGCCACGTCGACGGGCTCCATGTGGGCGGTGAGCAGCGCCAGGCTCAGCACCAACGCCCAGAGCACCGAGCCAGGGTAGCAGCACAGTTTGGCCGACGGGAAGTGGCACAATCTTGTAGAATGTGGAGGCTTGAGACGCCATACACGGCGCTCTTGTCGGCCCGCGCGAAGCTGAAGGATCCCACCCGTAGGTAGCGCTTGCTTGGCCGCGCGATGAGCACGAGTCTTTAGACAACACGATGGCCACACAAGACAACATCGGTAACATTCGCCAGATCGACGTCGAGGACGAGATGCGTTCGTCGTATCTCGATTACGCGATGTCCGTAATTACGGCGCGCGCGCTGCCGGACGTTCGCGACGGCCTGAAGCCTGCGCAGCGACGAATTCTGGTCGCGATGAACGACCTGAATCTGGCGCCAAACCGGGGTTACAGAAAGTGCGCCAAGATCGCCGGCGATACGTCGGGAAATTACCACCCGCACGGGGAAGCGGTGGTGTACCCGACCCTGGTGCGTATGGCGCAGCCGTTCAACATGCGCTATCCGCTGGTTGACGGCCAGGGCAACTTCGGCTCGGTCGACGGCGATCCACCTGCTGCCATGCGCTACACCGAGGCCCGCCTGACGCCTCTGGCGATGGAGATGCTCGCAGACCTCGAGATGGATACCGTCGACATGGTCCCCAACTATGACGGCACGCGCGACGAGCCTTTCATGCTGCCTGGCCGTTTCCCGAATCTGTTGTGCAACGGCGCGTCTGGGATTGCGGTCGGCATGGCCACCAATATGCCCCCCCACAACCTGGGCGAAGTCATCGATGCCCTGCACCATCTGATCGAGAACCCAGACGCTGAGTTCGAGGACTTGCTGCAGTTTATCAAGGGCCCCGATTTTCCCACCGGCGGCCTGGTGATGGGCTTCGATAAAGACCGCGAAGGTCTCGTCGTCAACAACATCAAACACGCTTACGCTACCGGCCGCGGTCGGATCCTGATCCGCGCGCGCGTGGAGTTCGAAGAGACCCGCACCGGACGCACGCAGATTATCGTCACCGAGCTGCCGTATCAGGTCAACAAGGCTACTTTGCAGGAGCGCATCGCCGAGCTCGTTCGCGACAAGAAGCTCGACGGCATCGCCGCTATGCAAGACGAGAGCGATCGCAAGGGCATGCGGCTGGTGATCGAGACCAAACGCGACACCAATCCGCACACGGTGCTGAACCACCTGTACAAGCACACGGCCATGCAGCAGGCCTTCAGCTACAACATGCTGGCGCTGGTGGAGGGCCAACCCCAGCTGCTTCCGCTGAAGCGCCTTCTGATCGAGTTCCTCGACTACCGCCAGCAGGTCCTGACGCGGCGCACGGCCTTCGAGCTCGGCAAGGCCCGCCAGCGCGCGCACATCCTTGAAGGTCTGGTCATCGCCCTCGACAACCTGGATGCGGTTATACGCACCATCCGCGAAGCGGCCAGTCGCGAGGCCTCGCGGCCGCTGCTCATGCAGAACTTCGGGCTCAGCGAAGCGCAGGCTCGCGCAATCCTGGAGATGCAGCTTGGTCAGCTGGCCAACCTGGAGCGGCAACGCATCCTCGACGAGTACGGGGAGATCAAAAAGCGGGTCGCCTACCTCGAGGACCTGCTAGCCAACCCGGTCAAGATCACCCACCTGGTCCGCGACGAGCTGACCGAGTTGAAGCGCAAGTTCGCGGATCCGCGCCGCACCGAGATCGTCACCGACTTCGCCGGCGAGATCAGCGATGAAGACCTGATTGACAACGAAAAGGTCCTGATCACCATCAGCGGTCGCGGGTATGTCAAGCGCATGCCCGCCAACACCTATCGCGTGCAGCGTCGCGGCGGCCGCGGCATCATCGGCCAGGTGCTGCGCGAAGAAGACGCCCTGCAGCACATCATTGCTGCGAACGCGCGCGACAGCATTCTTTTCTTCAGCGATAAAGGCAAGGTGTATCGGCTGCGGGCCTGGCAGGTACCGAGCTACGACCGCACTGCGCGCGGGACGCCGGCCATCAACGTGGTCAACATCGAGCCAGGTGAAAACGTCACGGCCATCCTGGCCGCGCCGGACTTCGAAAACAGCGACTTCCTGATCTTCGCCACGCGGCGGGGCGAAGTGAAGAAGTCGGCCCTCAAAGATTTCGCACAAGTGCGCTCGAACGGGCTGCGGGCGATGAACCTCGAAGACGGCGACGAGCTGCTTGACGTCAAGCATTGTCGTTCTGGCGAAGAGGTGATCCTGGTTACCGAGCAGGGCCGGTCGGCGCGTTTCAACATTGATAGCCTGCGCGAAGCCAGCCGCGTCAGCGGCGGGGTGCGGGGCATTCGGCTGGCCGCGGACGACTTCATGGCCAGCATGGACGTGGTCATCGCCGACGCCCAACTGCTGGTGGTGACCCGCAACGGCTATGGCAAGCGAACCCCGCTGAGTGCGTACGCCGTGAAGGGCCGCGGGATTGGCGGAGTGCGGGCGATCAAAACCACCTCCAAGACCGGTCCCGTGGCGGCAGCGCGCGTGGTCCAGGGCTATGAAGAGTTGATGATGATCTCGGCCGGCGGCATGGTTGTTCGGACAGCTATCGAAACGATCTCCGAACGTACTGGCCGTCTCACGTCGGGCGTGAAGCTGATGAATGTCCGCGACGGGGATCGACTCGCGGCCATCGCCATTCTCGAGCCGAGTCCTAACGGCGGCGACGAAGGCGAAAGCACCGTCATCGGCGAGGACGGGGCGCCTCTAGATCTGCTGCCGGCGGACCCCGTCGAAGACCTCGAAGCGGACGCGGACGAAGAAGAAGAAGAACAAGACGACGACGACGAGGACGTGGATACGGACGGCGACGAAGCCTGAAACGCGGCGGGCTGGCTGGCAGGAAAAACTGCACCAGCAGGTGGCTACGCGCGACGAGGACGAGGAAGCTGATCCACCACGGTCGCGGCTGCATCAGATTGTTCGTTTGGGCGGCTCACTTTGGCGGCCGGCCGCTGGATGTCATAGTTTTTTCCTTAGTCGTGGGCTTAGGAATCCGAACGAGTTTGTTCCTCAGGTTGTGGGCTGTGACTCACTCCCAGGGCTCTCGCCCTGACCTTGCGCCAGCAGCCTCAGTAGACAACTCCCACGACCCGCCGGCTGCCGCGCTCAGCGCCAGCGGCTCGAGGCCAGCTCACCAAAGGTGAGTATCTCGAGCGATTCGAGGGTGCCAGCGCAACCTGCCACAGCCTATCGCCACGCGCGGTGAAGACTCGAAGAACGCGCAGGTGCTCGGTCAGGCTGTGCAGGCTAGGCTGCGGCGACGACAGAAAATGGTAGGTGCTGGATGCACCGGGTGAATGGTCTGGCGGATCATCTAGGATGAGCTTCGGAGATGACTCGACTCTGGTGGGCTGCCTTGATGGCGCTGGTGATATGTAGCTTGGAAACGGACCTGCGACTGGGGCCAGCGTCGCCGGACACGCGCTTTACGCTGCCGCAATATGGCCTGGGCTATTTTTGGGATGACCCGCTCGGCTGGACCGGGGTTGTCGGCGGCGTGGCGGTCAACAAGGATAGTGTCCAGTTCGCCTCGCTGGCCGGCTTCTTCCGCGACGAGCCGGCAGTTCAAGTCCCGCTCGAGGACAACGTGTATACCCGCTTCGCCGGCTACGCCCTCCTGGGTTCGATCGTGGCCCCGCTCGTCGGCGCGTATGCCAGCTTCGTGATCGTCAACGTGCTGTTGTGGGTTGGCGCCGCGTTAGCGACCTACGCGCTGGCCCTGCGCTTTACACGCTCCTGGCTGGTGGCCATGGTGGCCGTGCTGCTGGTGAGTACCGCGCCGCCGTTCGAGGCCCTGGCCGGACAAGCATTGCCGTACGTCGCGTCATACAGCCTGTTCGCGCTGGGTCTATGGCTGTTCGACCGAGTTCGGCTGTTCGAGCGTTCGACACCCATGCGGGTAGCGCTTGCCTGCGGCGTGGTCGTCGGCCTGGGTTTCGTGTTCTACGACCTGTACATGCTGCCCGCCTTTGTGGTGGCCCACGCACTGCTCACCCGCCGCATGCCGCTCCGAAATGTGGCGCTCGCGCTGGTCGGCATGGCGCTGCCGCGATTGGTCTGGAGCGAGTACTGGCAGCTCATGCACCTGGCGTCCTATTCGCACAACGAGACGCACCCGGCCGAGGCTCTCGCGGCGTGGTTCGACCCGGCCCGCACGGGCCAGGGACTCTCGGTGTTCAAGGCCTACGTGTTGCTTGCCGCGCACGGGGCGCTGAATATCGGCGCGGCGTTCCTGTTCTGGCCGGTCGTCCTGGCAGTCTGCGAGCTCGGGCTGCTGATTCGACGTCGGTCGCCCGATGCGGCGTGGTTCGTGGCCGTGGCCGTGGGCGGCTTTGCGCCGGCCCTGTTCATGCTTTCAACCTGGCCCCACATCCCGCGCTGGTACGCCTACGGTTTTCCCGCCGTGTACATTCTCGCCGCTGCCGCCGCGGTTCGCGCCGGGGGATGGCTGGTCAATGCTAGCGACTCGCGCGGAGCCCAGGTGGGCCTGGCGCTGGCCCTCATCTTGCCGGCCATTCTGCTGGCAAACCTGGACGTGCTGGGTGCCACGAAGCCCATGGAGCTGGTGTTGTTTCAGCCGAGCCACTGGTCGTATCTGTGGTCGCGCTAGAGTCTCGTCCGACGGCTGGTTTGCGGCAGCCGGTGCAGCCTCGTGGAGCGCTTGGATGGAGTGTTGCTGCTGGTGCGGCGCTCGTGGCGGGACTCGGCCTGAGGCTGCTTCTGGGTGGCGGTGGCGTGGGCGATCGCTCGGCTATGGTGATGGCGGTTCTGCTGTCGGGCGGCGCCTGGCTCGCAGCCATGCTCCTGTGCCCACCCCGCACAGCGTTCGTGGTCACCCTGGCGGCGATTGCCTTGCTCGACGTGGCTGCGCTGCCGGCCCGCAACGCGCCCGAATATGACGCTCGCGAGGCATTCTTCCGGACTGACCAGGTGATATCCGCACGGGTGACCAATCCGCCGGACGGTCTCGGAGCTCAGGCGCAGCCGTCGCTGCTGCTGCTCGTCGAGCCCGTGTTCCCGGCTGACGCACTGCAACCCGCCTTTGGCCTGGCTGGATACGTCGGCAACGCGCCGTTGGTTTGGGACTGCGCGTTCCAACGCGGGCTCCAACGCCTGGCGCTGTCGCTGCCGCCCGTCGCGCCGGCCGCGGAGCTGCTCGATATCCAGTTGCATCTCACTGGTTCGCCGTCCCGCGAGACCGACTACTTGCTGGTGTACGCGTCGGCTCTGCGAGGCGGGTTTATTGCGTCCCTTGGCGCGGCAAACAATGCTCCCGGCACGGCCAAATGCGCGCTCCAGTCTTGAGCTTGACCGCGCCAGACCCCGTCACCATCCAATCCCCGAACCCACTCGCCAAGCGTGCGCCGGCATACGCCCGGGTGCTGGTTTTGGTCGTGCTCAGCCTGGTGGCACTGCTGGCGGTGGCGTTGCTGGCCGGTTCGCTGCTCCCAAGCCAAACGTTGGCGACGCGTTTGCTAAGCAGCTCGAGCACCGCGGGGGTGGGCACGTATACCCAGGATCTGGTGACCTACCTCGGCCAACGGATGCGTCTGGCCGGCGGCTTGCTGTTGGCGCTGTGGCTCGGACTGGTCGTGTTGCGCACGCCGTTCCAGGACCTGCTGCAGAGCGCGCTTGAAGACTTCACGTGGCACGTGCGGACGCCAGCGCGGGCCGACGTGGTGGCGGTAGGCGCCACGCTCGGGCTGGCCGTCAGTGTGCGTATCCCCTTTTTGACCCAGCCGATGCGCTACGACGAAGCGCTGACCTTCAACGAGTTCGCCTCGCGACCGTTGTACTACGGCCTGAGCTTTTATCCCGACCCAAATAACCATCTGTTGAACACGCTGCTGATGCACCTCACGTCGGTGGTCCTGGGCAGCCAGCCGTGGGCCCTCAGATTGCCAGCGTTTGTGGCGGGGTTGCTGCTGGTGCCAGCAGCCTACGCCCTGACGCTCGGGATGTACGGCAGGCACGCCGCAGTGTTGGGCGGGGTGCTCGTGGCCGTGTCCTCCTACATCATCGAGTACTCGACGAATGCGCGCGGCTACACGCTACAAGCGCTGTGCTTTGTACTCGTGCTCTGCCTGGCAATCGCGGCCGTCCAGCGGGACAGTCCGACCGCGCTGCTGGTGGGCACGCTCGTGGCTGCCCTGGGCGCGTACGCCTTGCCAACCATGTTTTACGGTGTGGCGATCGTGGCTGCGTGGGTAACGCTGGAGAGCCGCCACACGCGACTGGTCCGTATCACGGCTGGGCATCTGGTGGTCAGCGGGCTCCTGCTGGGGCTGGCCGTCACCCTGCTGTACCTGCCAGTGGTGCTGGTCTCGGGCGCAGACAAACTTGTGTCCAATCGCTTTGTGGTCCCCCTGGATCTGGCAGAGCTGGTGTCTGAACTGCCAGTGTCGCTTGCCCGCACCTGGGCATTCTGGAATCGCGACCTGTCGCTGGCCGTCTCGACGGCGCTAGTGCTGGGCTTCGCCGTTGCAAGCGTCATGGCAGCGCGCCGGCGACGGGTGCCGCTGGGCTTACTCGCCCCGGCCGTGTGTCTGGTGATGGTGCTGGTTCAGCGAGTTGCGCCATTCGAGCGAGTCTGGCTGTTCTTGCTGCCGTTGTATCTGGCAGTTGCCAGTGGCGGCCTGGCCCACCTGCTCAGAGCCGGCCGCCTGCCGAGCTTCAGCGCGGCGGTGGTGGCATGTGGATTGGCGGGGTTCCTCGGCTTGGCCACCCTGCGCAGCGGCTCGATCCTGAGCTCGCCCGAGACCGGCGCGTTTCCCGACGCGCAGGCTGCGACGCGCGCGCTGCGCCCAGTGCTCGGCGTCGACGACGCGGTCGTCACCACGGTACCCGCCTCATTGCCTGAGCTGCAGTACTACTTTGCCCGGGCCGGAATGCGAATCGAGACGCTGGTCCGTTCGCCGGCTGAGGCGCGCACCCTGTTTGTGATCGCCCAGCCTGGCGCCGCGCCTGGCGTCGCCGGGTGGGGCGCTCCGCAAGAGCTCGAGCGTTTTTCTGGCTCGGTGCTGCTGGTGCTCACCCGCGACTAGCACTGGCTCCGGCTAGTTGACCACGAACCACGGCCTGCCCAGCGCTTTCAGAGAATTCGCCACGTTCTTGGAATCGATGTTCAGACCTGGCGTGGAGATCAGGTAGGCCGTTGGTTTTTCGTTCGCGGGTACCGAAAAGTCGCGCACAATCGTGCCGTCGGCGTTCGTCTTGATGGTCCCCAGTTCGCGCGAGAGCTCGAAACACTCGTTGCCCTGCCCGTACGCGTCGCAGTCCTGTCGCTCGCGGTAGACGCCCAGCGGAAATACAGTCTCGGGTGGGAAGCCAGCCAAAAAGATCTTGCCTGCATGACCGGCTGCCAGGTGCCTGGGAAACACGAGCAGGTGTGGGCTGGTGGCTTTTTGGACCTGAACAGACAGCTTCGCACTGAGCGGTGTGCCGGCGATGGTCTCTGAGGCGGTGATTGTGTGTGTACCAGGACCAACGCCGCCAGGCACGCTGAGGAAGTCCCAGGTGCTTGACTTGACCATTTCGGGTTTGCGGTCATCTACTTGCACGGTGATCGGGGCGTTGCTTGCGTACGGCGAAAAGCTGATCTTGAGCGCAGCTGGAAACGGTACCCCATCGCATGCCTGTGGGTCGGGGATCGACAGATCGAAGTCGCACTCGTCGTTTGTCGGATTCGCGAACGGCAATTGGCGCGAGAGTGTTCCAACCGGAGGCTCCTTGCTACCCGAGGTCGGTATCGGGGTTTCGGTTGCCACCGTTGGCACGGGCGTCTGCGTGTCCGTGGGTGCCGCCGGTTGCGGGGTGTCCGTGGGCCGCGGCACGTCGGTTGGCGCGGGTGTAGCCGTCGGCGCCGACGTCGGGGCATCCGTAGGCGCGTCAGATGGCCCGGAATCCGGGGTCGGGGTGCAGGTAGGTGCAGCGTTGTCGTCTAGCACGTCGTCTGATGGGCGTGCGTCGAGCGGGACCGGACACGGGGCGGGCGGGAGCTCCTGGTCAGTTGGCGCGGCCGTACCGGGATCGTCCTGGGCCATGCTGGTGGGACC
>JBPCIO010000036.1:0-14143 GCA_051006215.1 Chloroflexota bacterium
CCGCCCGTTCGTTCGCCTGCAATCGGATTCGCACACTCGCGTTGCTACCCCGGTTGCTACCCAGCACCAAAACAGCCATCCCGGAATGGGACGGGCTGTTCGGCAACTGAAATTGATTTTGAGGTGAGCCCCCCGGGACTCGAACCCGGAACCAACTGATTAAGAGTCAGTTGCTCTGCCAATTGAGCTAGAGGCCCTTGTCACCTCGGTCGGGAGACAGGAGTATACCCGCCAAACGGGTGCGCCAGTATGTGGGTGGGATCGCTTGGGCGGCTTCGACGCAGCAGCGCGACGAGAAGGTGGCCGTGCGGATGCTGGCGCACGCCCGCATTTGCGAACGTCGGTACAATGCGCAGCTTCGGACTCAGCACGCCCGACCCACCAGCCTGTTCGTCACCGCCTCGAGCCGGGATCGCCTGGCCATCGGCTGCGCGCGTGAAGTTGTGCCGACCGCGGACCGCCCTAAGCCCTACGGGCTCGCGTACTCCCGCCGCTGTGATCATCACTGCGGCTGACCGTCTGCGACCGGAGCGCTGCCTCCGCGCGCGCCACGATGGCGGCCGCCGCGGCAGGCCCAAGCTCGAGGCCCATGAACAGCATGCGCAGCAGGGCCGCCCCGATGACGAGCTCGAGGAGCGCGCCTGGGTCGCTTCCAGGATGTAGCTCGGACCGCCCAACGGCTCGATCGAGGATCAAACGCGCCTCGTCCAGGTGAGCGGCGAAGAACCGGTCGCGTGCTCGACCAATCGCGACTGACGGATGCACCGAGTCGGCGAGGAGTACCTCGAAGAGAGCCTGGACTGGTCGCGTTTTGAGAAGCGCACCGCCCTCGACGAGCAGACGCTCCAAATCCGTCCGGAGAGCACCGGTGTCTGGTGTCGGGCTGAGCGGGCGCGCGCGCTCCAACAGAGCCTCACCAACCAGGTGGGTCTTGGACCCCCAGCGTCGATAGACCGTAGTGGCGTGGACGCTCGCCCGCCTCGCGACCTCAGGCAACTCAAGTCCCTCGAAGCCGCGCTCCCCTAGGACCTCGAGGGTCGCCGCGAGCACAGCTGCACGCACCCGTGCGCTGCGGCCGCCAGGTCGCGGCCGTGCTTGATCCGCGGGGTCGGTCACGTCAGCTATACTAACGCAAACATATGTGCGTTAGGAGTGTTGAGCATGCCTGTCGCTGCGGCTACCTCGACGCGGATCCGCTTCATTCGGCCGTTCACCGCCCGCTTCATCAACCCGCTCACCCGCCGGTTTGCCGGCTGGCTGCCCGGCTTCGCCATCCTCAGTCACGTTGGTCGAACTTCAGGGCGCACGTACCACACGCCTATCAACGTGTTCCGACGCGGCGACAATTACCTGTTCGCGCTCACCTACGGGTCCAACGTTGACTGGGTCAAGAATGTTCTCGCTGCCGGTGGCTGCGTAATGCGCAGCCGCGGTCGGGACACCAGGCTTGTCGAACCCAAAGTGATCGTCGACCCGACGCTGCGTGACATGCCGTGGCCACTCGGCGCGCTCCTCGGACGCCTGAACCGCGTCACCGAAATCCTGCGGATGCGGGCCGGCTAGCGGTACGCCCGCGCCCGCCCTGCAGCCGGTTGCCGCAAACCGCGTTGGCCTGGCTCGGGTTGTGGCGCGGGACGATCATGGCACTTTGTCACTGGCCTCTGCTGGCACCTCCGCCCACGCGTTGCCGCCCGACTTCAGCCAGCACCTACTCCACCGCGCCGCTAGCGGTCACCTGAATAATCTTTGCGTGGTATACGCCGCAGCGGTGACACTGCGGGCGCGAACCAGAGGACTGCGGGCGCTCGAATGCTTTGCCAGCGATCGGCGCAGGTGGGCGGCGATGCTGGCGACGTCTCAAACGCACAAACAAAACGGGTGACCAACCGGATCGGCGAGGACGCGGAAACTGTCCGGGCTGGGCTGTTCGCCCAATTTCGTCGCACCCAAGGCAAGCGTGGCCTGTTCCGCGGTGTCGAGATCGTCGACGGTGAAGTCGAGATGGAATTGCATCGACGATGCCGGGTCCGGCCAGTGGGGTGGGTGGTGCCCGGGCGCAAGTTGGAACGACAGACGCGGTCGAGCGCCGGGGTCCTCGCCGATCGAATACCAGTCCGGCTCGGTGTTCACGATTGGCCAGCCGGTGATCTGGCTATAGAACTCGGCTAGGGCTCGTGGATCTGGACACTCCAGCACGATGCCAGTCAGACGCGCGGCAATACTCATTGTTTGTCCTCCGGAGAATTTCGTCAGCGCAGATGGTAGTACGTCGGCAACCAGCCCAGTCGAGCGGGCGTCTGTCGGGCACCGTTGCCCCGACGCGCACGGTAACTTTACCCTCGACCTCACCACCGCCTGGAGTTGACTCCACGCTTGATGTGAACCGAGAGGCACACGTCGCGAGAGCGGTGCCTGCGTCTCGAGTTCTACGCCAGGGTAGTTCACTTCGATGATCAGCAGTCGGGCGCCTGATCTCGCGGTGCCGATACAGCAGGAATTCTGGCGCAGCAAACACGTGATCGACACCGGCGGAGCCGGATTCCTTGGTTCGAGCAGCGCGAGGAGGCCGAGGACCGCTGAGCAGCGTGCCCGCCGGCGCGGCTTCGGCTACTGGCCCCGAGGATATCGAGGCTGTCTTCCGCGAGGAGTACGGCCGCGCTGTAGCCGTCCTGGTCCGCCAATTCGGCGACATCGACCTGGCCGAGGAGGCGGTCCAGGCCGCTTTGCCGTCGCCGTCCAGCGCTGGCCGGCCAGTGGCTTGCCAGCCAGCGCGGCTGGCTGGATCATCACCACCCCCCGCAATCGGGCCATCAACCGCCTCCGCCGCGAGTCCCCCGCCAGCACCGCCACGTGCTGGCCGCCCTGCAGCAGGCGCCGCCCGGACCCAGCGAGCCAAGTGAGGAAGCGGCATCGATCGTGCGCGACTCTCGCCTGCGGCTGATCTTTACCGTTGCCACCCCCGCCATGGCCCCGAGCGTCCAGGTTGCCCTCACACTCCGCCTCCTCTCCTGCTCGCGGCGACCCATGTCGATGTGCTGCGGCTGGAGTGGGCGCTTTCAAACTCGTTTGTGAGCAAATTGGGGGACCGGCACATTACGCCCGCCTCTTCAACCTTCGGCCGTTCCGCACTCTACCTTCCGGTGTGACCGTTGCTTACATCCCGCCGCACAGAGCCACGCAGTGCGACCAGCCGTTGTGGCTCAGAGTTGGTGGATGGATAGGATTTTGGCGAGGTCGTAGCTCACGGGCTCCTCGAGCTGTTCGTACGTGCACGACTTCGGCTCGCGGTCTGGTCGCCAGCGGTTGAACTGGGCGGTGTGGCGGAAGCGAACGCCCTCCATGTGTTCGTAGCGAACTTCAACCACCCGTTCAGGACGGAGCGGCGTGAACGACAGGTCCTTGCCAACGGCCCATCGGCTGCCCTCGGCGTTGCGCGGAGTCCGAGTGCCCTCCTCCTCCTTGGCCCAGGCCCACGGGTGATCGTCGAAACTCGTGACCAGGGGCTGCAACTCGACGAACAGCTCCTTGCGGCGGGCAGCCGGGAAGGCACCGATCACGCCGACCGACATCAGCTCGCCGGCGTCGGTGTAGAGCCCCAGCAGGAGTGAGCCGATTCCCTCTGCATCGGTAGCGTGGACGCGGTAGCCGGCGACGACGCAGTCGGCGGTCCGCGCGTGTTTGATCTTGAACATCACGCGCTTGCTGGGTTCGTAGGTCCCCTCGACCGGTTTTGCGACCACCCCATCCAGGCCGGCGCCTTCGAACTGGTCGAACCACTGCTCCGCCAGGCTGTGGTCGGTGGTGGCGGGCGTGAGGTAAATAGGTGGCTGGGCGCTAGCCAGAGCTCGCTCGAGTAGCCTGCGACGCTGCGCGAACGGTCGCGCAGTGTAGTTTTCGTCGCCGCTGGCCAGGATGTCGAAGGCGACGAAGCTGGACGGTGTCTCCCTGGACAGCCTGGTCACCCGGCTGGGCGCAGGGTGGATGCGCTGCTGCAGCACTTCGAACTCGAGCCGTTCGCCGACGACGACCACGATTTCGCCGTCCACCACGCATCGTTGCGGCAGGCTGGCTTTGACAGCTTCGACGATCTCAGGAAAGTAGCGGGTCATCGGCTTGCCATTCCGCGAGCCGATCTCCACCTCGTCACCGTCGCGGAAAATAATGGATCGAAAGCCATCCCACTTCGGTTCGAAGCTCAACGCACCATCCGGAATCCGAGCGACTGATCTGGCCAGCATCGGGGCAACCGGCGGCATCACAGGTAAACGCAAGCTACTCATTGTGGCGGACCGCGAACGTTCGTGCTCGCTTATGCTGCGGGAATGTTCGTGGTCATTTTCGAAGTCGAGCCCAGACCCGCGCTCTGGGACGCCTACTTGGATACCGCCCGCGTACTACGGCCGGAGCTGGAACAGATCGTGGGATTCCTGGACAACGAACGCTTCAGGAGCGACCGCGACGGGCGCCGGGTGCTGTCGTTGTCCACCTGGCGAGACGAAAAGGCGCTTGTCCGGTGGCGCAGTCAGGCGACGCATTATCGGCTAGGTCAGCAGCGCGGCCGCCAGGCGATCTTTGCCAGCTACCGGCTGCGTGTCGGCGAAGTGGTGGCCGATTCGCAGTTGTCAGGCGGCACCGAGCTGCGCCAGGAACGCTTTGACACCACCGAGGTCAACCAGGCCACCGCGGTCACCCTGATCGAGTCGTCTACAGCTCGACAAGGCCCACCTGGCGCCCTCGAAGAGGAGTCGTACACCAGCCTGATCGATCTCGACAAACGCCTGCAGGTGCTGGCCTGGGCCACCGTCGAGCGGGCTCAAGCAAGTCAGGCGGCTGCGCTCGAGCCCGGGCTGCGGCGGCGCACGGTGCGCGTAATTCGGGACTACGGGCTGCTTGACCGCCGCGAAGCACCCCAGTACTTCCCTGCAGTCTGACTCACGGGCCAGTTCGCCGCGTAGGAGCCACCGAGGCGTTGGGTGCTCGAGGCGGGCCCGCGCAGCTCGGCCGAGTCTAATCCAACCTAAGCAAACAGGCTGCAGCGGAGACCATGTCGTAGCTGCCGTAGAGCGGAGCCCTCACCTTCACGGGCGCTCGAGGGCAGGTCGTGGCCAGACGTCTGCCGGTCCCAGCCGCCCGGCGGCTGAGGACTGCTGGTGCCAGTACGGGTAAATGATGGGCGGAACGGTCAGCTCGTTGAGTTGCTGTAGCTCCGCCTCCGTGAGGCACCAGCTGGTAGCGCCCAGGTTGTCGACGAGCTGGTCCTCGGTGCGAGCGCCCACGATCACCGAACTCACGCCGGCGCGGCGCGTCAACCAGTTCAGCGCAACCTGCGATACCGAGACCGCATGCCCGGCCGCGATTGTGCGGACGACTTCGAGCACGTCGAATGCACGCTCCACGTCGAAGCGTCCCTGGTCCCCCTGGACTGCCCAGCGCGTCCCGGTCGGGGCGGATTCGCCGCGTCGGAACTTACCGGACAAGAAGCCGCCCGCCAGTGGACTCCACACGAGAATTCCCACCCGCTCGGCCATGGCGATAGGCACCAGCTCGTACTCGGCCTGGCGAACCAGGAGCGAGTAGTTGATCTGCTGCGTGACGTAGCGCTGAAGTCCAAATCGTTCAGAGATACCCAGCGCCTTCATCAGGTGCCAGCCGGAGTAGTTCGAGCAACCGACGTAGCGCACCTTGCCGGACTGCACGAGCGCGTCAAGCGCTGAGAGCGTCTCCTCGAGGGGGGTGTTGCCGTCCCAGGAATGCACCTGGTACAGGTCGATCCAGTCGGTCCCAAGACGGCGGAGGCTATCCTCACAACCCCGGATGATGTGGCTGCGGGACTGGCCCGAATCATTGACGCCGTCCCCCATGCGGCCGTTTACCTTCGTGGCGAGCACCACGCGGTCGCGCCGGCCCTCGAGCGCCTGCCCCAGAACCCGCTCTGATTCGCCACCCGAGTAGACGTCGGCGGTGTCGAACAGATTGACCCCTGCCTCCAGACAGCGGTCCACCAGCCGGCGCGCCTCCTGTACGCCAGTCGAGCCAATCGGGCTGTGGCTGCCGCCACCAAAGGACATGGTGCCGAAGCTGAGGACAGACACCTTCAGGCCAGTTGCGCCGAGATTGCGGAACTCCACGTCGCGCTTCTCCTGTTCCGATTGGTGACAGACGTAAGCCACGGGCGTGCTCCGCAGCGTCTTGAGGCCGATTGTAGCAGTCGTACACGGCCGCATCGTCCAGCACGGCGCACGTACCGGGTCTCCAGATGCAGGGGTGGCGACGTGACCATCCTGACTGATCTAGGCTGTACGCGATGCGCATCTCCAATGTCCGCGCTCTATTGCTGTCTGCACCCATCCCGCCCGAGCGGCGCTGGACCAGCGACTTCGGCACCAACACCAAACAGGACGTGGCCATCGTGGTCGTCGAAACAGACGAGGGACTGACTGGCTACGGCGAAGCCAAAGGCACACCGGTGGTCATGCGAGTGCTCGTCGAGGAGGTGCTGGGCCCGCAGCTGACCGGCGAAGACCCGAGGCGTGTCGAGTACTTGTGGGAAAAAATGTACAGCGCCTCGCGCCTGGAGCTGGCCCTGAAACACGGACGACCCTACCATCGCGCCGGAAGCCGAGGCGAGACGATTCACGCCATCAGTGGCGTCGACGTAGCGCTGTGGGACATCTTTGGCAAGAGCCTGGGTGTGCCGATCTATAAGTTATTGGGTGGCGGCGTGCGCGACCGGTTGCCGGCCTACGCTAGCGGTGGCTGGGCGCCCCCAGAGCAGACGGCGCAAGAAGTCCTCGGCTATCGCGCTAAGGGGTTCCAGGGTGTGAAGATCCGCGTCGGCGGCCTGGATGAGCCGCATTTCCCAGACCGCTCGCTCCAGCGCTTGCGCCTGGCACGCGAGGCTCTGGGGCCAGACGTGAAGCTGATGATGGACGCCCATGGCGCCCTGAGTGTGGACCGCGCTGTGCGTCTCGGTCAGGCCGCCGCCGAGCTGGAGATCAGCTGGTTCGAGGAGCCGGTACTGGCCGACGACGACCTGCCGGGCCTGGCCGAAGTGCGGGGCCGGGTTCCGATGCCGGTCTCGACCGGCGAGAGTGAGACGACACGCTTTGCGTTCCGAGATATCGTCGATCACCGAGCCGCGGACATCCTGCAGCCGGACGTGGCGGTCGTCGGCGGACTCACTGAGGCCCGCCGGGTGGCCGCGCTCGCGCATGCCCACGGTCTCGCGGTGGCGCCACACGTGTGGGGATCGGCGCTATTGTGGGCTGCCAGCCTACAGCTCGCCGCGGCAACGCCGAACTGCGTTATTTTCGAGTTCTGCCAGGCGTACTACCCCCTTCTCTATGATCTGCTGACGACTCCGGTTCAGGTTGACGCCGATGGATGTGTCACCGTCCCCAGTGGCCCCGGCCTGGGCGTCGAGCTGCAACCTGAGGCTGACCTCGTGCGCAAGTACCCGTTCCAGGGTGGGGCGCGGTATGGCGACCAGCGGTGAGGCGCGCTAGCCGGGCACGAGTTCGCAACACAGGGGCACGCACATGACAACACCCGTGAGCAGCCTGGAGGAGCCAGCGCTGCTCCAGGTGCGGGGCGTCAGCAAGGCCTTTCCTGGCGTGCAGGCGCTGGTCGGGGTAGACCTCGACGTTCGGGCTGGCGAAGTCCACGCCATCGTCGGCGAGAACGGCGCAGGCAAGTCGACGCTCATGAAGATATTGGCTGGTGTCTACCAGCCCGACGCCGGCAGTCTCGTGCTGGCTAACCAGGTGGTACACATCGAGAGTCCCCGCCAGGCGATGTCCCTGGGGATCGGCATGATCCACCAGGAGCTGAACCTGGCGCCGAACCTGTCGGTCGCCGAGAACATCTTTCTGGGCCGCGCCCCGACGCGGGCCGGGCTGATCGACTGGCGTCAGCTCGACCTGAAAACGCGTGCCTTACTTGACCGCCTGGGGATCGACCTCGACGCCCGCGCTACAGTCGAGGACCTGAGCGTCGCGCGCCAGCAAATGGTCGAAATTGCCAAGGCGCTTTCGCTGTCTGCTCGAGTGATCATCATGGACGAGCCAACCTCAGCGCTTACGGAACGCGAGACGGCCACGCTGTTTGAGATTATTGGCCGCCTGAAGTCCCAAAGCGTCGCCGTGGTGTACATCAGTCACCGGCTCGAAGAGATCTTTCGGATCGCCGATCGCGTAACCGTGCTGCGTGATGGTCGCCTGATCGGCAGCTCACTGGTGGCCGGCACGACACCTCCGCTGCTCATCCGCCAGATGGTCGGCCGCGAACTGACGGCTCTGTTTCCAAAGGCGGAGGTCGACGTCGGGCCGCCGGTCCTCGAAGTCCGCCACCTGGTCCGCCGGGGCGTACTCCACGACGTCAATTTTACGCTGCGACGCAGTGAGATCCTCGGCTTAGCCGGACTGGTCGGCGCGGGTCGGACCGAGTTGGTCCGGGCCCTGTTCGGTGCCGACCCGATCGACCGCGGCGAGATCCTCGTTGACGGGAAGCCAGCCAGAATTCACAATCCTCGGGACGCTATCCGCCTCGGACTGGGCTTTGTGACCGAGGATCGCAAACTGCACGGTCTGGTGCTGGGCATGAGCGTGCGTGAGAACGCGAGCCTGGCTAGCCTGCCGGAATTGAGTCGAGTCGGCTGGATCGATTTTCGGCGCGAGCGCCAGATGGCCGCACAGTACACCCAACAACTCGATATCCGCACCCCCAGCGTGGAGCACGAGGTGATGAACCTTTCAGGCGGAAACCAGCAGAAAGTGGTTCTGGCCAAGTGGCTGGCGATCCACCCGCGCATCTTGATTCTCGACGAGCCGACACGTGGGATCGACGTCGGCGCCAAGGCCGAGGTGCACGGGCTGATGAGCCGCCTGGTGGCCTCGGGTGTGTCGATCGTCATGATCTCGAGCGAGCTGCCTGAGATTCTGGGCATGTCCGATCGCATCCTGGTGGTGCGCCAGGGACGGATCAACGCAGAGTTCAGCCGAGAGGAAGCCACTCAGGAGAAGATCCTGGCGGCGGCGGCCTGATGACGATTGCCGAGCGCGCGTCCACCCTTCCCGCCCCGCGGCCTACGCGTCGCCGGTCGCCACGGCGCTTCTTCCAGCGCTATGGCACGCTGCTGATCCTGTTGGCGCTGTGTCTGGTATTCACCGTCATTGGACCCTGGCGCACGCCGCGCGAGGCGTGCAACGTGTGGCAACAAGTGGGCTCGCTGACCCTGGTGAGGAATGGGCAAGTGTGTGCGCCAGTGTTCGCCTCGCAGGTGAACCTGCTCAACCTGGTGCGACAGGTCTCGGTAATCGGCATTGTGGCGCTCGGCGAAATGCTAGTGATCCTGACTGGCGGCATCGACCTCGGAGTGGGTTCGATTGTCGGCTTCAGTGGCGTCATCGCAGCCGCTTTACAGCGCGACAACGCTGGACTGACACTGTCGCTGCTGGGGCCACTCGCCGTGGGCGCCCTGACTGGGCTGGCCGTCGGGGTTGTCGTGACCCGAGGCAACATCCCGTCGTTCGTGGCCACCCTTGGCGTGCTGGCCGGCCTGCAGGGCGCAACGCTGGTCTTCACCAACGCTCAGCCGATCACTGGCTTGAAGGACGACTTCCGGGTAATCGGGACCGGCTACATCGGCGAGATTCCGCTGCCAATTGTGATCTATCTGGTGATCATCGCAGTCGGGGCCGTATTGCTCGGCCGCACCAGCCTGGGTCGCAGCATTTACGCCATCGGCGGCAACGAGAGCGCGGCTCGGCTGTCCGGCATCCGGGTGGATCTGGTCAAGACGGCGGTATTCGTCATCTCCGGGCTGTGCGCTTCGCTTGGCGCGCTTATCCTGACAGCCCGATTGAACTCGGGCCAACCTCAAGCCGGGCAGGGATATGAGCTGGATGCGATCGCCTCGGTTGTGATCGGCGGCACAAGCCTCTCGGGTGGACGGGGAACAGTATTCGGGACTCTGGCGGGCGCGCTGCTCATCGGCGTGTTGTCGAATGGCTTGGTGCTCATGAACGTCTCGCCGTATTACCAGCCAATGATCAAGGGTGCGATCATCGTCGGGGCAGTACTGTTGGACCAGGTGAGCCGGCGGCGCGGTCGCTGAGCCAACCAAGCCAGGTTTACGAAAGGGGTACTCAGAATGGAGACTCGTTACGTCGCTCGGATGCTGAGCTCGCTTCTGCTGGCGTCTGCCCTCGTGACATTCGCGCCTGGGGCCGGCGCGGCTCAGCAGGAGCAGCTCAGTCTTGGCTATTCTGTGCCGGGGCTCGGCTTCCCGTTTTTCGCGCTCATGCTCAACGGGGCCGCGGCGGCGGCGTCCGAAGACGGCGCTCTGTCGATCCTGCCCCTGGACGGGCAGGACAAGGATGCTGTGCAACTGGCCGGTTGTGAAAATGCCCTGGCCCGCGGCATCAACGGTCTGGTGATCAGCCCGCGTACGGTGGATGGTCTGGCAGGCTGCTTCAGCGCCGCGCAAGCCGCGGGTGTACCGGTGGTGACCGTCGATCGGCGGGCGGCGGAGGGCACGCCCGTGCTAGCGCACGTGGGCGCCGACAATGTGGCCGGAGGGCTGGCGGCTGGGCGCTTCATTGCCACTCGCCTGCAGGGCAAAGGTCGGGTCATCGAGCTGCTCGGCACGCCCGGAGCGTCTCCAGCAATCGACCGCAGCACGGGCTTCAATCGAGCCGTGACTGAGAACCCGGGCATGGTCGTCATCGCCCAGCAGACAGGGAACTTTGTCGCCGATGACGCGCTCAAGGTCACCGAGAACATCCTCACCAGCATTGGCTCGACGCCGGACAACCCTGGCTTCGAGGCGCTCTTCGCCGCCAATGACGACATGGTCACCGGCGCCGTCCAGGCCATTCAGGCCCGCGGCCTTGATCCCGGTCAGTTCACGATCGTGGGCTTCGACGCACTCAAGAGCGCACTTGACCTTATCCAGCAGGGCAAGCTGACCGGCACGGTCGATCAGTTCCCCAACGAGCAGGCCTACAAGGCCATCGGTGTGCTGAAGGATTACGTGCGCAATGGCACCCGACCAGACGCCGACGTCCTGCTCCTGGAGCCGCGTGTCATCAGTATCGACAACATCAACGACGCTTCGACACCCCACTGAGGAAGAGCACTTGTGGCGGCCGTCGGCGCAGAGCTGATTGAACGCGTCCGAACAGCCAAGGCTGCTCGCAGCAGCTTGACCATTCAATATCGAGACGGGGGCGCGATTGCGTTTGTCATCCACTCGTTCAACCGCATCTCCAATATTGACGAGCTCATCGGTGGGATCAGGCGGCTTGGGGAACATGAGCTCATCGTGTGTGATGACGGCTCCGTCGACGGTTCGCATGAGAAGTGGCTGTCGCTTTTAGACCAGCCTAACGACTTCTTGATCCACTCGAATGATCTTCACGAGATTAGAATCCTGGACCGAGCAATTCGGTTCGCGCGTGCCGAAGTCATCTGCCTGATCCAGGACGATGACTCCATCCCGCCGGACAGTGACTGGTACCGCACGGCGCTAGAGCAATTCCGTACATTTCCGAATTTGGCCATTGTCGGCGGTTTCATGGGCTTTCGGAGCTTCCACCCGGATCCGGACAACGCGCGTCCGATCTGGGAGGAGGCTCCGTTTCAATTCGTCACCCACGTGAATATCGGACCATATTTCGTGCGCAAGCGACACTACGAGGCACTCGGAGGATGGGACTACTCGTTGTCCCGTCCGGGCGAACCAGGCATCTGTTTCGACAGCGAGCTGTGCCTACGGGCATGGCTGAGCGGCTATCAAGTTGGCTATCGTTTCGTCCCGTTCAAGGGGCCCCCCGGACATTATTCCCTAGACGGCGGCACGATGCTTTTCTCGAGCGAAGCCAGGCGCAACAACCAGCTTCGCAATCAACAAACCATCTACACCCGGTATGCGTCCGAGGCCGATCGCATCGAACAGCTTGTCACGCAAGCTACCCGCGCGGCAGGACTGTCCCCCCAATCGGCTGCGGATGGCGCGTCCCGTTAGGTGTGAGTTAGCGTCTGCAGCGCACGACGTGTGTTCGTGTGCATGAGCTCCGGCTTATTCAGCAAAACCGTTCTGGCCAGGCTGGAACCGTTGTGCACGAGATAGTCGCACGAGCTGAGCAGCAGATACTCGACAATGGCTTCTTCGCCGTTTCTGGCCGCGCGATCGCGATCCGCGGAAATATACGCGGGCATTATCCATCCGGTGGGGCCTGACCCTGCTGCGTCTCCGCCAGCGTGGCGGATGCTGTCGTAAGCGACCACCCGCGCTCCGAACGCCTCCCGTACCGCGATAAGGGAGGCCTCATCATCTGTTGCGACGAAAATCTTGGCTTGGGGTCGGACTTCCACCAGCTCTTGTATGACGGCCATGTAGGTGGACAGGGACAGCGAGTTCTGGCGATGTGGGCGAATTTCTCGCGCCGAGATGGCGTCCGTGCCGCGTACATGCACGCCGATCGTGTCACCCCGGCTGAGATGCTGTTGAAAGAATCGCTGAGCCTTCCGTAGCACGTATTCGCGTGGGACAATAAATTGCCGAATTATCTGGTGTGCTGCATTCCTCAATGCGATCGGCGGATCATCCAGCAAATAAGGGATCACTAGCGTCTTTCCGTCAAGATCCGGGTGATCGCCAAAGTGATTCGATACAAACGTATGTTCATCGGCGAAATAGCCGGGCGCGTTGGGATCGGGGTGCCTGGACGAGATGGTAGTACGGAGGTGTTGGGGGATGCTCGCCACCGGATGCGCGGCCATAATTGGTTCGAAGTAGTATTCCCACACCGTATCGCGGCCCCGATAGCAACTTCCCGTAAAGTAGCACGTCCTGTGGGTGAACAAAGCGATAGGAATTCGGCCTTCCTGAAGCGCCCAGGGGATGTTCGCAATGACTTGCTGGACGAGTGAAAAGAGCCCCACATCGCGTTCGCAAATAATGTGGCGCTTCATGCTTGCCTCGACTGACAGCCCCTAGGCCGCACAAGATGCGCACCATCTCGTGGGTCGGTTCTGCGCGACCAGCACGCCGAGCCGGTCAAGAAAGCAACGACTACGTCCATTGTCACGTATTTTGCCGGCTGAGGTGCTAGCGATCAACACGAGCGATGTCGCCTGTGCCGTAGTCGTGTCGCGGGCGTGGTACAGGGCGCACATATGCTTTTGTGATAACGCGTCCGCCACACGTTCGAGGCCGCGGCTCAGTCTGCTCGCATGCTTGGGCTCGGTGCACGTGCAACGTCGCACAAGGAGCCATGGATGACTGAATACCGAAGCGGGGACGACTTTACGAGCTCGGAACGAGTGGCTGTCAAATCCAGCCCCCAGCGGGTCGTGCTGCGGCCCGTGAGAGAACAGATCGTGGTGAGCTCGAGTAGCCAGGTCACGTCCCAGCCGAGCGCCGCGGTTCGACGCGAGCATGCGGCGGATCCGGTCGGCCTGAGCACGCTCAAGGACATGCCGGTCGTGAGTCTGGCCGATGGCACCAAGGTTGGGACGATTAAGGAAGTGTTCTTCGATACGAACAGACAACGCGCCGTGGCATTCATCCTGGCCTCAGACACCGGCGAATCGCTGTTGTCATTCGAGTCGATCCGCAGCATTGGCCCTGACGCGCTTACCGTCGAGAGTGCCGGGGCTACACAAGAGCTTCGCAGCCTGGCCGACCTGATGGATCTAAAAGCCGTCAGCAGCGACGGAACGCTGCTGGGTGAAGTGAAGGAGCTGCAGATCGACCGTCATGACGGGCGCCTGACCGAGTTGATGGTGCACCGGGGTGGGATGCTGGGGATCGGTGGCACTCAGCAGAATGTGCCCGCAGCTGCCATCCGCGGCATGGGCCCACAACTCGCCACGGTCGAACTCTCACCTTCGGATAAGTAGAGGCGGAGTACCTCCGCAACCCGAGTCGATTACGGCTGCCTCTGCACGAGTTCAGCTCGTCGGCACACCGCATTGTTAGCATGCCAGCGTGGGCGAACTAGGCGAGTTGTTCGATCCTGCTCCTGGCAGCATCTACCTGGACGCAGCTACGTATGGACTCCCGCCGCGCCCAACCGCCGAGGCAATGCACCGGGCCGTCGCCCGGTGGCAAGCCGGCTCCGCTGACTGGGTTCGCGAG
>JBPCIO010000037.1:0-15217 GCA_051006215.1 Chloroflexota bacterium
AGGACCGGGACATTTTTGCTTGGGGCGTCAGCATCCTACTAGCCGGCGAAGAGAACGACGCTAGCAACGAGCAACTGGATTCGCCTTGTGGCGGGGCTGGGTGTTTCGGCCGCGCCGCACAGGCTTGGCGACAGACTGGTGCCTTGGTACCGTGCACCGAAGCTCAACGTAGCCAGATCAAAGGGGGGAGCCGCGCCATGAGTTCGGAGCAGGTTCTCACACCGGCCGAGCGTGCTCGGGTACGGGCGGTGGTAACCGACCAGCAAGCCACCCGTGGCCAGTTGCTGCGGGCAGTGGTTGCTTCGACTGTGGGCACCTCGATTGAGTGGTACGACTTTTTCTTGTACGGCAGCGCCGCGGCGCTCGTTTTCGGCGCTCAGTATTTTCCAAATACCGACCCGCTGAGCGGTCAGCTCCTGGCGTTCGGCACCTACTTCGTCGGTTTCGCGGCGCGCCCGGTCGGAGCCGCGATCTTCGGCCATTATGGCGATAGGATCGGACGCAAGGCCACCCTGGTAGCCACCCTGCTGCTGATGGGCATCGGCACCTTCCTCATCGGTTTGGTTCCGTCGTACGCCAGCATTGGGTTGTGGGGCGGAGTTCTGCTGACGGTCCTGCGGGCCGTGCAGGGAATCGGCGTCGGCGGCGAATGGGGCGGTTCGGTGTTGCTGTCCATGGAGTGGGCCGCCCAGAACAAAAACCGCGGATTCATCGCGAGCTGGCCGCAGTTCGGCGTCCCGGTCGGGCTGTTGCTGTCGAATGGAGTCCTGGCCCTGACCACCGCGCTAACAGGCGCAGAATTTATGTCGTGGGGTTGGCGGATTCCGTTTCTGCTCAGCATCGTGCTGGTCGGTGTCGGGCTATGGATCCGCCTGGGTGTGCTCGAAACGCCAACATTCGTGCGACTGCTCGAGCAAAAGCGGACCGCTCGGGTGCCGGTCGCTGAGGTCCTCCAGCGCAACTGGCGCGAGATCATGCTCACGTGCCTGATTCGCACCGGGCAGCAAGCGCCGTTCTACATTTTCGTGACCTTCGTGCTGACCTACGGCACCAGGACCCTCGGTCTGAGTAACCAGGCGATCCTCAACGACGTTCTGCTGTACTCGTTTGTGTCGCTGTTCACCGTTCCGTTGTGGGGCTACATGTCGGACCGGATCGGCCGCAAACGCATGTACGTGATCGGCGCCGGGGCCATGCTGCTGTTCGTGGGGCCGTACTTCGCTTTGCTGGATACCAGGGTGCCTGCGCTGGTGCTCCTGGCGATCGTAGCCTCAGCCGTCATCCACGACATGCAGTACGGCCCGCAGGCTGCATTCATTGCCGAGGCGTTTACTCCTCGATTGCGCTACAGCGGCGCGTCGCTTGGCTACCAGCTCGCCTCCCTGACCGCGGGCGGACCGGCGCCCCTGATCGCGGTAGCCCTGCTGGCTCAGTACAACAGCTCCACGCCTATTGTGATCTACCTGCTGATTTGCGCCGCGATCAGCATCGTCAGCGCGACAGTCCTGCGGGACCGTGGCAGGCAGGCAGACATTAGCGAGGACTACGACGAAGTCGATGTGGCCGCCAGGGGCGCCGCACTGGCCGGCTGACGGCAGAGACACTGGAGGCACACATGCCTGAACCACGCCTGACGATTCCCCTCGCGCCGGTCGACTCCCTGACCATCACCACCCTCGTCGACAACGTCTTCGACATTTTCATGCCGGACCAGGGGCCGGCCCACCGCGCAACACCCGCGTCCGGGACAGCCACCCTCCCGTCGGGCATCATGGTCGACGGGAGGGTGCCCGACCAGTTGATTGCCGAGCATGGGCTGTCGCTGCTATTGACGTTCACCAGGGCCGGCAAGTCCCATCGATTGCTGTTCGACGCGGGGGTCAGCCCGGACGGCATGGTGGCGAATATGGATCGCCTGGGCATCGATGCGCGTGATATTGAGGCGATCGTGTGCAGCCACTTCGACCACACAGCTGGCTTGGAAGGGCTGATTCGCCGCATGCGGCAGGCCAACTTGCCGGTCCTGATCCACCCCGACTTCTGGAATCGGCGTCGCGTACGCATTCCGGGCAGTGAGCCGCGCGAGATCCCTACCACGAGTCGCTCGGCCCTGGAGGGCGCGGGCTTTACCATCGTGGAAGAACGCCAACCCGGTTTTCTGTTCGACAACTCGGTGCTCGTCACGGGCGAGGTGGACCGCACCTCCGGTTATGAGCCCGGGTTCCCGGTCCAGGATGCCTGGCAGACCGACCACTGGGAGCCGGACCCGCTCGTCCTCGACGATCAGGCGGTGATCGTCAATGTTCGCGACCGGGGCCTGGTCGTGATCACCGGCTGTGGTCACGCCGGCATCGTCAACATCACTCGCTACGCGCTTGCCCTGACGGGTGCCTCACGCGTGTACGGCGTGTTCGGCGGCTTCCACTTGAATGGGCCCCTGTTCGAACCCCTGATCGATCGTGTGTGTAGCGATCTAGCTGCGCTGCAGCCGAGCCTGATCGTGCCCGCCCACTGCACCGGCTGGTGGGCACAGCACGCGCTGGCACGCACCTTCGGCGAAGCCTACGTGCCGGATTGCGTGGGCACGCGCTTTACCCTGTGAGCTGTCGCTCACGTGCGTTCCTCGCGCCAGTACGGTAAACCCAGCGCCCGCGGAATGCCGAGACGGCGTTGTAAGCGCTCGCCGCTCGAGAGCGACACCACGAGCACGGTGAACAGATACGGCAGCATGTTCAGGAAGAACGCCGGAACCGTGCTGCCCAGTCCCTGCGCACGGAGTTGAAAGCCATCCACGAACCCGAACAGATACGCTCCGGCCAATACTCGCACCGGGTCCCAGGTCCCGAAGACCACTAGCCCGACGGCGATCCAGCCCCGCCCTTGCGGTCATGCCCTCGACCCAGGTTGAGGTGTAGCCAAGCGATAAGTAGGCGCCACCGATTCCGGCCAGCGCGCCGCCGACAAGCGTGTACAGGTAGCGTCGCCATGCGACCCCCACTCCCATAGCGTCGGCGGTTGCGGGGTTCTCGCCGATGGCCCGCAAGTTGAGACCGGGCCGCGTTCGGTAGATAAAGTACCAGAGTCCGGGCACCAGGACGAACGACGCGTACACCACCGGATCCTGGGTGAACAAGATCTCACCGAGCACTGGAATGTGCGAGAGACCAGGCAGGGGTACCCGGCTGAGCACGACCGGGGCCGTCACCCCGACAAAGGGTTTGCCGATGAACGCCGTCAGCCCCGAGCCGAACAGCGTGACTGCGAGTCCGCTAACGATCTGATTCGCGCGCAGCGTCACCGACAGAAATGCGTGGACCAGCGCCAACGACATGGCGGCGCCAGCAGCAACGAAAAACGCAAGCCAGATACTTTCGGTTTCCACGTCGACGATGTAGCCGAACAGCGCACCCATCAGCATCATGCCTTCGACGCCGAGGTTCTGAACCCCCGACCGCTGGGTGAGCGCTTCGCCGAGGGCGGGCAGAAGAATGGAGGTTCCCGACGCGATTGCCGCCAGGCAGATGGCGACCAGCAACCCGCCGGTCACGCGGACGTTCGCCCTGGCGCCGCCCGAGTCGCGGCACCCGGGCTGGTCACGATGCGGAGTCGGTAGCGGGTGAAGACGTCGCCGACGCCCAACACGAAGAACAAGATCATACCTTGCAGCATCGCCCCAAGCGCCTGGGGGATGCCTTCCTGAGAAACGGCAAAGCCACCGTTCACCAGAGCCCCGAACATAACCCCAACCACCAGCACAGCCACCGGATGCAGTTGCGCGAGCCAGGCGACGATGATGGCGGTGTAGCCGTAATTCGACGACAGTGCACCGTTGAGCAAGTGGATGATGCCAGCCACCTGGACCATTCCGGCCACCCCAGCCAAGCCGCCGCTGACCAACATCGCGGTGAGCATGGTCGAGCGGACGTTGATCCCGGCGTAGCGGGCCGCCTCAGCGTTTTCACCTACGATGCGCAGCTCGTATCCCCAGCGCGTGCGCGCGAGGATGAGCACCAGCACCGCCGCGGCGACGATCGGCACGACTACCCCAATGTGCAATTGACCGTCACCCACGCGCGCGAACGTGGCATTGTCCGCGAAACGTGGGCTCATCGGGAAGTTGTGTCCGGCCGGATCCTTCCACGGCCCGTAGACCAGAAAATTGACCCACAGGATGGCGACGTAGTTCAGCATAAGCGTGGTGATGATCTCGCTCACGCTGTGCCACGCCCGCAACCAGGCCGGCACCAGCGCCCACGCCGCGCCGGCCAAGAATCCCGCCAGCAGCATTGCAGGCAGCAGGACAACCGCCGGCCAACCCCCGGGTCCACCTACCATCTCGACCGCCGTCGCGCCGAAGGCGCCCATATAGAACTGCCCTTCACCACCGATATTCCACAACTGGACCCGAAACGCTACGGCAGTTCCCAGGCCGATCATGGCTAGCGGAATTGCGGCGGCGAGAGTCTGCGAGATGGGGTACGATCCGCCGAAAGAGCCCTCGAGGATGGCAAACAGCGCCTTGAGCGCGCTGTAGCCCGACGCCTGGACCAAGACGCCGCTTGCCACTGCGCCGAGAATGACTGCTCCCGAGAGGACGAGGATGCGCTGGGAGAGCGGCAGGCCGGCCCGCCGCTCCAGCCGGACTGAATAGGCCAATCAGGCGACCTCCGCGGCGGCATGCTGATGAGCGCCAGCCATCATGAGGCCGATCTGCTCGCGGTTGGCACCGTCGGCCGGCATGCTGCCGACGATCTCGCCTTCGTAGATCACCGCGATGCGGTCGCTGAGCTGCATCACCTCGTCCAGATCCTCTGAGATGAGTAGCACCGAGGCGCCATTGTCGCGCGCCTCCACCAGCCAGTCCTGGACTTGCCGGGTAGCAGCGACGTCCAACCCACGGGTTGGATGCGCGGCCACGATCAGGCGCGGATTCAGGGCCATTTCGCGGGCGAGCAGGAAGCGTTGCAACTGGCCGCCGCTCAGCAGACGGGTTATCGAGCCCGGCTTGGCCCCGCGGATGTCGAAGCGTTCCAGAAGCGACTGCGTGAAACGCACCACGCGCTGGAGGACCAGCAGCGGACCGAGTGCCAGTGGCGGTCGGTCGTACGACTTCAGCACGGCGTTGTCGTTGAGTGGCAGGTTGCCGACCAGCCCTTCGCCCAGACGGTCCTCCGGGATGTGAGCCACGCCCAGCCGCATCAGCGATCGCGCAGTGGCGCGAGTGACGTCCGACCCATCCAACCAGATGGTTCCGTTGGCAGGCACTCGCAGACCACTCACCACCTGGGCCAGTTCACGCTGCCCATTGCCAGCAACCCCGGCGATGCCCAGGATCTCGCCACCCCGAACGCTCAAGTTGACGTGGTCCAGGGCCGGCAAGGAGCGATTGTTGACCGCGGAGATATCCTCGAGCACCAGCCGGGGTTGTTGCTCGCGTCTCGCAGCGCGTTCCGCCCCCATCAGGCGAGTGGTCTCGGAAAGGTCCTCGCCTACCATCAGACGCGCCAAATCGCGAGTTGATAACGATCCGATGGCACGACCCCCGGCCACGAGCGCGCCCGCCCGAAGCACCGTCACCCGATCAGCAACGCTGCGAATCTCCTCCAGCTTGTGGCTGATGAGCACGACGGTGCGGCCTTCGGCCGCGACCTGCCGGAGCGTGCGCATCAAGTCTTCTGATTCTCGAGGCGTGAGCACGGCGGTTGGTTCGTCGAGAATGAGGACGGTCGCACCCCGCTGGAGGGTCTTGAGGATCTCGACCCGCTGCTGCTCGCCGACCGAGAGTTGCCAGACTGCCCGAGCCGGGTCGATCTGCAGGTGGTAGCGTTGACCCAGCTCACGCGCCTGCTGGATGAACCTTCCGGCGTTGAGCCGAAAGGGCACGCCGGGCAGTCCAAGTAGAAGGTTTTCGGCCACCGTCTGGCTGCCGACCAGCCGATAGTGCTGGTACACCATCCCCACGCCGTGGCGGATGGCGTCTCTTGGAGCGTGGAATGTGACCGGCTGACCGCCCAGGAAGATGTGTCCGGCGTCGGGCCGATACAGCCCGGCCAGGATACTCATGAGCGTGGTCTTGCCTGCCCCATTTTCGCCCAGCAACGCGTGAACCTCACCCCGCTGGGCCGAGAAGTCCACGTTCTTGTTGGCGACGACCCCAGGGAAGCTTTTGTCGATCGAGACCATTGTTACGGCCTCGTCGCGCTCGGTGCTCATGGCAGCCTCCGGGCAGCTGGGAGTCGGGCGTTCACACCGGCGGGCGAGGAGGGAGCTGCTGGATCGCCCAGCTGTTGCCATCCGGGTCCTTGAAAAAGATGAACGATCCCCAGCCAAGATCCTGAACCTCACCCACTTCAACACCGCGCTCAACCAACTGATCGTGCGCAGCGTGGACATCGGCCACCACCATCTGGAGGCCGTGGACGGAGCCCGGTGCACCCGCGCGACGATTCCCTCGCCTATGGCAATCGAGCAGGCCGACCCGGGGGGTGTCAGTTGTACGAAGCGCAGCTTGTCGTTGACGCGTTGGTCGTGGTCTGCGATGAAGCCGATCTTGTCGGTGTAAAAGGCCTTGGCGCGGTCCACATCGGAAACCGGCAGAACGACGAGCTCAAGTTTCCAGTCCATGCCCGAAGCGTACAGACTATTCCGCTCACTCCAACCCAAACAGGGCCGGCAGGGCGGCTACGCTCGGCAGGAGGTGGGTATGCGTTTCAGAACCTAACGTCGCCAGGTCGTGGGCGCCGCTGAGCACGCCGATTGCCCAGCCGGCGCGGGCGTTGGCGGCCGAGCGCAGGTCGAGCGTGGTGTCGCCCACGACGGCAACCCTGGCCACGTCGAGCACTTCGAGCTCCATCATCGCCCGATAAATCAGAAACGGCGCCGGCCGGCCGACTGGCACGTCGTCGGCCGCGACCACCGTGTCGAACAACGTTTGCCAGCCGAGGCGGGCCAGCATCGCCTCGACCAGGCCGCGCTCGAAACCGCTCGAGAGGGCGACTCGTACGTCTGCGTTACGCAGCGCGGCAATGGCGTCCTGCGCGCCGTCGATCTCGTGCAAGTCGCCCTGCTCGTATTCGCGTCGCAGGGCCGCCTCGAAATCGGTGAGCGCCTGGGCGGCCAACTGCCGAATGGTCTGAGGATCGGATGCCACGCGCGCCGCGAAGTCCTCGAACACCGCGCGCTTGCTGGCTCCGCGGCGCGCGTTCAGATCGGCCTCACTGAACGGGATGGCTCGCGCCGACAGGACGCGCCGGTAGGCGGACACAACGGCACCGTCGTCTCGCAGGGTCGTGCCCGCGAAGTCCGTCACCAACAGACTGGGCAGGTTCAACAGATGCGCTCACCCACCTCCGGATTTTAGCGAGCCGCGAGCCCTCGTCAGGACTGCGGAATATCACCCACGATGTTGCTCAGGGCCCAGTTCATCTGGTTCGATTGCGCGTAGGCATCGTCCTTCGTCTGGCCGGTTTCGGGTGTCGGGCCCTCGTAGAAGTCGCCGAGGGTCTTGCCTTCGGGCGCTTTGACGTTGCCGTGATTGTCGGTGAGTGGTCCCTTCCAGATGTTGAGCGTGCCGGCTTTGATCTGGGCCTGGGCACTCGTCGCTAGCGCCGCCACGTCGGCTGGGACAAGACTGCTTGGTGGCGTAGCCTCGACCAGGCCATCTTTGGCGTGGTAGTACAGCTGGACTGGCTTCCACGTCCCGGCCATGACCGCTTTCACGCTGTTGATGTAGTGCGGGCCCCAGATGAATCGATCGGATTGCAAGATGGCCTGTGGCGCGTACGAGGCTTGGTCGTAGTCGACGCCCACCGCGTATTTTCCGCGAGCGGCCGCGGCCTGTGCCAGCGAAGGTGAGTCTTCTGTGCCGGTGAGGATGTCGGCGTTCAGATCGAGGACTGATTCCGCGCCAGCCTTTTCCTTGGGCGGATCGAACCAGGTGTTGACCCACACGACGTGGATCTTTGCGTCAGGGTTGGTGGCCTGGACTCCAGCCGCAAATGCGTTCAAGAAGCGCACGACTTCGGGGATCGGGAAGGAACCAACGAAGCCTAACGTGTTTGTCCTGGTCATCTTGCCGGCGATCATGCCAGACACGTAGCGGGCTTCCTCTTCAGCCGCATAGTACGTGCCCATGTTCGCCGCTGTTTTGAACCCTGAGCAGTGGTCGAACTTGACGTTGGGGAACGCCTTGGCCGCCTCGAGCATGTAATCCATGAAGCCAAAGCTGGTGCCGTAGATGATATCGTAGCCCTTGCGCGCATAGTCTTCGAACACGCGCTGGCAATCGGCCGTCTCTGGCACGTTTTCGGTATAAGCCGTCTCGACGCTGGATCCCAGCGCCTGCATCAGAGCCTGCCGCCCATCGTCGTGCGCGTTGCTCCAGCCATGGTCGTTGATCGGGCCGGTGTGGACGAACGCCGCGCGCACGGTCTTGCCGCCCGCGGCCACCGCCGGAGCAGCCGCCGGCGAGGGGACCGCAACCGCAGACAGATTGGCGCCCGCCGCCGGCGGAGACGCTGGCGCGGCCGAGGGAGGTGCTGCCGACGGAGCGGCAGCTGGCTTGGCTGTCGTCGGTGCGGGAGCGGGGGCTGCCGTTGTGGGGGCCGGCGGAGCGGCGGGCGTACTGCAGGCCGCCAGGAGCCCACCGGCGGCGCCGCTGGCGACCAGCAAGCCGCCCAATCTCAGTAGGCGTCGGCGACTCACGCTGGCGTCACCTGCGTGCCCGTCATCGGAATCGTAGCGTGCGGGGTGTCCAACTCCAGATCCGCGATGCATCTCGTATCCTTCCTCTCAACCGTCCGCAACGGTACCGGGCGCGAGGGCCCGGTGCGGACACTCAGTGTGCCCAATCAAGCTGGCCCGTGTCTTGGGCAGTCTGTCCGAGGTGCCGGAAGCAGTTTGGCCTGGCCTCGGGTGCGACAATCGGCGGCGCGAAAGGCGTATAGTGGCCACAATTGGGCTTGCGTCCCGAAAGCAGGAGGCACCCGGCATGGGCGAACGTTCGAAGGGCAAAGATAAAGGCAAGGCGAAAAAAGCGCAGAAGGCTGCCAAGCCAGACAAGCGGCCGCATGTGCAACAAAAAGAACAGCAGGACGCAACCAGGCCACCGGTGTGACGACTGCCGACGCGCAAACAGCAGACGTTCATGGCAAGGCTGGGCGGCGCGAGGTATAGTTGGGTGGGGTTGCGCCACGCGAGAGCGCGCCCAGCACAGCCAAGCGGGCCGGCTGCTCACTCGCGTGGATGTAGCTTTGATTGATGCCTTTTCAGTGCGACGGCCTGAGCAACCTGGCTGTCTGCGAGATGCCTGGGTGACCCGGCGGGTCGAGCGACCGTGTAGATGGGGCGGGCGATGCCGATGAAGCAGCTGCGCTCGAAGCAAGCGCTCCGCCTACTTGTGGTGGCCGCGGCGCTGGTCCTGGGGGCGATTGGGTTCGGGCTGCTGCGCCCAGGCGCGACTCCGACCGAAAAGCCAATCACGCTGGATGCCCTGGCGCTGCGTGTTGAGCGCGGAGACGTCACCGAGATTCGCGTCACCGACGATGGCGGCGGCGTGGCGCGAACGCGCACGAGTGAGATCCTGAGCTTCCACACTGGTCGGTCGCAGTCAATTCTGAAGGTGCTCAGCAGCTTTGGCGTCACTCCGGACCAGCTCGCGGACGTGGCCTACACAGTGGCCGATCCTCCAGCCCCGTGGATTGGCTTGCTACTGACCTTCGGGCCGCTGGTGCTGTTCGGCGGCCTCATGCTCTTCATGTGGCGAAGAATGGGGGATCGCAGCGGCGGCAACCCCATGATGTCATTTGGCCGCAGTCGAGCGCGCACGACCCACAACCCCGAAAATCCGATTACATTCGTCGACGTAGCGGGTGTGGAAGAGCCGCGCCAGGAACTCCAGGAGATCGTCGAGTTCCTGAAAGAACCCCAGAAGTTCGTGGCGCTCGGGGCGCGCATTCCCAGAGGGGTGCTGTTGGTTGGTCCGCCAGGCACCGGCAAGACACTGCTGGCACGCGCGGTAGCGGGTGAGGGTGGGGTGCCTTTCTTCAGCATCTCTGGGTCTGAGTTTGTGGAAATGTTCGTCGGCGTTGGCGCGAGCCGCGTGCGCGACCTGTTCGACAAAGCCAAGCGCAGCGCGCCTTGCATCGTGTTCGTGGACGAGATTGATGCCGTCGGCCGCCAGCGGGGGGCTGGCCTCGGAGTAGCTAACGACGAGCGCGAGCAGACTCTGAACCAGATTCTGGTGGAGATGGATGGCTTCGACGACCACGCGGGCGTCATCGTCATTGCTGCGACGAACCGTCCGGACGTGCTCGATCCGGCACTGTTGCGGCCGGGTCGCTTCGACCGGGTAGTGGTGGTGCCCTCGCCTGACTTTTTGGGCCGAAAGGCCATTCTGGATGTCCACGCGCGGGGCAAGCCGTTCGAAGCGAGCGTCGCGCTCGATACGCTGGCCCGACAGACACCGGGCTTCTCGGGCGCGGACCTGGCCAACGTCCTGAACGAGGGTGCGATTCTGGCCGCTCGACGCGACAAGAAAACGATCGGCATGTCCGAGCTCGAGGAAGCCATCGACAGGGTGAGCTCCGGACCCGAACGCAAGAGTCATGTCATGTCCGATCAGGAAAAGAAGCTGACGGCGTACCACGAAAGCGGGCATGCAGTTGTCGCACACTTCCTGTCGCATCACGATCCGGTTCACAAAATTACAATTATTCCGCGCGGCCTGCGCGGCGGATATACGCGGTTTCTGCCAACCGAGGATCGGATGTACATGACCCGCAGCGACTTCATCGACGCGGTCACCGCCGCGCTCGGCGGGCATGCTGCCGAAGCCGTGGTCTTCAACGAGATCAGCACTGGTGCTGGTGACGATATTCAGCGCGCCACCAATATGGTTCGCAAAATGGTCAAGGAGTGGGGAATGAGCGACCTGCTCGGGCCAGTGGCCTTTGGCCGCAAACACCAGATGATCTTTCTCGGTCGCGACATCGGCGAGCAGAAGGACTACTCCGATCACGTCGGCGAGCAGATCGACGACGAGATCCGTCGCTTTCTGGATGAAGGCTACGCCCGAGCAACGGCGATCCTGCGTGAGCACCGCGACCTGCTGGACCGTTTGGCGAAGGAGCTGCTCGGCAAGGAGAGCCTCGACGCGCCTGCCCTGGAGGCGATCTTTCAAGCAGCGTAGGTTCGGAGTACCGTCGACGCTGGGCATTGCCACGGCGATCATCGAGGCAGCCGGGCTCGGGTTCTTGGGGCTGGGCGCCCAGCCACCCACGCCCAAATGGGGTTTGATGCTGACCAACGGTCGCGCATCCTTGCTGAATGTGCCGTGGCGATGATCTGCCCCGTGCTGGGCATCCTGCTCACTACGCTGGCCTTCAATCTGCTGGGCTAGGGCGTGCGAGACGCGCTGGGATCCCAGCATGCGCGCCTGAGGCCCCGCTTCGATGATCCCGAAGAGGTCGGTTGTCAGTCGGTGAGCCACACGTTGCGAAAGTCCCATGCGCCGCCCATGGCCTGCGGAAAGTTCGCGACGCGCTTGTTCAGCGCCCAGTTGTACCACTGCGTCCAGAGGTACCCGTAGTAGGCCAAGCTGTTGAAGTCGAGCATTTGGGCGTCGTGGTACAGGCTCGTGCGGAGCGGCGTGTCATACGTCCCGCTGGCCTTGTCGAGAATGGCGTCGAACTGCGGATTGGCCATGTGCGACTTGTTGAAGCCACCTTTCGAATGCATATAGCGGCGTAACTGGACGTCGGCGTCCCCGGCGTAGTTGCCGTACTGTCCCGAAGTGACCTGGTAATCGGCGCCACCACTCAGGATGCGCTGATTCAACGCGGCTCGCTCGACAGCGTCGATGGTGGCGCGAACACCGATCTTTTCCCACATCTGCTTGAGGACTTCGGACTGGGCCTTGTCCACCTCACGGGCGATGATGATGAAGCTCACGTCGATGCCACTCGGGTAGCCAGCCTCGATCATCAGGCTCTTGGCTTTATCCAGGTCGTACCAGTACGAGGGAAGCGTTGCGTCGTAGCCGAGCGAGCCGGGCAAGAGCATGTAGCGTGAAGGGTCGCCCTGACCCTGGCCAAGTGTGGTCGAGAGTGTCTCCCGGTCGATCGAGTAGAGCACGGCCTGGCGCAGCTTCAGATTGTCTGAGAACGGACCGCCCTGGGCATGGAAGATCAGTCGACGCGAATTGCCCACCCAGCGGCCCTCGATCAGCGAGAGCTGCGAGTCAGCCTTGATGCCAGCAATGTCTTTGGGCGCGATCAGATCGGTGAAGTCGACGGTGTGCGACTTCAATTCGACCGCGCGCACCGAGTCGTCGATGATGAGCCGGTACGTCAGGCCGTCAACGTAGGGCAGCGACTTGCCGTCAGCGCCGGACATCCAGTAGTTCTCGTTGCGCTGCAGGATGACGCGGTCGCTCGGCCTCCATTCGCCGAACTTGAACGGTCCCGTGCCAACCGGGCTGCGGCCGAACGCTTCGGCGCCCAGCTTCTGGAACGCGGCTGGGGAAATCGGAAAGGTGTACTGAGCGCTGTCGGTTCCGGCGCTGAGCTGTTCGACGAGTGACGGAGCCGGTTGGGTGAGATTGATCTTGACGGTGTTGGGGTCGACCACGGTGACCGGATTTTTGGCATCCAGGCCGCTCAAGACGCTCGCGGCGAGCGACTTCGGATCGCTGAGCATGCGTTCGACGTTCCACTTCAGGGCATCCGCATTCCAGGGGCTCCCGTCGTGGAACGTGACACCCCGTCGCAGCTGCCACGTGGCAGTCGTGTCGGTGAAGTCCCACTTCTCGATCAGGCCCCCGGTCACCTTCCAGTTGCCCTGCTCGTCGGCTTTGAAGAAGAACAGTGGGTCGAACACGCTGAACGCTGTGGACCCGTTGGCTGAGTTGTAGATGCCGTCGAAGGTGGTCCAATCGGTCTGCGTGGCGGCCATCAGCATGCCCCCGCGCTTTGGCGTTCCAGCGCCAGTTGTGCCCGAGGCAGCGGTGGGTGCGACTGCGGCCGCGGCTGGAGCCAGGGTGGTGGACGCCGCTGGCGCAACCGTCGTCGCTGCCGGGGCAGGGACGTCGACACGGCGAGCGCAGGCGGCCACCCCTAGCGCTGCCACCGAGCCGAGCAGGCCGCATACGAGCTGACGCCGGCTGAGTTGCACGCGGCGTGTAGATGTGAGCGTGTCCACAGGTCCCCCGCCAAGACGCTACAACGCGGCCAATCGGCCGTCAAACCCGATTGGTCACGGCCGCGTGGAACGAGGTCGGCGGGCACGCCGCTTGGATCGCAGAGTTGCTTGGGCAGGGACGTCGCCCGCTTTGCTGCGCTCTTATCGAAAAGGAGCGACGGGAGTGCAGAGGTGGGCGGTGGCTTGACCCTTGCCTGAAGTGCGGCATACTGTGCCAGAGATCGAGGAGGTGTCCGGTGGTTGAAACCCAGATTGAACGCAACGGACGTCCGTCAACAACGCCGAGTGGCGAACTGCTCAGCGTGCACAACCCCCAGGGCTACCCACCCCGCGTAACCCCCAAAGACATGGCGGCCCGCCTGGACACGCTCGAAGGCAAGACCGTCTACCTGGTCGATTGTCGATTCGACGATGCCGATCTCTTTTTGCAGCAGATGCAGGCGTGGTTCCAGGAAAATCTGCAAGGTGTCCGCACCGAGCTGATTCGCCTGTCGAGCGTGTACACCAAAGACGATCCGCAGACCTGGAAAAAGATCCAGTCGACTGGCGACGCGGCCATCGTCGGGGTCGGTCATTGAAGCACTTGTGCGCCGGCGGTCGCCGTGCACGCAATGACCATCGACAGCCAGTACGGGGTACCCACCGTGGCCGTCCACACCGACATCTTCCAGAGGGCAGTGCGGTCGGTAGCGCGAGTCAACGGTATGCCGCGTGCGCGGGCAGTGTTCGTTCCGCAGCCGGTCATGGGCAAGTCGGCGCGCGAGCTGCGAGCGTACGTCGACGGCAATGACCCGACCACCGGTCGACCGGTCATGCAGGAAGTCATCGATGGGCTGACCAAGCCGTTCGACGCCGAGGACCTGAAGAAGGTGGTCTATGAGCGGACCACGCCGCGGCTGGTCGAGCCCGACACCTGGCCGAATCTCCACCACCTATTTCTCGAAAATCACTGGACCGACACGCTGCCGATCATTTTGCCTACCGAGGAGCGGGTGGCCGCGATGCTCGCGGGCACGCACCGCAAGCCAGACGAGGTTGTCGGGCACATGCGGCCGACCGCGTTCCGCGAGTACTGGGAGTACACCGTTGAGAAGGTGGCGGTAAATGCAGTCATGGCCGGGGCCGAGCCGGCGTACTTCCCGGTCATTCTAGCCATCGCTGCCAGCGGCGTCTCAGGCCGAGCCAGCACCACCAGCTCGGCAGCAGCCATGGCCGTCGTCAACGGGCCGATCCGCGAAGAGATTGGCATGAACGCTGGCACCGGCGCGCTCGGCCCCTACAACAAGGCAAACGCGACGATTGGTCGCGCGTACGGGCTGCTGTCGCAGAACTTGCAGGGCGGTTCAGAGGTTGGGCTCACCTATCTCGGATCGCAGGGCAACAACTACGCCTACACCAACATTACGTACGCCGAAAATGAGGAGCGCAGTCCGTGGGAGCCGCTGCACGTCCAGCACGGCTTCAAGGCCGGCGACAGCGCGGTCAGCGTGTTCGGGGGTTGCCGCACGACCGTCTTCACGCTCGGCTTACGCGGCGACCACTGGCAGGACCACGTCCGCGCCATGTTGCGGGGCATGGACCCGCATGAGCAGCCGTGCTTTGTGCTGGACCCGATTACGGCGCGCCTGTTCATCGATCGGGGTGGTTTCGACACCAAGGACAAGCTGATCGACTGGATCTATGAAAACGCCCTCAAGCCGGCTGGCGAATACTGGGACTACCAGCTCATTCAAAATTACATCTATCCCCGCGCCACCTTCGGCGAAGAGCCGTACGCGAGCATGCTCAAGGCGCCGCCCGACCAGCTCATCCACATGTTCCAGCGTCACGAAATCGAGGTCGTCGTAGTAGGCGGCGAGACCAACGGCTACTGGCGCATCTTCGGCGCCAATTACGGCAAGACCGTCTCCATCGACGACTGGAGGTAGGAGCAGAGGAAAGGGTAGGAATTCGTAACGAGTGTGATTTTATAGTCGTGGGCACGGCAGGAATTCGTAACGAGTTTGGTTCTATAGTCGTG
>JBPCIO010000038.1:0-6460 GCA_051006215.1 Chloroflexota bacterium
CGCATTATTAGCCTCAACCCAGGCCTCACGGAGATCACTTTCGCCCTTGGCAAAGGCAATCGGCTAGTCGCGGTCGACACCTATTCGGACTATCCGCCTGAGGCCAAAAGCATCCAGCCGCGCCTGACCACCTACCCGAGCCCATCCTCGGAAACGATCATCGGTTTGAAGCCGGACCTGGTTCTGTCCCTGGCTGAGCGAGACGAGGATCTGCTGCCAATCCGTCGCCAGGGAATTCCAGTGCTGAAGCTCCTGCCACGAGACTTCGAGGCCACGGTGCAAACCATCTCGAGGCTCGGCCGGCTGTATGGCGCCGCCGACGCGGCCGCGGCCATCGGCTCGGACATGCTGGCCAGACGCGACGTGGTTACGGGTGCGGTTGCGGATGCGCCTCGACCGCGGGTGTACGAAGAGCTGGATGCCTCCGAGCCAGACAAGCCGTTTGTCGCTGGCCCGAACGGCTTCTATGGCCAATTGGTCGATCTGGCGGGCGGCACGAATGTCTTTGGCGACCTGCCTGGCGATGTAGCGCAAGTAAGTGCCGAGAGCGTCGTCGAGCGCGATCCTGAGGTCATCATTCTGACCGACGCGGATCTGCCCTTCAATCCGCAAACGCCGGAGCTGGTGAGCGCGCGGCCGGGCTGGGACGGCATCGCCGCGGTGCAGAGTGGGGCGATCTACGCCGTCCCGGGCACGCTCTACTCGACCCCTGGGCCCCGCCTGATCGAGGGCCTGGAACATCTCGCCAGCTTGCTCCACCCTGACCGCTTCCCGCCGGCCTCGGCGCGTGCTGGCCTCGCGGCGATGGCCAAGGGACCGCTTCGTGTCAGCAGCCTCAGCGTTGCCGAGCCACTCCTTCGCTGAGTCGGCGTGGCTAACTCGCCCGCGGCTGCGCGGCTCCGCACGCAAAACCAACGAACCGTCCGTGCGAAGCGGCCCCGCCGCGGGCGCATCTGTCGTGGACTCTCGGGATGAGCGTTGGTCCGCGCACCGGCGCGCGGCCGCCGAGTGCGGTGGTGCTGGGGGTGCTGATGCTGGTGCTGGCCGGCTCGCTGCTGGTCGGGGCTGCGTTCGGGGCGGTCCAACTGCGCCTTGACGACCTGGTGCGGATGACGCTGAATCGGGTCGTCGGCGCGCACCTGCAGCCGACGTGGCGGCCGCAGGATGAGGCCATCTTCTTCGCCATTCGTCTGCCCCGCGTTGCCGGCGCGGCCGTCGTGGGCGCGGCGCTGGCGAGTGCGGGCGTCCTGTTCCAGGGACTGCTTCGCAATCCGCTGGCCGACCCGTACGCGCTAGGGGTCTCGGGCGGCGCAGCTTTGGGCGGCGCGCTGGGATTTCTGCTCTCGGTCAGTTTCAGCTTCCTCGGCTTCAGCCCGGTGCCAGTGCTCGCCTTCTGTGGCGGGCTGGCGGCAATGTCCGTGGTCTACGGCCTGGCGCGGAGCGGCGGCCGAGCGCCGACCGTCACGCTGCTTTTGGCGGGCTTCGCCGTCAGCGCCATCATGGGCTACGCGGTGTCTTTCCTGCTCATCATGAACGACCGGCTGCAGATCAACCTGCCGCGTGTGTACGGCTGGCTGCTCGGCGGCATCTCGGTGACCCAGTGGAGCCAGCTTGGGGTAGCGCTCGCGATGGTCGGGCCAGCCATCGCGGGCGGCTGGCTGATGCGTCATAGTCTGGACGCGCTCAGTCTCGGCGAGGAGTCGGCCCATCAGCTTGGCATTTCCGTGGAAAGCGACAAGCGCCTGGTGATCGTGCTGGGCTCGGTGCTCACGGGCGCGGCCGTGGCGCTGGGCGGCCTGATCGGGTTCGTGGGTTTGTTCGCGCCGCACGTGACGCGCGTGTTGGTCGGACCCCGTCATGGTTTGCTGCTGCCGGCGGCGGCACTCGTCGGCGCGGCTTTTCTGGTGCTAGCCGACCTTCTGGCCCGGGCGCTGCTGCCGCCGACTGAGATACCCGTCGGCATTCTGACGGCGTTCGTTGGTGGTCCGTTTTTTCTGTGGCTGCTCAGACGTGAGCGACACGAGCATCGCCTGTGAGCACGCTCGAGCTAGCAGGCGTCGACGCCGGCTACGGTCGGGGAAGCGCTGTGCCGGTGCTGCGAGGCATCGACCTGCGCGTTGGCGCGGGCGAGATGCTAGCGCTGGTCGGTCCCAACGGCGCTGGCAAGAGCACACTCCTCAAAGTGGCTGGCGGGCTGTTGCGGCCCAGCGCCGGACGAGTGCTGCTCAACGAGGTCGACCTGTCGTCGTTGCGGCGCCGTGAGGTTGCCAGGCAGATTGCCGTGGTACCCCAGGAAAGCCCGATCCCGGCCGGGTTGCTCGTGGACGAGATGGTCGGTCTTGGACGCACTCCCTACGTCCGTCTCCTGCTCGGGCCAACGGCGCACGACCGCAGCGCCGTGGAATGGGCCATGGCAGCTGCCGGCGTGAAGCAGCTTGCGCATCGATTCGTAGAGGAGCTTTCAGGTGGCGAACGCCAGCGCGTGATTCTTGCCCGCGCGCTCGCGCAGATGCCACGCCTGCTGTTGCTCGACGAGCCGACGGCGAACCTGGACCTGCATCACCAGGTGGCGCTGCTCGAGTTGGTGCGCGGACTGACTCGCGAGCGGGGCCTGTGTGTCGTGGCCGCGGTGCACGACCTGCAGTTGGCAGCGCTGTACTGCGATCGCGTGGCGCTGATGAGCGCTGGACAAGTTGTGAGTCACGGATCGCCTGAGGGAGTGCTGACGGCGCCACTCCTGTCCGAGACGTTTCGGCAGCGCGTCGTCCTCTCCGCGCACCCGACCCACGGAGTGCCGCTGGTGGCGCTGGTTCCCAACGGCAATGCCCGGCGGCTGACGCCGGGCGGCGACGGCGCAGACGCTGGGCCCGCCTAGCGGCTGGTGGCGGGCCGAGTGCGTCCGCGTGCGGCGCTGGCAATCCGACGGGGTCGCGGGCGAGGCGTCACCACGGCGTCTTCGGTGGCCGGTTCGCCGTCGGCCAGTGCGGCTTCTGCGGCCACCGGCGGAGGGCTGCCATTCGTCGGCGTGAACTCGGCGGCCCACAGGATGTCAGGTGTCTCCCCGAACAGTGGAGAAGGAGTTGCCACCGAGTCCTCGGACGTGATTGGCGCTGGTTCAGCGGCCGCCAGGACGGCGTCGACTAGCGGCCGGCGAGCAGTGCGACGACGGTTCCGCGGCGCCGCGAGAACTGTCGCGACAACCTCAGCACCGGGCGCGTCGGGCTCAAGCGTGGGCGTGTCCAGGGTCGACCTCGGAGCCATGGGTGCCTCTACGGCTTGGGCGAGGCTCGCCTCGGCGGTGGCGCCCAGCTCCTCAAGCTCGGGGGCGTCCGACTCGTCCGCGTACGCACCCTCAGACTCGGGCTCGACTTCAAAGCTGGGAATGCCTTCTCCGACTCCGCCGATGCGTTCGGTGCGGCGGCGACTGCCCCTTCGGCGGCGGCGCCTGCCGAGGGCCTGGGCATCGCCGTCGCTCGATGTGCCAACCGTAAGAGCTGCCACCGACTCTACCGGCGTAGCCGCCACGCTCGCGGTGCCCGTAGAAGGAGTGAACGCAGGCGCTGCTGGTGACTCACGCTCGATGCGGGCTGGCGCTGCAATCGCAGCGATCGGTGGCGTGGCCGCGGGTGAGGTACTCGGCGCTCGCTCACGCCCATTGCGCTCGCGCGTGGGGCGGCGGTGCGCAGGTTCTGACAACGCAGCCGGTGCGCGTGCGGGAGTGGCTTCAGTGACATACCGTCCCTGTGAATCGGTAATCAGCTGCTTGTAGGTCACGTGCTCGTCGGCCATTTCGCGCAGCGGGATCGCCGTAAAGTCAGAGCCCAGCACGACCACGAATGCGCCGCGTTGCTTGGCGACGCGCACCAGCGGGATCAGGTCCTTGTCGCTGGTGGCAAGCACGACCACTTCAGGCGAAAGCGTCCATAACATGTCCATGCCCTCGGCCACCATGACCGTATCGGCCAGGCTCTTGCCGGAGCGATCGCTCTCGGTCCGTAACACGGGTGCGAATGCCGGCTCGATGCCGGCCTTGTAGACAGCCAAACGTTCGGTGGACAGATTCCACTCGGCGTAGGCGCGGGCCAGGATGACGGTGCCGTAGCGTTGCGCTAGCTGCACAACGGGAGTTAGCTGCAGCTCTCGGCCAGGCGTGTCGCGTGACGCGCAGATCTGCAGATTGTCGTAATCGATCAGCAGGACAACCCTGCGGGAGCGCTCAATCATTGTTTCAGACTCTCACTCGCCGATGGTGACTTGCATTGTGCTGATCGGCGAGGACCTCGTGCTCAAATTGTAGCGCTCTGCGCGGTTGTCATCATCCGGTAACAAAAAGGCCGCAACATTCAGGCTGGTTGGCACGTCCTGTGCTTTGAGAGGAATCTGTAAGGGTCGACGCGCCGGCGCATCCGACTGGTGTGCACCGACGTATTTCCCGATGAGAGTTGATTACCCATGTTGCATTGTCAGTACTGCGCATCCCAGACCGTTCGCTGGTTCACACCTCGCCGCGACGCCGACCGCGCGGCCGTGCTGTTGTGCATGGCCTGCAGACGGCTGACGGTCGTCCCGCCGCATGCCCGCCGAGCCGCCTTGCGGGCTGAGTCACAGCGTGCTGCGCGCGCTGCCTGAACTACCGCCTCTACACCCCGCCGTGGCCCGTCGTGAGGTGCTGCTGATCGTCGTCGCCAGCACCTGTGCGGCGTACGCGGAGGATGCCGCGGTACGCCTGCGGCGTGACGGCAGCGTTGTGTATATCACGCACAGCGCGGAGGGCTGCCTGCGAGTAGCCACGAGCATCTCGCCCGACATCATCATGTTGGATCCGGCCCTGCCGCGGCGGATCGAGAGATTGCTCAGGGCGCATCCCGGGAGCGCTGGAGCCGAGATCGTGCGTCTGCAGACGCCACGGCCAGCCGTACCTGTCCCGCGACCCTTGCGGTCGGCCGCGCCGACCGCTGATCCACACGCGGCCTGAGGACGCTTCGCCCGGCTCCCCAGACGCTCGCCCTTCCGCATCGGGGAGAGGCTTGGTCAACCCCGTACTATGGGGTCGAGGGAGCTACAGACGACCTATGGCCGCGTCGGATGCGCAGATCAAGATTGTTCTGGATGAACGGGACATCCCGACCCACTGGTACAACCTCGTGCCTGACCTGCCGCATCCGCCGGCCGCCGTGCTTCACCCGGGCACGGGCCAGCCGATAGGGCCGACCGACCTTGCGCCCCTGTTCCCGCTGGCCCTCATCGGCCAGGAGGTCTCGCAGGACAGGACCATCGAAATCCCCGACGAGGTCCGCGACATCTATCGCCTGTGGCGGCCGACAGCCATGTTCCGCGCCCGACGCCTCGAACGCGTCCTGGATACACCGGCCCACATTTACTACAAGTACGAGGGCAGCAGCCCTGCCGGCAGCCACAAACCCAACACCGCTGTGGCCCAGGCCTACTACAACAAAGCCGAGGGCATCCGCCGCCTGACAACCGAAACCGGCGCCGGCCAATGGGGCAGCGCGCTCGCGTTCGCATGCTCGCTGTTCGGGCTCGAGTGCACGGTGTACATGGTCAGCGCTAGCTACCACCAGAAGCCGTACCGACGGTCGATGATCGAGCTGTACGGTGCGGAGGTCTTCGCAAGCCCGTCGGCACGCACCCACTCCGGTCAGAAGATTCTCGCCGACAGCCCGAATTCCTCAGGCAGCCTAGGTATCGCGATCTCAGAGGCGGTTGAGGACGCTGCAACGCACGACGACGCCCACTACTCGCTGGGATCGGTGCTCAACCATGTCTTATTGCATCAGTCCATCATCGGTCAGGAAGCGCTCAAGCAGATGGACGCTGCAGGGGAGTATCCCGACGTGGTCATCGGGTGCGTCGGCGGTGGATCCAACTTCGCGGGCCTGGCATTCCCATTCGTCGGCGAGAAGCTGCGCCAGGGCAAGCGGACGCGAATCATCGCCGTCGAACCGGAAGCGTGTCCGACCCTGACCCGGGGGCACCTACGTGTACGACTTTGGCGATACGGTAGGTCTGACGCCACTCGTCAAGATGCACACGCTCGGGCATGGCTTCGTGCCGCCGGCTATCCACGCCGGCGGCTTGCGCTACCACGGCGCCGCTCCGCTGCTGAGTCAGCTCGTCGACGACGGAATCGTGGAAGCAACTGCTTATCCGCAGAACGGGGTGTTCGATGCTGCGATCCAGTTCGCGCGTACAGAGGGCATTGTCCCGGCGCCGGAATCGGCACATGCCATTCGGGCGACCATCGACGAGGCTCTGCGGGCGCGCGAGGCGGGCGAGCGGTTGGTAATCCTTTTCAATTTGTCTGGCCATGGCCACTTCGACATGGGCGCGTACGACGCCTACCTGTCGGGTTCCCTGTCCGACATGGCCTAGACCGATGCGGCGCGGCGCCTCCGGGCGTCGCGCCCCTATTTCGGTGGCGGCGCCCTCTGCTCCACCC
>JBPCIO010000039.1:0-37935 GCA_051006215.1 Chloroflexota bacterium
CGCTGATTGAGCGCAGTCCAGCCGTCCCAGTCCTGCTCGGCGAGGCCGTCTTCGAGGCTCACGATCGGAAACCGATCCACCCAATCGGCATAGAAGTCGACCATCTCCGTGCTCGTCAACGCCCGGCCTTCCCGCCGCAGCTGGTACCGCCCGTTCTCGTAAAACTCACTTGAAGCCGGGTCCAGACCGATCGCCACCTGCGGGCCTGGCGAGTAGCCCGCCAGTTGGATGGCCTCCACAATGGCTTCCACTGCGGCCGCGTTGCTTGGCAGGCTCGGCGCGTAGCCACCCTCGTCGCCGACGGTGGTGGCCAGGCCTCGCTCATGCAGCAGCCGCCCCAGCCGATGGTAGATCTCGGCCGCCCAGCGTAAGCCCTCGGAAAACGTCGGCGCACCGACCGGGAGGACCATGAACTCCTGCACGTCTGTGGAGTTCTCGGCATGCTTGCCACCGTTGAGAATGTTGAGCTGGGGTAACGGCAGCGGGCCAGGTTCTCGACCGGTCATCCCGGCCAGGTAGCGATACAACGGCACACGGCGGCTCTGAGCCGCTGCACGGGCGACCGCCAGGGACACGCCAAGGATGGCGTTAGCGCCCAGGCGGCCTTTGTTCGGCGTGCCGTCAGCTTCGATCAGGGCACGGTCGAGCCCGTGCTGGTCGTGCGCATCCCGTCCGAGCGCGACCTGCGCTAGTGGGCCTTCGATGTTCGCCACCGCGCTCCGTACGCCCTTACCCGCGTACCGCGTGGCGTCGCCGTCCCGCAGCTCGACGGCCTCGCGGCTGCCGGTGCTAGCACCCGACGGCACTCCCGCCCAGCCCGTGCTGCCGTCGTCAAGCGTCGCGACGACGCCAACCGTCGGGTTTCCGCGCGAGTCCAGGATCTCCTGAGCCACGAGCGACTGAATGGCTGTCATCTCACCTCCACCGGCTAGTCGTACGGGGCTGGCGTCTACGTTTTGACGTCGCGGGTCGGCGCCTGACGTACGAATATACCTGGCGGCCGAGGTGGCTGCACCTTCAGGCCAAAGACCCACCCCAAAGGGTTGGACCACAACCACCCCGCTGGGCGTGGTCAACCTTGGCCGCGGCCCGCATGCTGGCCTCGAGACAGATCAAACGACAGCTGTGCTCCGGCTGTAGAAGGGCGGTAAGGTTGCCAGCAGTTTACCGAGCTACGCACGCCTATCGCCGTCGAGACGCCCATGACCGCCGTCTAACGTGAGAGCAGCAGTGAACAACGGGTCCTCCACCGGCCGGTCGATCGACATCCTGCTCGTCGAAGACAACCCGGGCGACGTGCGTTTGACCATCGAGGGCCTCAAAGACAGCCGCGTGCGCAACACCTTGCATGTCGCCAAAGACGGCGCCGAAGCCATGCAATACTTGCGCCGCGAGGGCCAGCATGCTGACGCCCCACGGCCCCACCTCATCTTGCTTGACCTGAACATGCCACGCATGGACGGACGTGAGGTTCTTTCGGAGATCAAATCTGACGCCACACTCAAAACCATCCCGGTGGTCGTGTTGACCACGTCTCGCGCTGAGCAGGACGTCCTGCGGAGCTACGAGCTCCAGGCGAATTGCTTCATCACCAAGCCAGTCGACCTGGACCAGTTCCTGGCGGTAGTCAAGTCGATCGAAGACTTCTGGTTCACGATCGTCACGTTGCCGCAACCCAAGTGAGCGCTGCGCCGCCCGTCATCCAAGCGCTCCTGATCGAGGATAACCCCGGCGACGCGCGCCTGATCCGCGAGATGCTGCACGATGCAGGCGGTGAGCGGACCGCGGTGGAGCTCACGATCGCCAGCCGCCTGGCGCCTGGACTGGAGCAGTTGACCAACCACTCCACCGACGTCGTGTTGCTGGACTTGTCACTGCCCGACAGCCAGGGCTTCGAAACCTTCACGCGTGTGCACGCTCACGCGCCGGAGGTTGCCATCGTCGTCCTGAGCGGCCTCGACGATGAACTGCTCGCAGTGCGCGCCGTACACGCGGGCGCACAGGACTATCTCGTCAAAGGGCATGTCGACGGCGGAGCGCTCCTGCGATCCATGCGCTACGCCATCGAACGTCAGCGCGTGGAAACGGTGCGTCGCGATCTGGAGCGGCAGCGCGACGAGTTCTTCTCGAGCGTGTCGCACGACTTACGCACGCCCGTGGCGGCGATCAAAGCCGCCATCGGCGTGGTGCTTGCCAACATGCCGCCGAATATGCCTCCGCCACTGCAGCGACTGCTGGGCAACGTCGATCTATCGGCTGACGAGCTGACCAGCCTGATCGAAGACCTCCTCGAGATGGCACGCCTGCAGTCGGGCCGCGTCGACTTGTGGTGCATGTCAGTCGACGTGCGCGACGTCGTCGCCCGGGCCGCCCGAGCTTTCGAGCCGTTGATGCTGGCGCGCCGGCAGCACCTGCTGTTCTCGCCTCCGACCGAACCGGTCATGGCGTCGGTCGACGCCGAGCGACTCGGACGTGTGCTGCGGAATCTGCTGGGCAATGCGCAACAGTACGGGCGAGAGAGTGGCACGATTTGCATCGCCGTTGAGCGTGTCGACGCCAAGGTGTGTATTTCGGTGACAGACGATGGGCCTGGCATCCCGGCCGTCGATCTCGAGCGCATCTTCGAACGCTTCTACCGCGTGCCTGGGAGTGGTTCGGCTGGCAGCGGACTCGGTCTGGCCATCGCTCGCGGGTTGGTGGAATTGCACGGTGGCCGCCTGTCGGTCACGAGCAGCCCCGGCAGCGGCAGCACCTTTCGCGTCGCTCTGCCAGCCGGCAACCTCCGTCTACCTGCAGTGGGCGCCTACCCGCACGGGTAGGCGCCGAAACCACCCCGCTGGGCGTGGTGTTGTCTGCCACCAGGTTCCCATACTTCACTCATCACAGGAACCACCATTGAGGAGGTTCGAACCCAATGTTCAAAATCGAAAAGGTCACAGACCAGCACGGTCGGGTGCTGATCCAGGATCCGCCGATCGCCCGCTTCTTCTTTCAGAGCACCGTCGCCGCCTGGCTCTGGCTCATCGTCCGTCTGTACGTCGGCTACGACTTTCTGACGGCTGGCTGGCACAAGTTCAATACTCCAGCCTGGGTGAATGGCTCAGGCGAGGGCATCATGGGTTTCTGGAAAGGCGCCCTGGGCACCACCCCTTCCGGCGCGCCAGTCATCACCTTCGACTGGTACCGCAGTTTCTTGCAGTACCTGGTGGACACCAACAGCGCAGGTTGGTTCAGCTACGTGATCGTCTTCGGCGAACTGGCGGTCGGCGTCGGTCTGATCCTGGGCGCATTCGTCGGCCTGGCCGCTACCGGTGGCCTGTTGATGAACATGGCCTTCCTGCTGGCTGGCACCACCAGCACCAACCCCGTCCTGGTGATCCTGGGCGTGCTGCTCATCCTGGCCTGGAAGAACGCCGGCTACTTCGGCCTCGACTACTTCCTGCTGCCGCTGTTCGGCACACCCTGGAAGCAGACGGCCCGGCTCCAGACCGGCGCTCCCACCTCGCGCACGCCAGTCGCCGCTACGCGCTGATCGTCAGTCGCCAGCCTTGAAAAACCCGGGATCGGCAATGCGCACCTCCAACCATGACCGCCTGTGGATCACACTCACGCTCGTCGTGCTCGCCTGGGTCACGCTGCTGGGCGTCGCTGGACTGCTGATTATTAGCCCCGGCCAGAACTCGCGTGTGGCGGCATTGTCGGGTCAGCCGCAGGCACCCGCAGCCAACCTGCCGACGGACATCACCGTCAGCGCCTCAGAATTCAAGTTCAGTCCGGCGACCTTACAGTTGCCGGCCGGCAAGAAAGTCTCGATCACCCTGCACAACACGGGCTCGGTCGAGCACGACATCACCGTTGACGCTCTGGGTGTGAAGCTTTTGGCCGCCGCGGGCAAGAATGCCTCGGGCGAGTTCACGCTGGACAAGCCTGGCACGTACGATTTCTACTGCTCGGTGTCGGGCCACAAAGACGCGGGCATGCACGGCACGCTCTCGGTGGTCGGTGCCGGCAGTGTGCTCGAGCCGGGGCCGGCCGCACAATCGGCCTACCCAGTCAGTCCAGCCGTACAAGCGGAAGGCTTAGCCGCGGCCCGTGCCAACCCGGAGCCAAGACCTGTTCCGGACGGCACGCAAGCGCTACCGCCGCCGCAGATTGCAGCAGCTATCGAACGCGCTCAGCCCACCACTGTGAAGGTGGATCTCGAAGCGCGCAAGGTCACCGGTCTCATCAATGAAGGCGTGGCGTACGACTACTGGACCTTCAACGGCACGGTGCCGGGTCCCATGATCCGTGTTCGTCAGGGCGACATGGTCGAGCTGACACTCAAGAATGCGCCGGACTCCGGCCTGACCCACAGCATCGATCTGCACGCGGTCCTGGGTCCAGGTGGTGGGGCCAAGTTCACGCAGGTGCCGCCAGGTGAAAGCGCCACCATCCGCTTCCAGGCCATGCGACCCGGCATCTACGTCTACCACTGCGCAACCCCTATGGTCTCGATGCATATCGCGAGCGGAATGTATGGCCTCATTGTCGTCGAGCCACCCGGCGGGTTGCCACGCGTCGACCATGAGTTCTATGTCATGCAGGGCGACTTCTATATGCAGGGAGATCGTGGCCTGTTGGGTCTGCGCCAGTTCGATATGACCAAGCTCCTGGCCGAACAGCCCGACTACGTCGTCTTCAATGGCCGCGTCGGCGCGCTCACCGGCGACAGCGCTCTCAAAGCCAAGGTGGGTGAGTCGGTACGCCTGTTTTTCGGCGTCGGTGGACCGAACCTGCCCAGTAGCTTCCACGTGATCGGCGAGATCTTCGATCGCGTCTTTGCAGAGGGAGCGCTCAGCAGCGCCCCTGAGACGGATGTCCAGACCACGCATGTTTCGGCGGGCGGCGCAACCATGGTCGAGTTCACACCCGAAGTGCCGGGCACCTATACCCTGGTCGACCACAGTCTCGAACGTATGGAGAAGGGCGGCGCCGGGCAACTGATCGTCGACGGCCCGGACAGGCCGGACATCCTGGAGGTAGTGCAGGGCGGCAGTGGCGGCGGCGGCGGCGGTCACTAGCGGTCCGATGAGCGAAAAGGCGGCGAAGAGTCGGCCCAGGCTCGCCAGGTCGACCTACCAGGAAGAACTGGAGCGTTGGCAGTTCGAACTCGTGCGCTGGCAGTACTGGGTCAAAGAGCGTGGCCAGCGAATCGTTGTCGTGTTCGAGGGGCGTGATGCCGCCGGTAAAGGCAGCACCATCAAACGCATCACCGAACCGCTCAATCCGCGCGGAGTGCGGCTCGTCGCCTTGCCGCAGCCTTCGGACGTCGAGCGTACGCAGTGGTACTTCCAGAGGTACGTCGCGCACCTGCCCGCGGCGGGGGAAATCGCCATCTTCGACCGCAGCTGGTACAACCGGGCCGGCGTCGAGCATGTCATGGGCTTCTGCACCAAGGACGAGTACTGGGAGTTCTTGAGCGCCTGTCCGGATTTCGAGCGTTTGCTCGTGCGGTCCGGCATCCGGCTGGTAAAATACTGGCTATCGGTCAGCGACGACGAGCAGGAACGTCGTTTTCAGCAACGCGCCGGCGACCAGGCCAAGTTGTGGAAGCTAAGCCCCATGGACCTCGTGTCGCGTGAGCGGTGGGTCGAATACTCCAAAGCCAAAGACACCATGGTGGAGCACACCGACATTCCCGAAGCGCACTGGTTCCAGGTGGACGCCGACGACAAGCGGCGCGCCCACCTGAACTGCATTCGGCATCTGCTCAGCCTGTTTCCGTACACCGAAGTGACGCCAGCGCCGGTGACGCTGAAGCCGCGCAGAGTGGCGGAGAGTGGCTACGAGCGGCCAGCCAGGTCAGCCCACCCGATCATCCCGGATTACTACGCCCAGAGCACATGACTCCGGGCGTCCTTGAGCACCAAAGAGAGGTCGATGGGCCGCAAGGAGACTCTCTCATAAAGTCCTGGCTGCGAACCGACGCCCGCTGATGGCTGTGGGGCGGATAGCTAGCCTGTGCACTTTGACGCCCGGCGCAAGCGGATGGGGTGATGCTCCGCGTGCCATCCACGAGACATCGTCGAGTGCGGTGGTGGAGTCAACCGCGACGCCCTGCACCAGGACACTCCAGCCGATACCCGTCGAAGGCTCGTAGTCGTCAATTTCAAACGCGACGTTCGATCCCGGCGCAGCCGACAGCTTCGTACCGTGCGCGGTGCGGAACGAGACGATGCGGTGGCTAATGCCGTAGTTGACCGGGAAGATGAGCGGCTGGCCCTCGACGACGAGCGCTATGCGGCCAATCTCGTGACGCGCGAGAAGTTCCAGGCACTCGTCCTCCGAGATCTCTTCCAAGTCGGCCTTGGGATCAGGTTCATACACGGGAGCCTCCTGTTCTATTCTCAAAGCTTGGGAGCGCTGCTGGGCCAGCTTAGCCGATAAAGATCAGCTTTGCCGCGCCAACCAGCACCAGCGCGAGCATATCCCACAGCGTCGACGGCGAAAGCACGCGGCTGCCCAGGCGTGCCCCAATCAAGCAACTGTGGATATGCGAATGCTCCAGTACTATGGGGTGCTGCCCGAGTCTGTCGCGGGCGTCTAACTGATGGTCCTGGACTTCTTCCGAACACTGCGAGAGACGAGCCTGCTCCGAGCATTGCTCGAATCGACGGACGCGGGCGTTTTCGCCGTAGACCTTGAAGGGCAGTGCACCTTCGTCAACTCGGCAGGAGCCTCTCTTCTGCGTGCCGCCCCAGAAGATCTCTTGGGGGCGAACCTGCATTGGCAGATTCACGTTCCTCCGAGCGGGCCGGCACCCCACACCCCCGACCAGTGCCCTATCGCCACGTCGGCCATGTCTCGGGAACCCGTAGTCGTCGAAGGCGAGACGCTCTGGCGTTCGGACGGAACGAGCTTTCCGTCAGAGTCAACTGCTTCACCCATCGTCGAGCACGAGACGGTCACGGGCGCCGTGGTGGTGGTACGGGACATCACCGCTCGCCGTCGAGCAGAAACCGCTCAGCGGGAGGGAGAGGCGCATTTTCGGGTCATGGCCGACACGGCTCCGGTGCTGATCTGGGTGTCCGGTCCAGACATGGGCTGCACCTACTTCAACCGCGGCTGGCTGGAGTTCCGTGGTCGTACGCTCGCGCAAGAGCTTGGAGATGGTTGGGCTGAGGGGTTGTACCCTGACGACGCCCAACGGGTCATCGCGGCCTACCGAGCAGCGTTCGAGGGGCGCCGCCCGTACAGCCTCGAGTACCGAATGCGGCGGGCCGATGGCGCGTATCGCTGGATCCTCGTAAGTGGCACGCCGCGCCACGACGACAGCGGCGCCTTCGCCGGCTACGTCGGCTCATGCCTGGACATCACCGAGCGCCGCGCCGCCGAGGAAGAGCGAGACCGGCTCCTGGCTGCTGAGCGGGCAGCACGCGAGCACGCTGAGGCAGCCACGCGGCAGCGAGACGAACTGTTGGCACTCGTTTCACATGACCTGAGGTCGCCTCTGGCGACGATACGGGGCCGGGCGCAATTGCTTCGCCGCCAGACGACTGCTTTGGCCAGTACAGCTACTGAACGGGACCGACTGTTGCAGGGCCTGATGCAAATCGAGGCCGGCACGGATCGCATGGCCACGCTGATCGACGAGCTGCTGGACCTTGTGCAAATGGAAGCAGGGCAACAACTCGAGTTGGACCGGCAGCCGACCGACCTGGTCCACTTGGTCCGCGCGAGCGTGGCTGAGCACCAGGCGGCCACGCAGCGCCATCGCATTGACGTGCAAGTGGGCGAGCCAGCGGTGACTGGCACATGGGATGTTCACCGGCTGCGGCGAGTCCTGGACAATCTGCTGAGCAACGCGGTGAAGTACAGCCCCGCGGGCGGCAGGGTCGACGTCAAGGTCGAGGTCGACCCTGCCGAAAGCTGTGCGGTGGTGCAGGTGCGAGATCAAGGCGTCGGCATTCCACCCGACGACGCACCCAGAATTTTCGAGCGGTTTTACCGGGCAAGCAACGCAGCCGGACGAGTCACTGGATTCGGGATCGGCCTGGCGGGCGTGCGGCAGATTGTCGAGCAGCACGGGGGCACGATCACCGTGAAGAGCCAGGAAGGCCACGGAAGTACGTTTGCCATTCATCTTCCGCTCGACCCGAATGGCTCGCAGTGCCAGGCAGGCGAGCATTGAGGGTGGGTGCATCGCAACGTGTCTTGGGATGCTGCCCGTCGGCACCAGCTGCATTGAAGAATTCTGGCAAGCACTCGAGATGGACTGCTGCTTCCGCCACTCGCAGCGCGGCTTGCTTGGCCTGGTAGCGGAGCTCTACCGGGAGTAAAGCATTGTCAAACACTGACGTGAGATAGCCCAAGGCCGTAACAAGCGGCGGGATAGCAATCTCGTACGCCGTCCGCGCCGCGAGTGACGCGGCTTCCAGCGAATGGGTGTGCTCTGGAACGTCTACGCGTGTGTAGTTTGGGGTCACGCCTCAAACCTGCACGTTGGAAGTTCGGCTGTCATGAATTCCGATCATGAGCCCAACTGATTTCGCCTGTTCGTAACAATGATCTCACGAACTGGCGTCAATTCGTCGGCAAAGCGTGAGCCCCCGGCACGCCTCATGCCTCTACACGACTGAACACACCTGAGCGCGTCGCGCATATCGGCGCGGTGGGGCTAGGGAAAGGTCATGCAGTGACTCTGAACCGATACGCGCAATCAACCAGAATGGATCAGTCAGCGCCATTGAACCAGCACGAGCGAAAAGTGCTTGTCGTGGATGATGACGCCAGTATCCGGGAGCTGTTTGCCGCGGAGCTGCGCTACAGGGGCTACGTGGTCAGTGTTGCTCGCAACGGAGACGACGCGCTCGCCTGTCTAGAGATGATGACGCCGGATGTGATAGTGCTCGACTTGATGATGCCGGTCATGGACGGCTGGACCTTTGTCGAACGCTTTCGAGATCATGCGGCGCGCGCGTCCGTTTCAATCCTTGCGGTGTCCGCTGACGGAGACCTGCCCGTAGGATATACAACGTTGGGTGTACGAGCGTTCCTTCGCAAGCCAGTCGATCTGAATGAGCTTGCGCACCGCGTTGCCCAACTCGCACGCGCTCGCGACGCGACCGCGGCGCCGCGTTCCTCCGATGCGGCACCGCTCAGCGCGTAACTGACGGCAGGACTGGAAGCCATACAGTCATGGTCAAACCCCGGCCTTCGCCTTCACTTTCCGCCCACATCCGCCCGCCATGCGCCGCAGCGATTTGGCGGCAAATGTGGAGGCCTAATCCCATCCCAGGTAACCCCTGCCGGGTGGCGTTGCTGGCACGTCCGAACGGCTCGAAGATGCGTTCTTGCGTGCCAGGTGGGAGACCAATGCCGTTATCCCTGACGGTCAACACCACGCCGTCTGCGGCTCGTCGTACGCCGACGTTAATCTCCCCTCCGTCAGGTGAGTACTTCACGCCGTTGCTGAGCAGATTGTCGAGGACCTGCTCCAACCGAGCTGCGTCACCAGCCACCACCACAGGCGCAGTGGGCACATCCGTGGTCACACGGTGACGCCCGCCTGGCCGATCCGCGTGCCGCAGCGTAACGGCACGCACGAGTCCTACCAGGTCGACGGGCACGAGCCGCAGCAACAGCTGTCCAGTCTGCATCCGCGAAACGTCTGTCAGGTCATTGATGAGCAACTCCAAGCGATCGGCGCCACCTACGATGCCACGTAGATAACGGATGGTCCGCTCCGCATCTTGGCTGGCGTCATCCAACGTGTGCAGCAACAGTTGGGCACCGGTCTTGATAGCCGTCACCGGCGTACGCAACTCGTGCGCAGCTATCAAGATAAACTCGTCGCGCATAGCCAACGCCGCTTCAGCCTCCCCCCTGAGGGTGATCTCGACGTCCGCTTGTTCCTGAGCCTTCAGGCCCGCGAGCAGGAGCCGCTCGTTGGCATCCCGCAACTCCTCGGCCCTAACACGTTCAGTGTGTCGCGTGGCTTCGCCGGTCGGGGCGGTCACCTGTATGAGCAGCCCGTCTGGGCGATCGTTCGCGCCCAGAATGGGCCACACTGCGCACTGGAAACGGGCACCCTCGAGGTCGCCAAGCGACTGCACCAGGTCGACGCGCATTTCCGCAGTACCTGTGGCATACACACGGTCGAGCAACTCCAGGGTGTGGTCATTCTCAAGCCGCGGGTCAGTGCGAAGCAAAGCGCCAAGTGGGTCCCCTACAACAACTGCCGTAGTCTGCCCCACGAGTGAACGAAACGCGGGGTTTGCGTAGCAGATAATGTGTGCGCGGCCGCGAGTGGCCAGCATCGGCAACGGCGAGCAGTCGACCAGCATGCGCACGTGCTCCACCAGCTCAGCCTTGCGCTCGGGCCATGCCGATATCCGCTGGGCGAATGGGCAACGGCGAGCTAATCTCCAGGGTCAATCCGAGACCGCCACCTGTGGCTGATATCCAGGCTGACGAGTGGCGTCAACAATGATCTTGCCACTGCCATCCACCACCACCAGCTCGATAGCAGCGTTCGGGAATACCTGGCCGGCCGCTGCCACGGCTGCCCCGGCAACCAGCCTGCGAGCCAGCGGTTGGAGACGCGCCAAGTAGCCAGCCGTATCGCTGCCGTGCAATGAAAGTCGCGTGGTGTCGACAGGCGAAGCACCCGCCGGGCTCTGCTCCAGCTGCGACACGCTCACTCCGCCCAGCAGATCGGTGACCTGGCGCAGCAGCTCCTGCGTCTCCGGGTGCTCGACGATACTAGCAATCGCTGTGGCGACCGTGGGAACGACTGCCGCGCTGGTCGCCTGGAGGGCAGTTACGGCCGATACTGACTCGGCGATCAGGCCAACCGTAGCCGTGGGTGCCAACGTAGCCGAGGCGCGAGCTGTTGGGACGGGGCTGGGAGTGGCAGGTACCGGCGTCATCGTTGGGCGAACGCTGGTGGCAGTGGCTACCGCCGTGGGCGGAATTGACGGGGCGGGCGGAGCCCCGCACGCGAAAAGAACCAGCAGTGGCATGCTCAACACCACCTTCCAGCAAAACGCACCCACTGGCGCCGCCTTTCTCAGCCCAGGTCTTGAAGTTTGAGGCAAGCTCATGGCGCGCACGGCGCAGCTACCGGGTGCGGGCGACGACCAGCTGGTCTTTGCCCGACTCGGCTGCCCAGACTTCACCTGTCCGGCCAGCGATTTGGCGCACCGCGGCGCCAGCGGTCGGAAACGGAAAGGCCTCGAAGGTCTCGCGCACGGGGTCAAACCGCACGAACGCGTTCGCGCTCCAGTCGCTCAGCCAGACCATGCCCAGATCGTCCACGTAGGCGGCGTACGGGGCCGGCCGTGCGCCGGGCAGAGGCCACTCGCGCCAGCTGGTGCTGGCCGGGTCATAGCGTCCCAGTTGACCAGCATCCCACTCGCTGATCCAGAGCACGCCCTGGCCGTCAGACCAGATGCGACGCGACCCCTGCCTGGCGGTCGGCGGATCGAGTGGCACCGCTTGCTTGCTCGAGAGGTCGATCCGGGCGATGTGGCTGCCGGCCAGAGAAGCGTAGTACACCTGACCTGAGGGTGTGGTCGTCATCCCGTACGGGCCTGACCCGCGTGGCGCCTCGAAGGCCTCTATGCTGCCGTCGTTCGGATCGAGGCGTCCGTACAACCCATTCTGTCCGGTGAACCACAGCTTGCCGGAGGCGTCAAACGTGGCGGTGTTCAGGTTGGCGTTGCGCCCGGACAGGGGGAAAACCTGGACGGCCTGCGCGTCGGGGTCCACGCGCACAATGGCGTTCAGCCCGCCGTCGGTGACCCACGGCGCGCCGTCGGGACCGACAATCACGCCATGCGGGGCGGAGCCAGGCCCAAGCGCGACCTGGCGGGTCTGCCCGCTGCTCGGATCGAGCCAGCCGAGTTGACCGCTCCGCTGGGCGGTGTACCAGACTCCGCCGTCCGCCGCAGGCCAGACGTCGTGCGGGCCCTCACCTATCGGGACCGGGTACTCCTGGAGCTTCGGCGCGGTCGGCGAGGGCGCGTCCTGGGCCAGACTCACGACCGGCCAGGCTGTCACGAGCGCGCCACACACTACCAGGAGCCTTCGCCGTACTCGGTTCACTATCCCGAAGCATAGGCCACACTCGGCTCGGATGCATGCGCTGTGGCGTACGCCACAGCGGGAAAACGCGCTTTGACCAGCCGGGGTACCGTAGGCGATATGAGCGCCCCCCTGCGGTTCGGATTGAAGCTGTCCGGTCAAGACACTACCGTCGAAGAGCTACGCGCAGTCTGGCAGATCGCCGACCAAGCGCGTTTCGATCATCTCTGGGACTTCGACCACCTGGCTTCGATCGGCGCGGGTGGACCGGATCGGCCGGTATTCGAAGGCTGGAGTCTGCTAGCAGCCATGGCCGAGGCTACGCGGCACGTCCGCATCGGAGCCATGGTCACGGGAAACACCTACCGCCACCCAGCCCTGTTAGCCAAGATTGCCGTCACGGTGGACCACCTGTCAGCGGGGCGATTGGAATTCGGCATTGGCGCGGCCTGGGCAGAGATCGAACACCAGATGCTGGGTATCGAAGGACTCGACCATCGCGTGGGTCGGCTGAGCGAGTCACTGCAGATTCTCAAGTCGCTGTGGACGGAGGACAGAACCACCTTCGACGGTCGCTATTACACGCTGGTCGACGCAATCGCTAAGCCGAAGCCGATCCAGAAGCCCCATCCACCCATCTGGATCGGGGCCGGCGGAGAACGCACGATGCGCCTGGTAGCCCGTTACGCCGACGTATGGAATCCCTCCGGTCGCGCAAATGGAGAGCACTTCGCCGAGTTCTCGGCCCGGCTGGACGACAACTGCGCTGCGATTGGCCGCGACCCAGCCTCGATCCGCCGCTCGGCGCAATACCCATGGAACGGCGTCGACCGCAGCGAGATCGTGGACCTTGCGGGGCGGCACCTCGACAGGGGCTGCACGGAGCAGATCATCGTCATTACAGCAGGCAAGGCGGCCAAAGTGGCCGAGCAAGTGGCTGAAGCGCTGCCTGAGCTGCGGACAGGCAAGGCCACTCGAAGCTCAGTCGGCGACGACGCCGAGGCGGCGCAGGAAGTTGATCTGACGACGTTCGGGCGTACTACTGGCGCGACGTCGCGGCGCACGATCTGGATCACAACCGACTCCGAAAGGCGGCTATTTATCCGCTCTGGCATGGGGCCTGGCCGAGACTGGCCGCAGAACCTGCTCGCCAATCAGCGGGCGGTGCTGCACATCGGGCAGCGGGACGTTCCCGTCCGCGCCCGGCATGTCACTGACCGCGCCGAGCTGCTGGCCAGCCGCGATGCCGTAAAGCGTAAGTACGGCACGGAGCTACCGTCATCGAAGGAAGGCGAGCCACTGACTCCCCCCGAGCAGGCGACCTTTGAGTTAATTCCGGAGTAGGGTGTGCCGCCGACGCTGGCCAGGTTGCGGTGTGAGGGCGTAATGGCAGGCGAAAAGAGGAGCCGCGGCTCTCCAGTTGCGCCAGCGCACGTTCTAAGCTCGCACATCCAACCGGATCGACACTGCAGCATGACACCCGTGACCGTCGCCTAGCGCCGCCTGATCCGAGCGCTGTTTTCTCGAAAGCGCGTGGTGCGGGTGGTGTATCACCGAAGTCGATTCCCGCGCAGGCGGCTCTAACAAGCGAGCCGCGGCGCGTGCGGGCGAGTCTGGCCGCACAGGCATAGACTCACCCGCCAGGGCAACGTAAAGATCGTCTCCTCGCGGCCGAGTACGTAATCGACCTACACCAGCCAGTGTGCCGCTGGATCTACTTGGTGGCGCCGATCTTGAACATCCTGGTGCTGCACACCGGACAGGTTCCTTCAGTAGCTGGCCGGCCATTCTTCATGGTGATCGGCTTTGCGTCCTTGATCTCGCGCTTGGTCTTGCACTTCATGCAGTAGGCTGTGGCAGCAGCGGGGGCCTTGGCCATGATCACGTTACCTCCGAGATGGTGATGATCCACGATAGCAGCTTCGAAGCTCGGCCACCCCTGTCCTGAGATGTTTGGGTCGAATGGGCCGGCATCTCGGAGAGTTGCAGCCAAGCGCCTACCCGCGGACCAGATGCTGACCGGGGCGGGCACCGGTGTGCGCGCCTGCACGGACGACGTTCGATCCGTTGACCAGCACATGCTCGATCCCGCGCGCGTACACCAGCGGGTTGTCCACTGTCGACGCACCGTTCAGAGCCAGGTAGTCGAAGACGACGACGTCGGCGGCGTAGCCTTTGCACAGCATACCGCGATCCCGCAAGCCGAAATGCGTGGCGGGCATGCTAGTCATCTTGCGAATGGCGTCTTCCAGACGCAGCACGCCAAGCTCACGCACGTAGTGGGTCAGGTACGTGATATGGCCGGAGAAGTACAGCGGATGCCGAGTCCGTTTGCTCAGCGGCCCGTCGACGCGGCTACTCCAGATATCCACCGCGAGGTTGAACAGCGGATGTCTGACCATCTCCGCCATGTGCTCTTCAGTAAACAGCTCGCCCATCAGGATGAGGCTGTTGAGGTTTGATCCAGCGGCGGCCAGGATGTCGAAGTAGCTGTCCCAGGGGTCCTTGTGCAGGACGTCGGCGATTTCCAGGAAGTTCAAGCCGGCCAGCTCCGGAAACTCGGCGCTGCTTTGCAGCCGGACCCGCCGCCACTCGCCACGGTGGATGAACCGCCAATAACGGTCGCAGTCCGTGCGGAGGCGCGCTCGGACGGTTGGATCGCGCAGCTGCTCGGCCGCGTGCGCTGGGCCCGGAACCAGCAACCATGCCGGGAGAATGCCTGCCATCGATCCGAGCCCCTCCCGGAACGGCGTCGTGTCGGCCAGGATGTCGAGTCCCTCACGCCGGGCGCGTTCGACGGTGTCAGCCGCGCGTTGCCAGGCGCCCTCAGCGGCCCCGGTACTGTGGCGGACGTTCAGGTGCGAGATCTCGGCGCGCGTTCCACCACGTCGCGCGATGTCGACGAATTCGTCTACTGCTGGCTGGAGAAACTCGTCGCGGTTGCGGATATGGCTGGCGTAAAGCCCGTGGTATCCGCCTACCACTTTTGCCAGCCGCACAATCTCCTCGGTGCGTGCTTCGCGGCCGGCGCCGTACTCGAGGCCCGTGGAGAGGCCGAGCGCGCCGGCGTCCATTGCCTCGCGCACGAAGCCTTCCATGCTCCGCAGCTGATCCTCGGTGCCGTGCTCGCCGGCCAGTCCGACGGCGGCGCGAAGCGTGCTGTGTCCAACCAGCCAGACGTGGTTGGCCGAGGTGCCCAGTTGGGACACCACGTCCAGGTACTCGCGGAAGCTAGACCAGGTAACGGGTCCGTCGTAACCGTACAGCTCCAGTCGGCCGGTCAGGTGCTCGCGGGCCAACTCGGTGAAGGGAGCAAAACTTTCGCCGCAGTTGCCAACCACTTCGGTCGTAACGCCCTGGCGGATCGTGCTCTCGGCAGTAGGGTTAGCGAACAGCGACCAGTCCGAGTGGCTGTGCGCGTCGACGAAGCCGGGGCATACGATCTTCCCGTGTGCGTCGATGACGGTGGTGGCCTGGGCGCCTGGCAGCCGTTCGACGGCCACGATGCGTTCGCCTTGGATGCCGACGTCTGCGGGGTAACGCGGATTGCCAGTCCCGTCGGCAACCCAGCCGTTCTTGATCAAGACGTCAAGCATCTGACCTCTGGCCTGTGTTCGTGCACGGGCGTTCCAGCGTAGCAGGTCGCCGAAACGCCTGCTCCGGCCATCTTGGCCCCTCGACTGAGGGCCGCTATCATGACGACACTGGGAGGGGGGAGTCACATGGAAGATATCTCCCGAATCGCAACGCGACGTCGATTCCTTCAAGGTGCTGCCATGCTGGCCGGCTCGGTTGCGGTGGCAGCCTGCAGTACGCCCACGCAGACCGCGGCGCCCCAAAAGCCAGCGGAGGCGCCAAAGCCGGCCGCCACCGAGGCAGCCAAGCCGGCCGATCAGAGCCCGGCCTCGCAGGCCGCGGCGGCCAAGCCGGCCGATCAGAGCCCTGCTTCGCAGGGCGCCGCAGCCAAGCCCGCGTCGGGCGCCGCCGCGCCCGAGGTCGCTGGTCTCAAGCCCGTGGCGCGCAATCGTACGCTGATGCACCTGTACGGCGGCGTTCAGGGCAAATACCCGGACTACGATCTTTGGAACCCATACGCCGTCGGCGCCAACCATCAGAACGGGCCCAACCTGTACTACGAGCCAGTCGCCTACTACAGCGCCTTCGCGGACAAAGAGCTGCTCTGGCTCGCGGAGAGCTACGAGTACAGCAACGACTTCAAGCAACTGACGATCAAGACACGTTCGGGGATCAACTGGAGTGATGGCAAACCCTTCAGCGCCGAAGACGTCGCTTACACGCTGCGCTCGCTGAGGGATCTGGGGCCGAAGGTGCGCTGGGGCGTAGATGTTCAGCAATTCGTCGACGACGCCCAGGCCACTGATGCCAACACGGTCGTAATCAAGTTCAAGGCGCCCAACCCGCGCTGGTTCTACTTCATGACCTACAAGTACGACATCGGGATCTACCCGGTGCCGAAACACATCTTCGACGGTCAGGATTGGACCAGCTTCAAGGCTTTCGACCTGGCCAACGATCTGCCGGTCACGACCGGACCGTGGAAGGTCGTTGCGGCATCTCCAGATCAGAAGATCAACGACCGCCGCGACACATGGTGGGCCGCTGCGACCGGCCTGTACACGATGCCAAAAATCGAACGGATCATTATGATCCCATCGGTCAACGAGCAAGTTAACGCCCAGGCATTGATCAGCAACGACTTCGATTATTACGGCTCGCTTCAGCCCGCGACCTGGCCAACCGTCTTCAACGCCAACCCGAAGATCATCACCCACTCCGGGCAGAAGCCGCCCTACGGCTACCAGGACTGGTGGCCGGATTCCCTGTATGTGAATTGCGAGAAGGCTCCGTTCGACAAGGCCGACGTGCGGTGGGCGCTCAGCTACTACATCGACCGAGACGTCGTCGTGGATGTCGGCTGGTCGGGTGCCAGCGAGCCGATCGAGCTGCCCATGCCCACCTACCCTGGCCTGAAGCCGTTCGCGGATGCAGTGCGCCCGTTGCTCGACAAGTACCCCACCAACCAGCTCGACCCGAAGAAGGGTGACGAGCTTCTGACCAAGAACGGGTTCAAGAAGGACTCGAATGGCAAGTGGGTCGACTCCGCCGGCACCCAGCTCAAGTTCGACATCATCACCACGAGTTCCTTTGTCGCCGTCGCGCCGGTCATCGGCGAGCTGCTGAAGCGACAGGGCATCGAGGCGACGTTCTCGCTGCCAACTGACTTTGACAATCGGTTCAGCAAAGGCGACTTCGAAGCCGCGATCTACGGCCATGGTGGCAGCGTGTCGGGCGACCCGTACTTTACGCTGCGGCTGTACCAGTCGATCACGACGGCGGTGCCGGGTGCGCACCTGGTGAACTTCACGCGCTGGAAGAACGCTGAGTACGACAAGATCGTGGACGAGATGGCAGTTGTCAGCCCGACCGACAAGACCAAGCTGATCGACCTTTACAAACGCGCGATGGAGATCTGGCTGCCGAACCTCCCCGACATTCCGCTGACGAAGTTCCACCACCGGATCGGCATGAACACGACCTACTGGCAGGGCTGGCCGACCGAGGACAACCCGTACGTCAACGGCGCGAGCTGGCATCTGACCTGGAACCTCATCAACGCCAAGATCGAGCCTGTCCAATAGCGCTGGACACGGGTGTGTAGCTAGCCTCGGGGGCCACCCATAGCCGCGATGCGCCTGAGTTACGTCCTCAAACGCTTTGGCATCTTCCTGCTGATCGTCTGGCTGGCGAGCAGCGTCAACTTCTTCTTGCCCCGCCTTGGTGGGCAGGATCCGATGCGCGCCCACCTGCTCGAACAGGCGATGCTGGGGGGCTACGTCCAGGCTGGCCTCGAGGAGATGGTCCAGGAGTACAACGTCAAGTTCGGGCTCGACAAGCCGCTGTGGCAGCAGTACCTGAACTACTTGGGCGACGTGGCGCGGCTCGACTTCAACTATTCTGTGTCGAACTATCCGCGCACGGTCGCCAGCATGCTGGCCGACGCGTTGCCCTGGACAATCGGCCTGCTGTTGACGACGACGCTGCTCGCGTTTGGGATCGGCACACTGCTCGGGGCCGTCCTGGGCTGGCCGGGCTCACCCCGCTGGCTGCGCTTCGCGCTGCCGCCGCTGATGGCGCTGAACGCGGTGCCGTTCTTTCTGCTTGGCCTGATCCTGATTTACCTCGTGACCACCCGGTTTCCGTTCTTCCCGTTGTTCGGCGGCTATAGCCCGGGCACCCTGCTGGCACCAACTCTCGACTCGGTCCTGGATGTGATGCGCCACGCCATCCTGCCAGCCACGTCCATTGTGCTGGTCGCCATCGGCGGCTGGGCGCTTGGCATGCGCGCCATGATGGTGACCATGCAAGGCGAGGATTACACGATCTTCGCCGATGCCAAAGGCTTGAAGCCGTTCACGATCTTCCTGCGCTACTCGGTTCGGAACGCGCTCCTCCCCCAGACGACCGCGCTTGCGTTAGTCCTCGGCCACGTAGCATCCGGCGCCGTGCTGGTCGAGGTAATCTTCGGCTACCCAGGTATCGGTACGGTTCTCTACAACGCCATTCGGCAGTCGGACTACTTCCTCATTCAGGGCATCGTCTTCGGGATCATCGTGTCGCTGGGGTTAGCCACGTTCATCCTCGATCTGATCTACCCGCTGCTGGACCCCAGAATCACGTACAGGCAAAGTTGACGTGAGCTCGACGCTGACCGAACAGACAGTCGTCGCGGGGGCGCGGACGAGCGATGCCGGCTCGTGGGCCGACCGCGACAAGGACGTCGGGCGCTATCTCCGGCGAAATCCGCCGCTGATCATCGGCCTGCTGCTGCTGCTCGGACTGCTGCTGTTCGTGGTGATCGGCTCGTTCTTGGTCGACATCGAACGCGCCCGCCCGCTGTCGGCGCGGGCCCTGCAGCCGCCCGGGGGCAGCCTGCCGTTCGGGTCGGACAAGCAGGGTCGGGACCTGTTCGCCGTGATGGTGGCTGGGACGCCGCTAACGTTGCGTATCGGGCTGATCGCAGGTTTCATCGGCACGTTCGTGGGCTCGACGCTAGCGTTCGTGGCCGCGTACTACGGCGGCACAATCGACAACATCATCCGCGGCATTGTGGACATCGGCCTGACGGTGCCTGGCCTGATGGTGCTGATTCTCATCGCCATGAACATCCGGGGCGGCCTCGACGTCAATCAGATGGCGTTGATCGTGGCCTCGCTGGCATGGCTGTTCCCGGCCCGCACGATTCGGTCGCAGGTGCTCACCATCAGGGAACGCGGCTACGTGCAGATTGCGCGGCTCTCGGGCGTGAGCGGGCCGAAGATCATCGTGAAAGAGCTATTGCCGAACCTGCTGCCGTACATGGTTGCTTCGTTGGTTGGCTCTGTGTCGTCCGCGATCCTGGCGTCGGTCGGTCTGGCAGTCCTCGGGCTGGGGCCGACCGAGTCACCCGACCTCGGCATGACGCTGTACTGGGTGCTCTACAACGCGGCAATCATCAACGGCTGGTGGTGGTGGTGGGTCCCCCCAATTGTGGCCATAGCGGTGCTGTTCATCGGGTTGTTTCTGGTGACCGTCGGTTTCGACGAGATCGCGAACCCGCGATTGCGGCGCCAGGTCTAGCATTGCCCGAGCAGCCGCTCCCAAACGCCCTGCGGGCCTACCGCAATCGTGAGTGGGGCTACTCGATGCCGCGCCCGGACGTCTGGTTCGAACGGAATCTGGACGTCGAGGGCGGCCAGGGAGTCATGTTCACGCCCGATCCCGACGACCGGCTAACCGGCCTGTCGGTCGAGGTGCGCGACCTGGCCACCGAGGTCACGGCCGAGGACCTGCCCGATCTCGGGAAGGGCTTCTTGAAGGGGCTGCGGTTAGTACCCGGCTCACAGCTCGCGCAGCACGCCGTCTTCCACAGCATGTACCACGTGGGCGTGGAGGCGCAGCAGATATTCGACGACGCCGGCCAGCGTCGCCAACGTTGGATCCGCGTGCTCTACAAAGGCCGGTTGCAGGCGCGCCTGGTCGCCCAGGGCGCAACCGTCGAGGAGTTTGAGCGGCTGCGTTCAGTTTTCGCGCCGTGCATGACGACCTTCTTGTTCGGCAATCTGTGGCCAGAACCGCCGGGCCTGTAGCTCAGATTTCCTCGGGCCTGCTGTGGGCAGTGCCAAGTCTTCGGTGGCGCTCCGGTGGTCGGCGCTCCGTCCCGGCCTATACGATAGTCGGCATGACGTGTGACGGGGGATCCGTGTTGTGACCGCAGGTCTGCTCACGCGCCGCGAGTGGATCGTGCGCGCGGGGCTCGTCGCCGCGGGCAGCTTGCTTGCCGCGTGCTCGCCCGCGCCTCAGAGTGCGCCTACGACTGCGCCCCCTCCGGCCGCGAACCCCACCCCGGCCGCCTCAGCCGCCCCGGCTGGCGCGGCGACGTCTGCGCCAGCCGCTGCCGCGAAGCCGGCTGCAAGCCCCGCGTCCGCCCCGGCCGCCACCTCTCAGGCGTCCAGCGCGGGGGCGCTGCCGACCCAGGCCGCGCCAGCCACGGGCGCCCAACGTGGCGGCAAGGTCACCTGGGCACTGGATTCCGACCCAGTCCACCTTATCCCCTACGGCGCCGTGCCCACCCAGAATCACTGGGGCAAGGAGTTTATGTACGACTCCTTGATCGCCTGGGACCGCAACCTGAAAGAACAGCCCGCGCTGGCGACCGAATGGTCCGCCCCGGACGAAAAGACGTACGTCTTCAAGCTGCGGCCGGGGGTCAAGTTCCATGACGGTTCCGAGATGACGGCCGACGACGTCGTGTGGGGCATCCAGGCTCAGGCGAATCCGCCGCCGCCTGGGATCAAGACCCAGTACCCGGCCAAGATCACCAGCGTCGACGCGGTGGACAAGACCACCGTCAAGATCAGCATGAGCGGACCGGACCCCAGCGTCATCGGCTACTTCGCCTGGCAGCGCTACACGCCGGTCACACCCGCCAACATCTATGACAAAGTCAACGTTCTGACCCAGGGGATCGGAACCGGGCCGTACAAGCTGGTCGAATTCGTACCCAATGACCGGGTGGTGTACCAGCGTTTCGCGGACCACTGGAACAAGGACGTTCCGTTTATTGACGAATTGACGCTGAAGGTGATGCCCGACGAGCAGGCCCGCGTCGCCGCGCTCCGCTCCGGTGCGATCGACGGTGCAACCTTTTCTCCGGATGTCGCGCGCACGATGTCGAATGATCGCAGCCTGTCTGTGCTGAAGGGGCTGTACGCGTCCCACAAGGAAATCCAGTTCATTATCAAGGACACCGACAAGAAACCCTGGAACGACATTCGCGTCCGCCAGGCGATGAATCACGCCATCAACCGCCAGGACATCATCGACAAAGTCTTCGGTGGCGATGCCGTATACAGCAGTGTCATTCCGCCAGGCTACGGTGACTGGCCCTTGCCAGAAGCCGACCTGAAGGGCAATTACCTGAAGTTTGACGTCGATGCCGCGAAAGCGCTCATGCAGCAGGCTGGCTTCAGCAGCGGTTTCGAGATGGAGCTGCAGTCAATCGCCTCACCCCATTTCGTCACCCAGGCAGCCGAGGTCGTGGCGGAGCACTTCAAGGCGATCGGTATCAAGGCCAGCGTCGTGCCGCTCGAGATCGGCACATTCGCCAAGAACAACGGCGACGGGAGCTACCCAGGCGGGCAGTTGACTGCCCGCGGCATGCGCGGCGACCCGAACGGCTTCGTAAGCGAGTTCAATCCCAAGACACCGATCTTCGATAAGTGGTTTGCTGGTGGCTGGCAGAATGACGAGCTCACCAAAGCCCTCGACGACGCGCTGCTTACGCCCGACCAGGCCAAGCGCAAGGCGCTCTACACGCGTGCCCAACAGATTCTGCTGACGGAGCTGCCCCACATTCCACTTGTTCAAGACATGAAGTACCAGGTCGTGAGGACGCGCCTGAAGAACATGTACGTGGCCTACACCGACTTCAACACCGGCCTCCGCGAAGCCTGGGTCGAAGGCTGAGCACTTTCGTCGCAAGGCTGCCCGAAGGCAAAGTCAGTGCCGGCCCAACGTGGAGGACTTCACCTGGCGCCGACCATACACCGCCAGCCCGCACCAGGACCAGACCCACACCACCGCCCGCCTCCGTCGGTAACCCTGGCGTGAGGCCCTGCGATGACGTGGGCACCACGCCGCGCAACCGTCTGCGCCCGGCTTGCGCCTCTGGAGCCTCGCAGCGCAGACCAGCTGCAAGCTGACGAGCCAACCATGATCACCGAGCGATGACCAAATACGTCTTTCGGCGGGTGTTCCTGCTGATCCCGACGCTGTTGGGTATGTCGGTCTTCATTTTCCTGATGCTGCGACTGCTGCCCGGCGATGTGGTGGACCTGATGACGGCTGGCCAGGAGGACGTCACCGAGGCCTCCAAGTTGAAGCTCAGAGAAGCGTTCGGGCTGGCAGATCCGTTGCCGGTACAGTACGTGAAGTGGATCCTTGGCTTGCTGCGCGGCCAGCCCGGCTCGTCGCTGCGCACGGGCCAACCCATAGCCGAAGCGCTGGGACATGCGCTGCCGGTGACACTGGAGCTGACGTTCCTGGCGGTCATCCTGGCGACAATCGTGGCCATTCCGCTGGGCGTCCTGTCGGCCACCCGACCGGATACCGGCGCGGACTTTGGGGGCCGGGTGGCCGGTCTGATTGGCCTGTCCGTCCCGAGCTTCTGGCTGGCGACACTGGCCCTGTTGTTCACGTCGGTAGTCTTCGGGTGGGTGCCACCGGTGACCTGGATTCCTCCAACGGTCGACCCGATTGGCAATCTGCAGCAAATGCTTATCCCGGCGTCCGCGGTCGCGCTCCAGCTGATGGCCATCGAGATGCGTATGACCCGCACCACGATGCTGGAAGTGCTCAAGCAGGATTACGTCCGCACCGCGCGCGCCAAGGGCGCCACCGAGCGGGTCGTAACCTACCGTCACGCTCTGCGCAACGCGCTGATCCCGGTCATCTCGGTTATCGGCTTCCAGATAGGCAGTACGATGGGCCAGTCGGCGATCATCGAGGTCATCTTCGGCCTCAACGGGATCGGGTACACCCTGCTGCAGGCCATCTTCAACCGCGACTACCCGCTGGTCCAGGCCGCGGCTCTGTTTCTGGCGGCCGTCTTCGTGATCGTCAACACCGGTGTGGACCTGGTGTACGGATTCCTGGACCCCAGGATCAAGCAGGCGTGAAGTCGGTTCCAGTGGCGGTGCCCGCGCCGGTCGCGACCGTGCCTGCTGCACCGGAGGCCAAACCACGCAAGCGTCCCTGGCGGCTGCCCCGCAACCCTATCGGATTGGTTGGTGCGGTGGTCATCCTGTGCACTGTGGCCATCGCGCTCGCGGCGCCGCTAGTAGCCCCGTACGACCCGGCATCGCAGGCCCAGAAACGCCTGTTGCCACCCAGCATGCAAAACGTGATGGGCACCGACGAGCTCGGCCGCGACACGTTTTCGCGTGTGGTCTTCGGCGCGCGCGTCTCGCTTCAGGTTGGCTTGCTGGCGGTTGCCATCGCCCTGGTGCTGGGTACCACGCTCGGCATGCTGGCCGGCTTTTATGGCGGACGCACCGACGATCTGCTGATGCGAGTCGTGGACATCATGTTCGCCTTCCCAGGCCTGGTCCTGGCGATCGTGATCGCAGGTCTGCTGGGTCCAAGCCGCAACAACGCCATGATCGCGATTGGCATTGTGTATGCGCCAGCATTTGCGCGCGTGCTGCGCGGGTCGGTGCTAGCGGTCAAACAAGAGCCCTACATGGAAGCCGCGCGCGTCGTGGGCGCCTCCGACTGGCGTCTGATCAGACAGCACGTGCTGCCAAACGTGGTCGCACCGTTGATCGTCATGATCAGCGTGTATCTGTCGCAGGCCATTCTGAGCGAGGCGGCGCTTTCGTTTCTCGGCCTGGGTACCCAGCCGCCCGAGCCGTCCTGGGGTGGAATGCTGAGCGCATCCCGCACGTACATGGAGATTTCGCCGGCCATGGCAATCTTTCCGGGCGCCGCGATCATGCTGGTGGTGCTCGGCTTCAACTTCCTGGGCGACGGCATGCGCGACATCCTCGACCCGCGATTGCGGAATCTTTGATGCTGGATTTGTTGCTGCGCGGAGGCCACGTGCTTGACGGCACCGGCGCCGGGCGCGTTCGGGCCGACGTGGGAGTGGCCGGCGACCGCATCGTGCATGTCGGCGGAGGCGTCCCGCCGGAAGCGAACACTGTCGTCGACGTGACCGGTCAGGTTGTCGCGCCCGGGGTGATCGACATCCACAGTCACTCGGATTTCACCTGGCTCGAGGAACGCAGCGGTCGCTCGGCTGTCCGCCAGGGAGTAACGACTGAAGTGGTTGGCAACTGCGGCCAGAGCTACGCACCACTCACCGACTTGAACTTCGATTCGGTGCACGAGCTCTCCTGTGGCCGCCAACCAAGTGTGGACCTCAGCTGGCGCACGGTTGGTCAGTACCTGGACGCCGTGCGCCAGGGAAATGCGCAGAACTGCTACCTGCTGGTCGGGCACGGCACCTTGCGGGGCGCAGTCGTGGGACCCGATGACCGGCCAGCCACGGCTGCTGAGATCAGCCGCATGCAAGCCCTGCTCGAAGAGGGTCTGTCACAGGGCGCCCGAGGCATGTCGACGGGCCTGGAGTTCATGCCGGGCAGCGCCGCCAACGCCGACGAGCTGGGCGCTCTGGCTGAAGTCGTCGGTCGGCGGGGTGGATTTCTTGCCAGCCACATCCGCAATCGCGACACGCACTTTGTTCAGGCAGTCGACGAGATGATCAGCGCTGCGCGCCGGGGCGGCACATCACTCCAGCTATCTCACCTGATGGTCAAACCGGGGCACGCGCGAGGCGCCTGGGAAACGGTGGTCGAGCACATGCGGCAGGCCCGCGCGAACGGCGTGGACGTCGTTGCCGACATGATCCCGTATGACACGGGACCGGGTTTGCCAACTGCTTTCCTGCCAGCGTGGGCCCTGGAGGGCGGTCCCGGTGCGCTGCTTCGGCGCCTGCGTACTCCCGAACTGTACGCCAGAATACGGGTGGACTATGACCGCTACTGGCGGTTTGCTGCCATGGGCGAGTGGCACCGGCTGACGGTCGCCATTAGCAACACCCACCCGGACTGGATTGGCCAGAACTTCGATGACCTGGCTGAGCAGCTCGGGATGCCACCCATCGACGTCCTGCTGAGCCTGTTGATGGACGAAGGCGAGGGCCTCGGCCAGGTCCTGGTCAACGGACGGTTGTTCAGCGAGGACCACGTACGTGCCTGCTTGCAACACCCACTGTTCATTCTGTCCTCGGACGGCTGGCGTGGCACCCGCGACGGCGGTCCGGGCGAGGTCGCCAACCACCCTAGCTGCTGGGGCTGGGTGCCAAAGATTCTGGGCCACTACGTGCGGGAAGAAGCCTGTCTCTCGCTGGAAGAGGCGATCCGCAAGATGACCTCGTTCCCGGCGCAGCAGCGCGGGCTGACAGAGCGCGGCCTGGTCCGCGAGGGCTGCTACGCGGACCTGATGGTCTTCGATCCGGCGACCATCGACACCACATCCAGCTTTGTCCGACCAGCCAGCATACCCACAGGCATCTCGCACGTGTTGGTCAACGGCAAGCCCGTCGTTACGCTGGGGGAGCTGACCGGCGCGCTCGCAGGACGAGTCTTATAACGAATCGGTCCGGGGCCGCTATCGGCCCGAGCTAGCGTGGGCGAAGAGTGCCTGGAGCGCATCCGCGCTAGCGTCGATCAAGCTCGCCAGCTCGCCTGGCTGGACGTTGGTGTTGGTGATGCCGTATGCCCAGCGGTAGCGGTCCTGGTCCAGCACCTCTTCGAGCGGCACGTCGGCGATGAGGGCGAAGTCGCCAGCCGTCGGCAGATAGCCAAGATAGTCGTTGCAGTAGCCGAGCACCAGAGTTGGTCCGGCGAACGGGCTGCTTGCGCGTATCTGGAGTCCGGCGGCGTTGAACAGCTCGAAGGGATTGCCGACAATCGCCGTGTCTCCGATTGCCAGCGCCTGGATCTCGGCCTGCAGGGGCTGCTCCTGGCGGTCGAGCATGTCGCGGTACATGGCCACCGAACCGCGTTGGTAGGCGAGCGGAAACAGCTGCGCCGAGTTGGTGGTGTGGACGTGGTCGGCCCACACTTCGGGATAGTCCGGATCAGGCGTTTGGGCTAGCGACCGCTGAGCAAGGTCCAATTCCGCTGTGTCCCAGGTGAGCTGTCGACGTCGCATGCGGATCGTTCGCGAGCTGGCGAAGACTCGCGCGTCCGCCGTCGTCTGGCTGGTCGTCAGAATGCGGAGTGCCTCGGCGCCGAGCGCCTGGCCCAACGCGTCGCGATTGGCAAAGCTCATTGGGCGCGCTGCGGAGTTGCCCATCCAGAAGTCCCACGGTGCAATATCGCCGGCGCAGCCCTGCAGAAAGATGCACTCGGCGCCTGGGTGCTGGCGACAGATCGTCTCGCGCAGCGGGCCTGGGAAATCCGCGTTCCACAGCAACGTGTGGCCGCCGATGCTCGTGCCGTGGCAGGCAAAGCTGACCACCGCCACGAACACCTGGCCCATGTCGTCCTCCAGCTTGATCACCTGCACCGAATCGTCAATCGAAACGCCTGCGTGGACGCGATTGGTGCTGATGCCAGGCGCGCGCCCGCTGCCGGAGCCGATTCGCGCCGGCCGACGCCTTCGCCACGCGGCGTAGACGACACCCACCAGGTCGTCTTCCAGGAGGGCCGCGTACGGCTCGAATCCAGCCGGCTCGCGCATGGCCGAAATGCCCCCGCCCAACGCCAACGCGGGCGCGCTGTGATTGTGCGAAGCATTCAGCAGCACTGCCCACGGCGGAATGCCCGTCTGCGCGTGAACGCGCGCGCGAACCGCGTCGGTGAGGCCTCGGCCCAGCATGGGCAGATCGACAGCCACGACCGCTGCCTGGCCGCCGCTGCCATCGTCAACCACCAGTGCCTGCGCCAGGAGCGGGTCATGCACACCCTCGGCCCTGCCCGTGCGGGCTGCCCAGGCGCCGTGACTCAAGCCGAGGGGTGGGGTGGGGTGATGTCGATCCGGCTCACGCCCGCCGAAAAACCCATGGCCCGCTGTTACCCCCGAACGGGTAGCGGCCGCTCCCCGACGGCCAGACGATCGAGTACTTCCTGATCGAGGTCGACTCCCAGCCCCGGGCCTGACGGCACGTCGACGTAGCCATCGTGAAGCGGCATGCGCTGAGTCGTGAGCAAGGAATTGATCGGCGTTTCAGCCACGCAATACTCCTGGAATAGCGCCTCAGGCAACACCGCGTTGAGATGCAAAGACGCGGCCTTAATGATGCCGCTCTTCCATGCGTGCGGCACACACGCTACCTGGTGCTGCGCGGCAAGCTGGGCGATGCGCATGGCTTCAGTCAGGCCGCCACAACGCGTCACGTCCGGCTGGACCACGTCCACGTGCCCGCGCTCGATGAGCTCGAGGAAGCCCCACCGAGTCGCCTCCTCTTCTCCACCCGCCACGCGGATATCGACGCTGTCGGCCAGCTCGGCGTACGCGCCCAACTCGTCGGGCATGAACGGCTCCTCGATCCAGAAGATGCCCAACTGCTCCAGCTCGCGCGCGACGCGAATAGCGGTCGCCGCATCGGCGCCGTACCCGAGTCCGGCGTCGATCAGGACGTCGACGCCGTCCCCGCCGGCCGCCCGAGCGGCTCGGGCCAGGCGGACGTCGTGTCGCCAATCCTGGCCGAGCGGGCCCCAACCCAATTTGACAGCGGTAAAGCCGTACTGCTCGATCAGTGCGGCCACTTTCGCGCGGACCTCGTCTTCGGTATCCGGCATCAACGTGGACGCGTACGCACGCACGCGCTGGCGGTGCGGAGTGCCTAGCAAGCGAGCCACAGGCTGGCCGAGGTGTTTGCCCTTGATGTCCCACAACGCGAGATCGATGCCGCTGATGGCGTGGACCGCCACACCCCGCCGCCCGTAGTAGATGGCCGCGCGGTACATCTTCCACCACAAGCCCTCGACATCCAGCGGGTCTTCACCCAGCAGCACCTGGCGCAAGCCACTGGCGATCGCGTGCGATGCTGGCGCCTCGATCACCGCTTTGACGACTTCTGGCGCCGAATCGACTTCACCCACGCCGACGATGCCGGCGTCCGTGTGCACGCGCACGATCAGGTCGTCCTGGCTGCCGTCCGCGATGCTCTCGTCGACGGCCGGTTGCCGCAGCACAATCGCCTCGACATCGGTGATTTTCACGCGCTGATTATTCCTCCTGAAGCCTGAGGCGACCCATCGCGCTCAATTGACACCTCAAAGCAGAGACACCTAGCCTTGATCCAATGATGCAGGAGAGCGAGCCGACCGGGCCCGCGTACCTGCTAGCCGGCCAGCTGATCTCAGGCACTGGCGCACCCCCGCTCGCCGGTGCGGTGCTGAGACTGGAGCGGGGTTTGATCGCCGCGATTGGCAAGCGCGCGGATTTTCCGGCGGATGCGGACGATGAAACCGTGATGGACTATTCCGACCAGTTCGTGATGCCCGGACTCATCGATTGCCACGCCCACCCGACATTGTTTCCGGATCGCCAGCCGTTCGAGGTCCAGCTCCAGGCCCCAGACGAAATGCTGGCCTTGACCGCAGTTCGGCAACTCGGCATTCACCTGGGTTCGGGTGTCACTACGCTGCGCGATTGCGCCGCCCGCGGCCAGACCATGTTCTGGGTGCGTGAGGCCGCCCGGCGGGGCTACTTCCCTGCCCCGCGTTTGCAGCTTGTCGGCCGCGCGATCACGCACAGCAGCGGCCACATCCACTGGACTGGCGCGGTGGCCGACACAGCCGACGAGATTCGCAAGCAGGTTCGGATCCTGGTCGCCGAAGGTGCGGACGCGATCAAGCTGGTCGCCTCCGGCGGGGGAACCAAAGGTGGAATTCCGTATCTCGCAGCGTACACCGTCGACGAGCTGCGGGTCGGCGTCGAAGCCGCGCACGCTCTCGAGCGGCCGACGGTCGCCCACGCGCGCGCTACGCAGTCCATTGAGAACTGCGTCGATGCTGGCGTCGACGCGATAGCCCACGTCGAGTTCCTCTCACCGGGTGAAATCGTGCACACGCGCGGCGCTGGTGCGCCGACCGGGCTTCCAAAATGGGATCAGCGCGTGGCCGACAAGCTGGCGGCGTCGAGCGCGTTCCTGGACCTGAACCCGCAGTCCAGCGGTTGGGACACGCTGGTCGCCTTGCGCCACCAAGCAGCCCGCGGACAGCCGTTGACTGCCGTTGAGACAGCGCAGATCGGCAACCTGGAGCAGTACTTCGACGCGTTCCTAGGCGTGATCGAGTTGCTGCGCAGCATGGGCCTGACGGAGCGTATGGCATTTGGCAGCGACGCCGGGCCGTTCGACACGGAGTTCGGCCACATGGACTACAGCGTGCAGCTGGCGCGCCTGGCGGGACTGTCGCCAATGGAGTCGCTCCAGGTGGTCACTCGCAACGCCGCGCGTCTGCTCGGGCTGGGCTCGCGCATCGGTACTCTGGAAGTGGGCAAAGCCGCCGATGTGCTGGTGCTCGCATCGGATCCGCTCGCAGACCCAGCCAACCTGCGCCGGGTCGTGGCGGTCCTCCAGTCGGGTAAACGGGTAGCCTGAGAAGCTGGTGCTGGACGTCCTGATCAGAAACGGGTTGGTCATCGACGGCACCGGAAACCCCAGCTTTCCAGCCGACGTCGCTATCAGCGGTGACCGAGTCGTGGCGGTGGAGCGGCTGCCTGGCGCGCAAGCGGCGACAGTCGTGGACGCGAGCAACAGGATTGTCTGCCCCGGGTTCGTCGACGCCAATGGCCACTCCGATTGGACGTTCTTCTCGAACCCGACCCAGGAGAGCACCATCCGACAGGGGGTGACCACCGAAGTTGTCGGCAACTGCGGCAACGGCTTCGCGCCCGTCTCGGATGCTTCGCGGGCCTTCGTCGCTTCCCGCTTGCGGGTGTATGCGTATGATGGGCCGGTCACCTGGTCGACCTACACCGAATACCTCGACTGTGTGCGGCGGCTGGGAACCTCGGCGAACTTTGCCTTTCTGGTTGGTCACAACACGCTACGTCTCGCCGCGAAAGCCCAACCTGAGGCGATGCGGGCGTATGTGCGCGAGGCGTTGGCGGCGGGCGCCCTTGGCTTGTCATCGGGTCTAGAGTTCGAGCCAGGCATCCAGGCCACCACGGACGAGCTCGTCGATCTCGCCAGGATCGTCGGCGAGGTGGGCGGCTACTACGCTAGCCATATCCGCAACCGCGACGAGTTCCTCCAGGCTGCCGTGGACGAGTTCCTGACCATCGCCCGTGAAGCGAACGTTGGTGGCGCGGAGATCGGCCACCTGAACGTCCGCCACAATACCGGAGCAGCCGACGGCGCCTGGCAGCGCGCCGTCGAATCGGTGGTTCAGGCGCGAAGTGACGGACTGAACGTGCTGACCGATACCACACCGTTTTGGTACGGCACCGGCCTCATGGTCAGCATCTTGCCGCCCTGGATTGCCAGTCAGGGGCCGGCCAGCATACAAGAACTGCTGCGCCAACCTGCAGTGCGGCAGCAGTTGCGCACGGAGTGCGACCGGTACTGGCGGTTCCTGCACCGGGGGGAATGGGATCGCGTCTACCTGCAGGGCGATCAACGCTTTCCCGACTACGCCGGCAGAAACTTTCAGGAGATCGCTGATGCCCTGCGATGCGATCCCTGGGACGTGTACTTCGACATCCTCGTTGCCGCGGGCGAGGAGATGGAGAGTATGCAGTGCGTCGGCGTGCTGTTTACGGACGAGCACCTGACGGAGATGATCCGGCACCCGCTGTTCAGTTTGAGTGCTGATACGTGGAGTAGCCGCATCGACGGACCCCTGGCCGAGCAGACTCGACACCCCATCTGCTTCGCCGGGCACATCCATTTTCTCACCGAACACACCCGTGCCCGCGGCAGCCTGCGCCTGGAGGAGACGATCCGCAAAATGACCAGCATGCCCGCCCGCCACTTTCGCCTCCGCGACCGTGGGTTGTTGCGCCGTGGCGCGTTCGCCGACATCGTGGTCTTCGATTACGATCGCCTGGCCGACGTGTCCACGCTCGAGCAGCCACTGGCCTATGCTCGGGGCATCGAGCACGTGTTTATCAACGGCACGCACGTGCTGGTCGACGGCGAGCACACCGGAAGACGGCCCGGAAGGCAGTTGCTGCGTGACTGGTGACTTCGGCATCGTCGTTGCCAAAGACGTCATGCTCACGACGCGCGACGACATTCGTCTGGCTGCCGACGTCTATCGTCCAGGCGTCGGCGGCGAATTCGCGGCGGGGCAGTTCCCGACGTTGCTGGCGCGCACCTCGTACGACAAGTCTGCCCAGCGCTACGTGGATTCCATTCCGGCCTACTTCACGCCGCGTGGTTTCGCGGTCGTGTTGCAGGACCTGCGCGGTCGGTATCGATCGGAGGGCACCGGCCAGTATTTTCATACAGCCAACGTGAACGAAGGTCGCGATGGCTACGACACGATCGAATGGATTGCCTCGCAGGCCTGGTCGAACGGAAAAGTGGGCATGCTCGGCAGTTCGCACGTGGCGATGGTCCAGACCGCCGCCGCGCTGTGCAACCCGCCCCACCTGAGCGCCATCTGGCCAGACGTCGAACCCACCAACACGTACGCCCATCAGAGTCGCGAAGGTGGCGCGATGGCCATGCACATGTTCGGCGCGCTGTTCCTGCACGCCCAGGACTCCCAGGAAGCGCAGACCGATCCAGCTATCTGGCGGACCATCGTCGACGCGATGAAGCGCATGCGCGAGCTGGTCTACGAGACACCATTCAAGCCCGGCCAGACGCCCTTGGCAGTCGTTCCGACGCTGGAAAAGACGCTGTTCGACTACTACTACCGCGGCGCGTACGACGAGTTCTGGGGGCGGGAATGCAACGATTTCGCGCGCTACTTCGACAGGCACGCCGACATACCGGGCACCTATAGCGGCGGCTGGTTCGACCCGTTCGCCATCTCCACCACTACCTACTTTGCGGCTATGGCAAACAAAAATACCTCTCCACAGCGTTTGCTGATGGGGCCATGGACGCATATGGGCCTGCGCAACGTGCTGTCGTGGGCCAACGACGTGGACTTCGGCCCGCAGGCGATCTGGGGTTTCGAGCGCTTCAACCCGGAGCAGGAGCGGTTTTTCGAGCGCTGGCTCAAAGACGTCGACAATGGCATCGAGCACGAAGCGCCCATCCGGCTATTCGTGATGGGCGGCGGCGACGGCCGAAGGAACGCCGAGGGTCGCCTCAACCATGGTGGTCGGTGGCGAGACGAGCGCGAATGGCCACTCGCCCGCACGCACTTCCGGCCCTACTACCTTCATCCGAACGGTCACCTCAGCCCTTCGGCGCCACAACCAGCAGTGGCCTCAGCCAGCTTTGACTTCGATCCCGGGCACCCGGTGCCGACCATCGGCGGAAACGTGACCGGGTTCTTCGAAATGGCGCCCATGCCCCACCTGGACCCGTTCTGGGAAAAGTATCTGCCGCCCTGGGTACGGATGCGCAGCATTGTCCCGGACGGTCCGATGGACCAGCGCGAGCGACCAGACCTGGTCGCCTGCCGACCGCCCTACCCGCGCCTGGCCGACCGACCGGACGTGCTAGTGTTTCAGACACAACCGCTGCACGATGAGGTCGAAATCACCGGACCAATCGTCGTCCGCCTGTGGGTCTCCTCGGATTGCCTGGACACGGATTTCACGGCCAAGCTGCTCGATATCTACCCACCCGGCGCGGACTATCCAGAGGGTTACGAGATGAACCTGGTGGACTCCGTCCTGCGGGTCCGCTTCCGCGAGTCATTTGAACGTGAGGTGTTCATGCAGCCCGGGCAGGTGTATCCAATCGTCATCACGCTCGCGCCGACCAGCAATCTCTTTACGCCTGGCCACCGCATCCGCTTGGATATCAGCAGCAGCAATTTTCCGCGCATCGACGTCAATCCGAACACGGGCGAACCGATGGGTCGGCACACTCACCAGCTCGTGGCCCACAACAGCGTCTATTTCGACCGCGCCCGGCCGTCGCACCTGGTGCTCCCGGTGATCCCAGCATGACAGCCGAGACGTCGCGCCCGACCCACGAGATTCGCGTGCTGTACGACCTCAAGGCCACCATGCGCGACGGCGTCAGACTGTCCTCGGACGTGTTCTTACCGCGCTGTGGGGGTGCATTTCCAACACTTCTGCTGCGTACCCCTTACGAGAGCCTACACGAGCCACACATCGACTGGGCGGCCTGGTGGGCCAAGCGCGGTTACGCCGTGGTCATTCAGGACTGCCGCGGCCGGTTCGAGTCGGAAGGTGTCTTCGTGCCGTACGTCGACGACGGCCCCGACGGCCATGACACGCTCGATTGGATAGCCAATCAGGCATGGTGCAACGGCAAGATCGGAACGAGCGGACGATCGTACGGCGGTCTCTTCCAGTGGCAGCTCGCTCCATACCGCAGCCCGCACCTGACGGCCATGGCGCCGCAAGTAATCATGGGCGACTACTTCAAGGACTGCCACCGCGTCGGCGGCGCGGTTCAGTGGACGCTGACCGGCTTCGCCAGTGTGATCTTCACCACCAGTGTGTCGCTCATCCAGCGCGGCGCCACTCACATCTTCGGCAACAGCGCGTACTACCGCCACCTGCCATTGATGACCCTGGATGAGGCGACCATCGGCCGGGTCGTGCCCTGGTACCGCGACTGGTGCACGCACGTTTTGTATGACGACTACTGGCGGGCGATCAATACCGAGACCAAACTCGACCAGATTGCGGTCCCGATTCGACAGCAGGCGGCCTGGTACGACCCGTACACCGCACCGTCGCTGCGAGCGTGGAACGGCATGCGCGAGCGTGGCTTTTCCGAGCACGCCCGGCAGAACCAGAGCATCTTTATCATTCCCTGGACCCACCACCTGCCCGACGGCTCGAAGTTGGGCGACCTGGACTTCGGACCTGAAGGTGCCGTCGACCTGAAAGCCGACGACCTGCGCTGGTTCGACTATTGGCTCAAGAATCTGGACACCGGCATCGTCGCCGAGCCGCCGATCAAACTCTTCGTCATGGGTGAGAACCGCTGGCGCTTCGAGCACGAATGGCCACTGGCACGCACGCAGTTCACCCGCTACTACCTCCACAGTCGCGGCCACGCCAACTCGGTGTACGGTGACGGCTGGTTGTCGACGGATGCGCCCGGCGCGGAGGAACCGGACCGGTACGAGTACGACCCTGCCAATCCGGTGCCAACGCTCGGCGGGAACAACTCGACGTGGACGTGGATGAAGTTCGCTCAGGAGCCCATCTATCCCGGACCCGTGGACCAGCGGCCCCTGGAGCGACGCGACGACGTGCTGGTCTACTCCACCCCGCCCCTCGACGCCGATCTCGAAATCACTGGCCCGCTGGAGGCCGTCCTGTACGCCGAATCATCCGCCCCGGACACCGATTTCACCGCCAAGCTGGTGGACGTGTACCCAGACGGACGCGCCATCCACCTGGCCGAAGGCATCCTCCGGGCTCGTCACCGCCAAAGCCTGGAGACGATGGAGTTACTCACGCCAGGCGAAGTCGCGGAGTACCGCATCGAGTTGGCGCCCACGAGCAATCTCTTTGTTCGAGGCCACCGTATCCGGGTCGAGATCTCCAGCTCCAATTTTCCACGCTTCGACCGCAACCTGAACACGGGCGGGGACATCTTTCGGAGCACCAGCATGCAGACCGCCCGCCAGACGGTCCTGCACTCCACGCACCACCCCTCGCACCTGGTCTTGCCGGTCATCCCGCGCTGATGGGCTGGCATTCTCCAACGGATAGATCAGCCTCAGCGCTGATTGAGGTCGTCGGCGGCCTGTTCGCCGAGCGTAGTCAACGGCGAATCCGAGATCGCGCTCCGGCTTGCCCATCCCGGCTGGGTCCGCTGCCCCTCATTCTGGGCGGAGGGAAGCACCCGGTCGATCAGCGCCAGGACGTCAGCCGAGAGGCCAGGCATGAGTCCATGGGCTCGGCTGGCGATGGCCGCCTGCCAGGTAAGGACGATCTCTGTTTCGCCATTCTCGATCGCCGACACGATCCGACGTGCGGCCTCGTCTGCACCGATCGAGGTGATCGGCATGCTCGCCGCCAGGCTGAACCAGGCAAACTCCTGGCGATGTTGTCCCTTGAACTGCGCGTTCACGTGTGAACCAGTGCGCATCAAGCCGGGCACAACGGTCAACACGTGAATGCCTGCTGGGGCCAACTCGGCGTGCAGTCCCTCGGAAAACCCAACCGCGGCAAACTTGGCCGTCGAGTAAGGCAGCAGATGCGGAACGCCCACTTTACCGCCAACCGACGTGATGTTGACGACGTGTCCAGTACGTTGTTGGCGCATGTGCGGCAGCGCAGCGAAGGTCGAGTACACGGTCCCCCAGAACATGACGCCCATAGCGCGCTCGAAATCCTCGATGGTTTGTGTCTCGAGCGGTCCGACCGAGATTGCGCCGGCGTTGTTGATCAGGATATCGACGCTGCCAAAGCGCTTCACCGACTCGTCGATCAAGTTGCGGGCGTCGTCGCGGCTGGTCACATCGCACAGCAGCACGATCACCTCGCCGCCGATGCTTTCAACATCCATTCGGGCCTGCTCCAGCTCGTCGCTGTCACGTGCTGACAGCACGACGCGGCAGCCAGCACGCGCAAGCTCGCGGGCGATTGCCAGCCCCAGCCCGCGCGAACTGCCGGTGATCACGGCCACCTGCCCAGCTAAATCGGAGTGTCGCGCGCGGCCGACTACCTTACGCGCTGCCCAAGCCAGCCCGATGCCAGCCAGCGGCCATGCCCATATCGCCTTTGCCATCTTGTCGGAAGTGCAACGCTTGTGCCACCTCGGGGGCAGTTCCGCTCCCCCTCGGCGATCACGCCCTGGCGTCGGCCGGCGTCACGTCCAGTAGCAAATCAGCCAGGGCCAGCGGCGCGGTGACCATGGCGGCGTGGCCAGTCAGGAGCTCGCGGTACCCCCAGCCGGAGCCCGCTTCGCGGGCCGCCTCCGCGGCGGATGCGAACGTTCCGTTCGGGTGGCCGCCGGGGACACCCCCGTTGCAAAGAATGTACATCTGGTCAATCTTCTCTGCGGCCGGGTTCCGACGCCGAACGGGCTCGGTAAACGTCTGGAATGGCTGAGCCTGGAGCCGCTCCATAATCCACTCCACATCTGCGGCAGCCGAGACGCCCCAGCTTTCTCGGAGGTAGACTTCCCATGGAACCGGCCGGTAAGTCCGCAATTGCCACCCGTCTCCCTCGGACAGGACGCGGTCCGACAAGCTCGCGCGAGCCGTCGGTGGAATGAGATCAACCAGTGCCTGGCCATCCTCGGGCAAGAAGGCGTCCAGGTAGACCAGGCTGCCGATGCGATCCGCTGCGCGGTCCGCTACGCCCGTGATGACCATACCTCCATAGCTGTGGCCAACCAGGATGACGCCGCGCAAATCCTCGTACTCCAGCATCTTCACCACATCTTGAATGTGGCTGGTTAAGTTGATCGCCGGGCCGGCGAGATGAGCCCGATCCCCCAGACCGGTCAGCGTCGGGGTGAACGCGTCGTGGCCGTGTGACCGCAGGCGCGGAACAACCTTCTTCCAACACCAGCCACCGAGCCAGGCACCGTGCACGAGCACGAAGGTCGCCATCATTGCCCGCCTTCGGCGGTCACACTCCCCCCACGACTGCTACGGCGCAGTGGTACGGGTCAGCCCAGAGCATGGTGCCGCTTTCGACCGACCGCTGGACGGCTGTCCGAAATTCGCCGGCTTCGTCCGCCTGCAGCGCTTGCGCAATGCGTCCGATAAAGAAGCGCAGCCGTTGCGGGGTTGCCTCGGCTCGATCGGGCGCAAGCTGCGGGCCCATCATCAGTGGGCTCAGGCCCGCATCCCGGAATCTGCGATACAGGCTGGCGTCGCTGCAGCCAAGATCGGCCGCGCCCGCGCCGGACACACACTCGACCCGTTCTAGCAGGTCCGACCGCAGCGAGATGTTGACCCAGATCCGCATGTCTGTCGCTCGGACGACGATCCCGAGCCGCCCGCCTGGTTTAGTGACCCGAATCAACTCTGCCAGCATGCGCCCAGCGTCGACTTCTTCCATGACGGTGAACGACAGCGCAACGTCGACGCCGCCAGACCTCAGCGGCAGGTCTTCGGCGTCGCCGTGCTGAAAGGTGATTCGCTCGGTCAGCCCCTCAGACCTGGTCAGAGATGCCGCCTCACGCAGGAGATAGTCATTGACGTCGACGGCCTGGATCCGATTGGCGCCGTTGGTAAAGCGGGCGAGCCAGCGGGCAACTGCGCCTGAGCCGCAGCCCACCTCGAGGATGCTCTGGCCTGGTTGCGGATCGGCCGCCCGAACTACCGAGCGCACCACCTCGCTATATCCACCCCGCATGCGTTCCTCGAGGCTGGGGATAATGCCGAGGTGGGCGCCTCCGAGCACGATCGTGGTGTACCGCTCCGCCAGCACCGGCAGCAGCGGGTCCCACTGCGAGCGGGCCAATGTGAGTGGCAGCAAGACCAGGGGTGGTCCGCTGCCTCGGACGCGGTAGCGGATGCCGGCAATCTCGTCGTCGTCCTGGGTCAGCTGCATTGGCTCGACCGCCTCATGCCGCGAGACGTCGGTGAGAAATGCCATCAGAGCTGGCTCGATCTCAGCCCGGCGCTCAGCCACGGCGTCTGACCAAGCCGCATCCGGGTAATCCTGAAGAGTGATGACCTTGGCCTGCGGCAGGGCGGCCAGAGTCCTTGGTAC
>JBPCIO010000040.1:0-21819 GCA_051006215.1 Chloroflexota bacterium
CGGTCAAAGATCCGCTCCAGGTCGTCGTCTGCCACTCCAGGACCGCTATCGCTGACGTTGAGCTCCACGTCCCGTTCAGCGGTGGCAGCGCCGACCTGGACGGTACCACCAGGCGGCGTGTGGTGCAGAGCATTGTCGAGCAGATTCCGCAGCACACGTTGGAGGCGCTCCGGATCGGCCTGAATGCGCGCCGACTCCAGGCTCGGACTGAGCAACTCGTCAATCCGCACATCGCGCTCCGCCGCGGGCGCGTGATACGCCGCCACCGTTTCGGACACCAGCTGCCCTACGTCGATGGGCAGGCATCGCAACCGCAGCGCGCCACTATCGATCTGGCTCAGCTCAAACAGGTCGTCAATCAGGCGACTCAAGTGCTGGGTTTCCTGGAGAATGAGCCGCAGATAGCGCTGCGTGTCGGCTTTATTGGTCACCACGCCGTCTGCCAGCGCTTCAACCATGGCCCGCGTCGTGGCCAGGGGAGTGCGCAGGTCGTGCGAGACTGCTGAGATGAGCTCGCGCCGGGCCGCCTCCAGGGCGCGCTCTCGATCGAACGCTTGCTGCAGCTGCTCGGCCATGTCGTCAAACGCGGCGGCCAGCCTGCCCAGCTCATCCGAACCATGAACGCCAACGCGCGCGGTCAGGTCACCTTCGGCCAGATGCTTGGCAGCACGCGAAAGGACTCCGAGCTGGGCCGTCAGGACACCTGAGACGGCGTACGCGAAGGCTAACGAGATGACCGCGGAGAACGCGAGCAACAGCAGCAGGAGGGTCAGGTCGTGAGTGTTCAAGAACATGAGCGCGGAGGTGGTCAGCACATTCACCACGGTCACGAGCAGTCCCACGCCCGAAGCCAACACCACGCGCAGCCGAACGCTGCCTATGCGTGCGCCGGCCAGGCGAACGAGCAGCGCTGCGATTACCAGTGACACCCCGCCAGAGGCGGTCATAAACAAGGCCAGCAGTTCCAGGTCGCGTCGAGGCGACCCAAAGATCCGGTCGGCAACCACGAGCGCCAGGACGATCGCGACCAGCAACGTACCGGCGACCCCAAAGGGAACCCTCGATCGGGACATCACTCGCGCGGCCCGCAAGCGATTCGCCAACCGCAGCGCGGTTTCTTGCTTTTCGGTCGGTTCGAAAAAGGATCTTGCCTGCCAGGCCGCTTAGCTGGGGGCGAATTCGTCTGCGCCAGCGCATGCGCAACCCCGGCCGGCAGCTCGGCCCACACGGCTGCCAGCCTCACGCCGACGGGTCGAACTTATAGCCCGTGCCCCAGACCACTTTGAGATGGCTCGGTCGGCTTGGGTCGCGCTCGACCTTTTCCCGCAGCCGTCGAATGTGAACGGTGACCGTGGCCGGGCCACCCACGAAGTTGCGGTCCCAGACAGCATCGAGCAGCTCATCGCGACTGAAGACTTCGCCAGCGTGAGCCATGAGGTAGTGCAGCAGGTCGAATTCCTTGGCCGTGAGAGTGGCTGACTCGCCTCGTACTTTGAGTCCGCGGTTGGTAGCGTCGAGCTCCAGCTCACCTCCTCGCAGACGCCCATCCGCGGGTGGTTGGGTGTCCAGGCGCACGCGTCGGAGCTGCGCCTTGACTCGCGCCACGAGCTCGCCCGGGCTGAACGGCTTGACCACGTAGTCGTCGGCGCCAATGCCCAGGCCGCTAATCCGGTCCGCCTCTTCGGCGCGGGCCGTGAGCAGGATGATGGGTGCGGTAACGTGCGCTAGCCGTAGTTGGCGGCACACCTCCAGGCCATCCATCCCAGGCAGCATGACGTCGAGCACGATGACGTGCGGCGGCTTCAGGCTATCGACCCCAGCGGCAAGCGCCTCGAGCCCGGTCCCCGCTGTCGTCACCGCGAAGCCATCTCGTCTGAGATAGCGTCCGACAACCTCGACCACCATCGGCTCGTCGTCGACCACCAGCACATTCGGTTTTGGCGCGCCCAGAGTCACCTCAGGCGAGTGTACGGCTGGAGCAGCGACAAAACATTACAGGTATTCGCGCCGAATCGTCCTGCGCGCTGGCGCTAGCGCGGCGCTTGCAACGTGGTGCCATTCGCAACGCCGACCTTGTCGATCTTTCAGATTGTCAGGAGTTCAAGACTGCCCTGCGATCGGTCCTGACGGCCCGGCCTGAGGACATTCCGCTCCAGGACGCAACGTTCGACGACTATTGGCGAACGCGGTTGGCCGAACGGGTCGAGGAACAGCGCGGCACGATGGAGTCGCTGGCGAGGACCCAGACGCCGAAGGTGAAGAGCTTCCGCAGCCTCACGCCTCCGAGGGCGAAGAGGCCAATGCCGACGAGGACGAGGAAGGGCTGGACATGCCCCTGTACTCGCCCGTCGAGCCAGCACGCGTGAGCCAACGTCGTGGTCGTGCAGGTAGGGCGTCGCTCCGCGCTGGCGGTCTGAACGGCGCCGTCACTTGGTACAGTGTGCGCCCGTCCGGGTGCCCACCACGACTTCGGCCTGGCGTGTCCTGGCCACCTACCTACGCCCGCAGCGGACTCGCGTGCTGGTCTTGGCGCTGCTGCTGCTGGCCACGATTGGCCTCGAACTCGCCAACCCGCAGATCCTGCGCGTCTTCATCGATTCTGCTGCTCAAGATGCCGACATAGACCGCCTCCTTGCTATTGGGGTCGTATTCCTGGTGGTTGCGCTCGCGACGCAACTGGTCTCGGTGGCCGAAACGTTCTTTGCCGAGAACGTCGGCTTGACCGCAACCAACGCCCTGCGCGCCGACCTGACCCTCCACGTTCTGCGGCTGGACCCGGATTTCCTGGCCGGCCACACGCCGGGTGAGCTGATCGAACGCGTGGACGGTGACGTTGGCACGCTGGCCAACTTTTTCGCCCGCTTCGTCGTGTACGTCATGGGCAATGGCCTCCTGGTGGTAGGCCTGGTGCTCCTGCTGGTGCAGATCGACTGGCGCGTAGGCGTGGCAATGGGTGGCTCAGTGCTGCTGGCCATCTTGGCTATGAATCGTCTGCGGGCAGTCGCCGTTCCTTATTGGGCAGCCGCCCGCCAGGCCAGCGCCGATTTGTTCGGGTTCCTCGAGGAACGCCTGGCAGGCACCGAGGACATTCGGGCTATGGGCGCGACGGCGTACGTCATGCGACGCTTCCATGAGCGCTCGCGCCGGCTCCTGCGCCGCGAGCTGCAAGCCGGCGTGGTGGGCAATCTCGGGTTCCAGTCCGCGGCAACGCTCCTCACGCTCGGGGGCGCGCTGGCGATCGGCCTCGGCGGCTACCTCTTTCTCACCGGCGCGATCACCCTGGGCAGCGTCTACGTGATCTTCGCGTATACGCAGGTGCTGAATCGTCCGATCGAACAGATCACCCGCCAGATGCAGGATCTGCAGCAGGCAGGCGCAGGACTGCGTCGCATCCAGCGGCTGTTGGCATTGCGGAGCTCCCTGGCCGATGGCGAGCGCCAGCTGCCGTCGGGTGCCTTGAGCGTCGAGGTTGAGCGTGTCTGCTTCGGCTATGTGCCAGAGGAGCCGGTTTTGCGGGATGTGTCGTTTCGGCTCGAGGCCGGCGAGGTACTGGGGGTGCTGGGTCGGACCGGAATCGGCAAGACGACGTTAGCCAAGCTGCTGCTACGGTTGCACGACCCCCGCGAGGGCCGGATTCAGCTCGACGGCTGCGACCTGCGCGGGTTGCGCATGGCGAGCCTGCGCCAGCGGGTCGGGCTAGTGACCCAGGACATCCAGCTGTTTCACGCCTCGGTGCGCGAAAACCTGGCCTTGTTCGATGCGCGCGTGTCTGACGCTCGCATGCTGGAGGTGCTCGCGGAGCTCGAGCTCGGGGACTGGCTGCAGCGGCTGCCAAGCGGACTGGACACCCTCCTAGCACCTGGGGGAAGCGGCAGCGGCATGTCGGCTGGTGAGGCGCAGATATTGGCCTTTGCGCGCGTGTTCCTGCGAGATCCAGGGCTGGTGATTCTGGACGAGGCCTCGTCGCGGCTCGATCCGGCCACCGAACGACGTATGGAGCACGCCGTCGATCGCCTGCTGCAGGGGCGGACCGGGATCATCATCGCGCATCGACTGACGACCATCCAGCGTGTCGACAAGGTGCTCATTCTGGACGAAAACGGCGTCCGCGAATGGGGCCCGCGCGAGGTGCTCTCGAATGATCCGACGTCCACATTCTCGGGCCTGCTGCGGACCGGAGCTCAGGAGCTGCTGGCGTGAGCACGTGGCGGGCGGTCGTGGCAATGGCCCGCGTGCGATTGTGGCTGTATCTGCTGAGTGGCCTGTTGGCCAGTGGCGTCTTCTACATATTTCCTCTGGTGCCGGGCCTGCTCGTGCGCCAGTTCCTGGACATGCTCAGCGGCGGGGCGACGCCCGGACTCAATCTCTGGACACCGCTGGCGCTCCTGGTCGGGGCGAGCGTCGTGCGTGCGCTGCTGCTCGTACTCGGTGGGGCCTCAGAGCGCGGACTGCAACTGGTGGTCGGCACATTGCTGCGGCGCAACGCACTTGCCCACGTCCTGCGCCAGCCTGGTGCGCAACCACTGCCAGCCTCAGCCGGCGAGGCTATCAGCCGCCTTCGAGACGACGTCCAGGCCGTCGGGCTGGGCCTGAGCTGGATGCTCGATCCTGTTGGGCAAGCGATCATCGCTGCGATCACCGTCTCGGCGTTGCTCCACATTGATTCGCGTCTCACCCTGGCCGTGCTGGCACCGCTGATCCTCGTCATCATCATCGTGCGCGTGGCAAACGCCCGCATCCGGACGTTCCGCGCTGCCGCACAGCAGTCGATCGGCAACGTGACGGGTCTTCTCGGCGAGATGTTCGGCGCCGCCCAGGCCATCAAGGTTGCCAACGCCGAGGAGCACGTCGTCGACCACTTGCGCAAGCTGAACGAGATGCGTCGCCAAGCCGGTCTGGCGGATCGGGTCTTCAGCCAGTTCGTCAGCTCTTCAGCCGCCAACGTCGCCAATCTCGGGACCGGCGTGCTCCTGTTCCTGGCAGCGCGCCCCATGCGCGATGGCCGCTTCACCGTTGGCGACTTCGCACTGTTCGTCTCCTACATTGGCTGGCTCACCCAGATCGCGAGCATGTTCGGCCAGTTCATGACCAACTACCGCCAGATGGACGTGTCGCTCCAGCGCCTGCAGGCGCTGATGACTGGCGCCGCCCCCAGCGCACTGGTCCAGCACGCCCCGCTGTACCTGCGTGGGCCGCTGCCGGGCTGGTCGGTCTCAGAAAACAGCACCCACGATCCGCTGCTGGAGATAGCAGTTGAGGACTTGACGTTCGCGTACCCCGGCACGCACCAGGGCATCTCCGAGGTCAGCTTTCGCATGACTCGTGGGACCTTCACCGTGGTAACCGGGCGTATCGGGTCAGGCAAGACCACGCTGCTGCGCGTGCTGCTTGGGCTGCTGCCACTCCAATCAGGTGCGCTGCGCTGGAATGGGCGGCTGGTCGACGATCCAGCCAGCCTGTTCGTGCCGCCGCGAAGCGCGTATACGCCCCAGGTTCCACGTCTGGTGAGCGAGTCCATGCGCGACAATATCTTGTTGGGTGTCCCTGAGGACGCCGTCGATCTGGATCGCATAGTCCACGCGGCGGTGCTCGAGCGCGACCTGCCCGACCTCGACGACGGCTTGGATACGCTGGTCGGACCACGCGGTGTCAAACTGTCCGGCGGCCAGGTACAGCGCGTCGCAGCCGCGCGCATGTTCGCCCGGCCGGCGGAGCTGCTGGTCGTCGACGACCTGTCGAGCGCGCTGGACGTCGAGACAGAGCGTCTGCTGTGGGAGCGCCTGCTTCAGCGCCGAGATCTAACGTGTCTGGCCGTTTCACACCGCCACGCCGCCCTACGCCGCGCCGACCGCATTCTGTTGCTCGAAAACGGTCGCTTGCTCGACGCGGGCACACTCGTCGAGCTGCTCGAGCGCTCCCTCGAGATGCGGCACCTCTGGGAGGCCTCAGCGTAGGACCAGCTCGAGCTTGCCAGAGCGCGTGGTCAAGCGGTCGGCCCGAATCGTCAGGAAGGCCGGGCGCATGGGCGAGGGGAGTATCCTAGGCGGTCCATGACTGACCTACAGCCCCGACCAGAGCTCTGGCGCCGCCCTGCTACCCGCGTCGCGGCCGCCGGCGGAGCAAACTTCCGACTCGCGGATAGTGTCCTAGCCTCGCTGAAAGACGCCTCCGTCGAGCTTATTCAGCGACCCCTGCGCGAATCCGATGGCTCGGTAGCCAAGGAGGTCGCCGAGGCGGACGTCCTGATCTCTGGCGGCGCCCTCGTCGACGAAGCCGCTGTCAGCCAGTTGCGCAACGTACGCTTCCTGCTACGCCCGTATGTTGGCTACGACGACATCGACGTGGACGCGGTCACTCGCAACGGCATTGTGTTCGCCAATGTTCCCGACGCGTTTATCGAAGAGGTCGCCAACCACACGCTCGCCCTGATCCTGGCCGGCAATCGCAAGTTGCTGGAGACCGATCGCTTTGTGAAGAGCGGAAAGTGGTCGGCTGGCGCCCGCAACCGGGAGGCCTCCATGCCTATCCGCCGTCTGTCTGCGCTGACCTTGGGCCTGGTTGGATTTGGAAACATCGCAAAATTGGTGGTCGACCGAGCTCGACCATTTGGCTTCCGCTTTCTGACCGCCGACCCCTTCGTCACCAAAGAGGCCGCCGTTGAGTACGGGGTGGGCCTGGTACCGCTGGATCAGTTGCTTGCCGAATCCGATGTCGTTTCGCTGCACGTCTTTCTGAACGCTCAGACACGTGGCATGATCAACGCGCGCTGCTTCTCGCTGATGAAGCCTGAGGCATACCTGGTCAATACGTCGCGTGGCCCCGTCGTCGACGAAAAGGCGCTCATCGAGGCGCTGCAGACCGGCAAGATCTCCGGCGCCGGGCTCGACGTCTTCGAAATCGAGCCCATAGCCGCCGATAACCCACTCCTGACCATGCCGAATGTGACCCTCACGTCGCATATCGCCAGCTACTCCCTGGAAGGCGATATCAACCAACAGGCGCGCACGGCCGAGATCCTCATGCAGGTGGTCAGGGGTGAGCTGCCCGAGCGCAAAGTTGTCGTCAACAAGGACCTGTACGATCAGCTGGCAGCCAGCCTCTAACCTGCGCGGGTCTGAGGCGATCGTCTCGTCAGCCGCCGATCACGCCGTAGTGCGGGAGGATCGCAGCGGTACTAACACGGGCGCGGGGCCGCTCCGATCGAGGCTGTACTCGACACTGAAAACGCTCGACGGACAACACAGGGGGTCGGCGGCGACGTAGCGGACAAACTGCCCGCTCAGCGTCCCCGGCCCGTGCACGTCGATCAGCCGGCCGCTGCCGTCTGTGCGCGAATCCATCGGCGTGGGTGAGATGGTGCCGGCGAATTGACCATCGGCGAAGACGAAGCCCTGGAACTGGTTCGGCCGACACATGCCGTCGTAATCAACCAACCCGTCGACGATCCACAAGCCCCAACCCACCCGCGCGGCGTTGAACAGACGCCAGCCGGCGTCCACGACCTGATCCTCCTCAGCCGACTCGGAGGTTCGCTCCTGCGCGCCACAGCGTGGATCGATCTCGGCGTGAGCCGGCGGCGCAGCGGGAACTGCCGCGCCAGGCACGTTCCAATTCGGCGGCGGTGAACCTTCGAGCCACGCGCCCGGAGTGGGGGCCTGAGCGGTCGCCGGGAGCCAACCCAAGGCCATGACCAACATCAGGCACAGCGGCGCCACCATGGCGCGCGCGGCGCGTCTACTGTCCAAGGGTCAGCTCCGTCGCTTTGACATACACCGTCACTCGACCGCCACTTTCCAGACCTAGACGGTCGATGGATGCGCGCGTTACGGCGGCGATCAATTGGGTGTTCTGGCGTAAGTCGATGGTTACCTCCGCCAGCAGCTCGCCAGCTCGAATCGACGCAATGGTGCCCCGCAGGCGGTTGCGGGCGGAGAGCAGTGGCGCTTCGTGCTGCCCGAGCGTCGCGTGCATGGGCGTGCCCGAGACTGGCCGCCCATGCGCGGCTAGCTCGTTTCGGACCGCGTCCGCGATCTCATCCGGCTCCAGGCCAAGCGCCAGGCCGCGCACCGCCATCTGGCGGGCGAGCACCCGCAGGCGTTCGGTACGGGTGCGCAGCAGCGCGGGCTGGTTGAGCCGGTCCCGGGCGCCGATCTCGGAGCCGCCCCCGGCGCGGGCCGTGATCACCCCTTCGCGCGAAAGGTTGGCATATGCGCGCCCGACCGTATTCGGCGATAACCCCAGTTGACGGGCGAGGTCGCGTACCGACGGCAAGTGATCGCCCGGCTGCATCGTGCCGTCCGCCACACCCATCCGGATCCGGCGTTCGATCTGCACATACACCGGTGCTGAGTCCCCGTCCCGCAGGGTCCGCAGTGCGGCGACAAGGTTGTCGACGGTGGCGGCTGCCTCGGGTCCAGGGGTTCGGGCGTGCATCGCGTCGTGTCTCAGGTGCATTGTCTCAGGCAAGTCAAGCCGTACCGCTGGGGCGGGGTTGGTCGCAACGCGATATCTTATGCTCGTGCCAAATCGCCTGGCCGGCGAAACCAGCCCGTACCTGCTCCAGCACGCGCACAACCCAGTCGATTGGTACCCGTGGGGACCGGAAGCGCTCGAGCGAGCCTCGGCCGAGGACAAACCAATCTTCCTCTCGATCGGCTACTCCGCCTGCCACTGGTGCCACGTGATGGAGCGAGAATCGTTCGAAGACCCGCGCACCGCCGCGATGATGAACGCTGCGTTCGTCAATATCAAGGTCGACCGCGAGGAGCGACCGGACCTCGACGCGATCTATATGCAGGCGGTGCAGGCGATGACCGGCAGCGGCGGCTGGCCGATGAGCGTGTTCCTCATGCCGAATGGCACCCCGTTCTATGGCGGCACGTATTTCCCACCCGACGATCACCCCAATATGCCGGCCTTCACCCGCGTTCTCGGCTCCGTAACCGATGCCTGGCGAACCCGCCGCGCCGACGTGGTGAAGACTGGGACCCAGCTGCGCCAGCACCTGGCGGAGGGAAGCCTGGCCGGCTTGAACGCTTCCGGAGCGACACTCGATCCAGGCCTGCTGGACACTGCGGCGAGGGGCCTGGTCGCACAGCACGATCCACACTTCGGCGGCTTCGGCGGCGCGCCCAAGTTTCCACAACCCATGGCCATCGAATTCCTGCTGCGGTACGCACACCGCAGCGGTGATGAAACGGCTCGGCGAATCGCGGCGCACTCTCTCGAGCACATGGCGGACGGTGGCATCTACGATCACCTGGGCGGTGGGTTCCATCGGTACAGCACCGATGCCGAGTGGCTGGTACCGCACTTCGAAAAGATGCTGTACGACAACGCCCAGTTAGCGCGCGTCTACCTGATGGGCTATCAGGCGACGGGGCATGCGTACTTCCGCGAAGTCGCCGAACAGATTATCGAATACGTCCTTCGCGACATGACCGACCCGTCCGGCGGTTTTTACTCAACTGAGGACGCCGACTCCGGGGGAGAGGAGGGCGCTTTCTACATCTGGCGGCCAGCCCAGCTGCACGAGTTGCTGGGTGAGGCCGATGCGCGTGTGTTCGGTGCGTTCTATGACGTCGAGGAGCGGGGCAACTTCGAGGGTCGCGCGAGCATCCTGCATGTGCAGGACACACATTTGCAGGTGGCGGGCCGGCTAGGTCTGTCCGAGGTGGAGCTGCGGCGGGTACTGGATCGAAGCTGCAAACTGCTGTTCGAGGCGCGCACGCGGCGAGAACGGCCAGCACGGGATGAGAAGGTCCTGGCGGCGTGGAATGGGTTGATGCTGCGAGCCCTTGCCGAGGCTGCGCGTGTGCTCGGGCGGGCCGACTTTCTGGAAGCCGCGGTCAACAATGCCACGTTCCTGCTGTCGACGATGCGCCGTCCCGACGGAGCGATGTACCGCACGTGGAAGCCTGGCCATGCCGCCAGGCTGAATGGCTACCTTGAAGATCAGGCCAACGTGGCCGACGGACTCGTAGCCTTGTACGAAGCTACCTTCGACCCCCGCTGGCTGACGGCAGCCACCATGCTGGCAGACATCATCCTGGCGCGCTTCGCCGACACAGACAACGGCGGCTTTTTCGATACGTCGTCCGATCACGAAACGTTGATCAGCCGGCCCAAAGACGTTTTCGACAACGCCACCCCGTCGGGTAATGCCGTTTCGGTCGACGTCCTGCTGCGGCTCGGGTTATTGACTGGCAAAGCCGACTATGAGCGCGCTGCGCTGGGCGTGCTCAAGCTGCTGCGCGAGCCTATGACGCGCTACCCGTTGGGGTTTTCGCGCGCGCTGAACGCGCTAGACTTCCTGCTCGGCCGACCAAAGGAAGTGGCCCTGCTGGGAGAGCCAGGCGCGGTCGACACCGAGGCGATGCTGCGAGTGGTGTTCGAGGCGTTCGTGCCCAACAAGGTTGTCGCCGGGGCGGCACGCGGCAACGCTGCCGCGATCCCGCTCCTTGAGGGGCGAGAGCAGCGCGACGGGCGGGCCACGGCGTATGTGTGCGAGCACTACGTCTGCCAGGCGCCGACCACTGACCCGGAGGTGCTGCGCGCGCTTATGGACGCGGCCTCCTGACGGGCCTCAGCTCCACTTCGCTCCGCCCAAGACGAGCTTCAGGCTGCGCCTTCGGCAGCTTCGGCTAGCTCGGCCCAGATGCCGGTCAAGGCTTCTACTTGTTGCAGGCGCGCGGCGTGCTCGCGGCCCAGGTCCGCCAGATTGCCGCTGAACCTGGCGGGGTCGCTGAGAGCGGCTTCCACCGCGCGCAGGCCTTCCTCTGCCTGCGTCACCTGGCGCTCAGCTTCGCGCAGGTCGGCTGCCAGTCGGCGGCGGGCGACTGGGTCCTGGTCCACGCCGTCCGCGCGTCCGCGGTGGCGGGCGGACGTGAGGACCACGGCTTCGGACGTAGCGGCCGCAGCCGCGGCCTTGCTGCGCACATAGTCGGCATACGTCCCCACGTACACGCGGATCCCGCCGTCGGCCACCTCCATCACTTTCGTGGCCAGGCGATTCACCAAGTAGCGGTCGTGGGTCGCCACAATCAGCGTGCCCGGATACCCGCTCAACGTTTCCTCCAGGCGCTCGCGCGTGGCAATGTCGAGATGGTTGGTCGGCTCGTCGAGCAGCAGCAGGTTGTTCGGCCGCAGCAGCAGTTTGGCTAGCGCCACACGGCTACGCTCGCCACCCGAGAGTGTCGCGACCGACTTGAACTGGTCCTCGCCGCTGAACAGGAAGCGTCCGAGGAGGTCGCGCACGGCCTGGATGTCCCACGTGGCCGGAGCGGCCTGGTAGACCTCGTCGAATACCGTGTTCGAGGGGTCCAGGTGTTCTGCCTGGTCCTGGGCGAAGTACGCCGCCCGCACGCCAACACCCAGCGTGGCCGTGCCGCCCGTTGGTCGGTCTCGGCCGGCGAACAGACGCAACAACGTCGACTTGCCCGCCCCGTTGGGTCCGATGAGCGCAATCCGCTCGGCGCGCTCGACAATCAACGATACGTTCTCGAGGACGACCCGAGGGCCGTACGCGCGCGCCACCCGGGCCAGCGTCACCACGTCGCGGCCACTCGCCGGGCAGGCCGGAAAGGCGAATTTTACGACACGATCCTGCCGCGGAACAGCCACCCGCTGGGTTTCGAGGCGCGCCAGCATCTTCTCGCGACTCTTGGCCATCGTCGCCCGATTGCCTTCCTTGTACCGCCGGATGTACGCCTCGACGCGGTCTATCTCCTCCTGCTGACGTTGGGCAACGTCGTGTCCGGCCTCGTCACGCCGCGCGCGCTCGACGCGGTAGCTCGAATAGTTGCCGGGCGGGAACGTTTCGATTCGACCGGCCCGCAGCTCGAACACACGCTGGACCACCGAGTCGAGAAAGTAGCGGTCGTGGCTGACGATCAACATGGTTGCGCGGCTGGCCTTGACGTAGCCTTCGAGCCACTCGGTTGCCGCGAGGTCAAGGTGATTGGTCGGCTCGTCGAGCAGGAGTACGTCCGGGCGCCCGAGCAGGAGCCTGGCCAGCGCAATCCGCATCTGCCAGCCGCCCGAGAACTGGTCTGTGGGTCGGTCTCGATCGGCGGTCTGAAAACCGAGCCCGTCGAGCACGCGCCCGACTTCGGCTTCGATACCGTAGCCGCCGCGACGCTCGAATTCTTCCTGAAGGGCGGCGTGCCGATGCACCAGCTCGTCGAGCGACTCGCTGGCCTGCGCGTTGATGTCGCGTTCGATCGCCCGCATCGTTTCCTCGATACTCAGCAGATCGGCGACCGCGCTCAGCACTTCGTCGTGCAGCGATCGGCCAGCTTGGACGCCGGCATCTTGGGCCAGGTAGCCCACGACTGCAGCGGTGGGCAGGATCACCCGCCCGCTGTCGGCTTCCTCCAACCCCGCCACGATCTTGAGCAGCGTCGATTTGCCGGCCCCATTCGGCGCCACCAGCGCCGCCCGCTCGCCGGGCTTGAGCGCCAGCGACGCACCATCCAGCACGCTCTGGCCGCCATAGTCTTTCTTGAGCTCCTCGATGCGCACCATCACTTGCTGAGTCTCATCCTGACACACCCAGCGGAACTCCCGCCCGCGAATTCCTCGACCCGAGCAGGTGCGACGATACCCGTCACAATGTACGCATGGGCTGCCGCACTCGACACCTGACCACGCTGGGTGCGATCTGGAGCTTGCCCAATACCCTGATCGGGGTGGTGTTCGCGCTGCTCTCGGGTACACTCCCTCGGCCGTGCGGCGGACTCCTCGTGGCCCGCGCGAACGCTGGACTGGCGTATGTGTTCTTGACCCGCCGCGGATTCAGTGCGATCACGTTCGGGCGCGTCGTGGTCAGCGCGGTCCCAATCACCCGGCAACTGTTGGCCCACGAAAGCCATCACTCGCGCCAGTACGAGGTGCTCGGGCCATTCTTCCTGCCAACCTATCTGTGGCTGCACGGCCGCCATGGCTACGCTGAAAATCCGCTCGAATGCGAAGCCGACATGTGTGCGACGTCATCCGACCTCGGCCTGCTTTCACATGACTGAGACAGTCACGGTGCGGGAGGTGCTCGATCCCCACGACGTGGCTGTCGAGGGCTTCGGGCAGATGCAGGCAGCGGCGTACTTCGCGCCCGAAACGCTGATCCCATCCGGCGCTATTCCCCACCTTCTTGAGACCGCCTCTGAACCGCAAGCATCGACGCGGCGCAATTTCCTGGTTGTGGCCGAGCGCGACGGCGAGGTTGTGGGCGGCACACTGTTTCACTGGCTTGCCGACGCCGGCAGTGGCTTTTCGAGCTTTCTGGGCGTCGATCGAAAGCTCCGCCGCCAGGGGATTGCCCGCCGACTACACGCAGCCCGGCTCTCAGTCCTGGACCGTGCAGCCAGTCCACGCGCGCCAGGCGTGTTTATCGACGTAGTTAGTCCGACGCGGCTGCCGGCCGACCAGCTGGTGCGCGAGCACAAGGTTGGCTCGGACTCCTGGCAGCGGCGTAGCGCGTTTGCTCGCCTCGGCTTCCGTCAGGTCGAGCTGCGGTACGAGCAGCCAGTGGGCGGGCCAAATGGAGGCCCGGTCACCGTCCTCGACCTGCTGTACTGCCCTCGCGAGCCAACCCGCTCAGTGCCAACCGCACTGGTGGTCGCCACGATGCGCGCATACTGGTCCGGCTGGCTCGGTGAGTCGGCTGCCAGCCGTTACGCCAGCGAGCTCGAATCACGCGCCAGCGGCGCCTCTGAGCTCAAGCTGATCCCACCTGATGCAGGTGGATCGCATCGCCAAACCGAGTAGCCAACTTGACGCCCTTGACCTTGGCCGAGACCTCGCCACTCTCTTTCCACTCGATTTTGAACCACGTCGGGTGGACGGACTCACCGTCAAGGCGCACGTCAGTCAGGCGGCCGTCGGTCAGGTAGACGTCCAGCCGGTGTGCCTCGCGATCGTCCGGGACGGCGAAGGTATCGGCGCCGAGGGTTTCCGGCCACGCATCCATGCTTGAAGTTTAGGGTCCGCTGACCAGCCCCCGCGACCGATGCGTCATACTAAGACGGACCATCAGCATGCTTCGCCGATTGCGACTCATCCCCCAGGACGACCGATTCTTTGATCTGTTCAATCGCAGCGCCGAGAACACCCTCGAAGGTGCTCGCATCCTGCACGATCTACTCATCAACTACGTCGACGTGGAGCGCAAGGCACGCCATCTGAAGGACGTCGAGCACACTGGCGACGAGATCACTCACGAAGTATTCAGAGCCCTGAATCGTACCTTTGTCACTCCGATCGACCGCGAAGACATCAGCAATCTCACCTCAGCGCTCGACGACGTCATCGATTGGATCGAGGAGGTCGCCCGGCGCCTGCACCTGTATCGCATCGATCAACCTACGCCAATTGCCCGTCAGTTCGCGCAGGTCATCCTCGAACAGACCGAGCAGCTTGCGCGCGCCGTACCGCTGCTCGAAGATCGCCGCCAGGCCGAAACGCTACGGCGGGCAATGCACGAGATCCATCGGCTCGAGAACGAAGCTGACGACCTCCTGGCCGAGGCCATCGCCACGTTGTACGACGGCGTTACCGAGGTGCCGCAGTTGATCAAAGCCATGCGCTGGGACGACCTGTACCAGTTGCTCGAGGACACTACCGATAAAGGCGAGCAAGTGGCGACCGTACTCAGCAACATCGCGCTGAAGAATGCCTGAGTTGACGCTGAGCGTCGACCTTGTCCTCCTGCTGCTCATTCTGCTCCTGGGACTCGTTTTCGATTTCATCAACGGCTTCCACGACACGGCCAACGCCATCGCTACGGTTGTGGCGACGCGTGTGCTGTCACCTGGCAGGGCAGTCCTCATGGCGGGCGTGTTGAACTTTGTCGGCGCACTATCTGGGACCGCGGTAGCCACAACCGTAGGGAAAGGCATCATTCCGCCGGAGTTGTCGACGCAGCCGCTGGTCATCTCCGCGCTCGTGGCGGCGATCGTGTGGAACCTGGTCACCTGGTACTTCGGAGTGCCGTCCAGCTCGAGTCACGCCCTCATCTTCAGCCTGGTCGGCGCCGGTGTGGCCAGCACCGGTTGGAGCTCCATTCAGTTCGGGGGTCTCGAGAAAACATTCCAGGGACTGTTGTTCTCACCCATTCTCGGCTTCGCGGGAGCATTCATGATGATGGTGCTGCTCCTGAATCTGTTCGTCCACGCATTTCCTTCGACGGTCACCCGCTTCTTCGGGCGCGTCCAGATTCTGTCGGCTGCGTGGATGGCCTTCTCACACGGCTCCAACGACGCGCAGAAAACGATGGGGGTCATGACGATGGCCGTCGCCAGCTACTTGCACTGGGGTGGCACCGACTGGCAGGTGCCGCTTTGGATCATCATGGGTGCTGCGCTCGCCATGGGTATGGGCACTGCGATCGGCGGCTGGCGGATCATCCGCACCATGGGCTTGCGCGTCGTTCAGCTGCGCCCGATAGACGGCTTCGCCGCGGAAACCGCTGCCGCCACCGTCATCGAAGTCGCCAGTCGCCTGGGGATACCCGTGTCGACCACCCACACCATCGGCTCGGCGATTCTGGGTGTTGGCGCCACGCGTCGCTTATCAGCAGTGCGCTGGGGCATCGCCGGGCAGATTGTGATGGCGTGGGTGTTTACTATCCCAGCTTGCTTTATGCTGGCCTGGGCCTTTCGCAGCCTGATCGCCCTGTTCGGAGCGTGAGATGACCCCGCGGCCTCTTGAACACATAGCGCGGCTCAGCCCCTACGAATGGGAGGCGATGGCCAGTGATGTCGCGACCGCGGCCGGTATCGACGAGACCGAAGTCGTGCGCTTCGACACGAATACCACCGCGTGGCCGCCGGTCGCCTGGGAGTTGACCTCGCTCGACGCGCCCAGGTTGGCTGCCAACGAATATCCGCACGCATCGAACGAGCCGCTCAGGTCAGCTCTGGCGAGGCGGCTGCGGGTACCACCAGATCAGGTCGTGGTGACCAGCGGTGCGGACGAGGCGCTGTTTCTGCTGGCGAGTGTATATCTGGGCTCGGAACGGAGCGCGGTCATCCCTGATCCGAGCTTCTCCATGTTTCGCGTCGTGAGCGAAGCAGTTGGCGGCCGGGTCGAAAAACTGCCGTTGGACGAGGACTGGGATGTTCCCCTCGGCCCACTGCTCGACGCCGCGCGTGACCCGAGCGTGGGTGTGGTGTGGCTGTGCAACCCGAACAATCCAACCGGTCGGCTGCTCCGCGCGGATGTGCTCGAGGCGGTGCTCGAAGCAGCGCCGGATGTCATCGTGTGCGTGGACGAGGCTTACCACGAGATCAGCGGCCAAACGCTTGCGCCGATGCTGCTCGAGGCGCCCAACGGCGTGCTCGTGCGGACGTTTTCCAAGGGCTATGGCCTGGCAGGGGCGCGGGTCGGCTATCTGGTTGGATCGCCGGACGTGACGCGCGCCATTGAGTCGGTCAGACTGCCCCAGAACATGACGGCGTTTGGAATCGCGGCGGCGGCCCGTGCGCTAGCCGACCAGGCCGGCCTGGAAGAGCGCGTCGCCGCCCTCATCGCCGAGCGAGAGCGCCTTCACCGCCAGTTGCTGCAGCGCGGCTGGGATGTGCTGCCGTCGACGGGCAATTTCCTACTCTGCCAACCGCCGACGCCGGCCGCCCAGACGGCCGCCTGGCTTCAAGGCGGCGGTCTGATCGTCCGCTCTTACCCCGGCCACCCCCGCCTGAACAACTGGCTGCGCATAGCCATACGCTCGCCAGAAGAAGACGATCGGTTGCTCAGGCGCCTGGACGCACTTCGATAAATGCTGCCGCCGGGAGTGCGGCCAGGGGTGCTTCGGCGCTGCGCGGCGCGGGCCGTATGCCGCTGACTTTGATGATTTCTTCCTCACCCAGCGTCTCCCGCTCCAGCAGGGCGTGTGCGAGGCGGTCGAGCGCCTCGCGGTGCTCGCGTATCAGACGCACCCCCTCGGCATAGCACTCCTGCAAGATCCGCTCGACTTCGTCGTCCACGACCTGCGCGGTCGCCTCACTGTAGGGCCGCGAGCTGCCGAGCCCACCGAACGCGTCGCGGCCGAGGAATCCATCGTCACGCGGGGCCAGGGTGACCGGGCCTAGCTTCTCGCTCATGCCCCAACGCGTGACCATCTGGCGAGCCAGCTCGGTCGCCTGCTGCATATCGTTCTCGGCGCCGGTGGTCCGGCCGCCGTACACCACTTCTTCCGCCGCTCGACCGCCCATTGCGCCGGTGATGCGTCCCCGCAGGTACTCCTCGCTGTAATTGTGGCGATCATCCTCAGGCCGCTGATATGTGACCCCGAGCGCCTGGCCACGCGGCATGATGGTGACGCGGTTGACCGGGTCGGCATCTGGCACCAGCAGGCCGAGAATGGTGTGGCCGCCCTCGTGGTAAGCCACACGCTCGCGCTCAGCCGGACTCATCACCAGGTGCCGGGCCGGTCCGAGAACCAGTTTTTCGAGAGCATCTAAGAAATCGTTCTGACGCACCTGATCCGCATTGCGTCGGGCAGCCAGCAGCGCGGCCTCGTTGACCAGATTGCGCAGGTCGGCGCCGACAAGCCCAGGCGTCGAAGACGCCAGGATCTTGAGGTCGACGTCGGCTGCCAGCGGTACCCCGCGCGTGTGGACCTTCAGGATGGCCTCGCGGCCGACCTTGTCAGGCGGCTGGACGGTCACGCGGCGGTCGAATCGGCCCGGGCGCAGCAAGGCCTGGTCCAGTACGTCGGGCCGATTGGTGGCGGCGAGCACGATTACCCCTTCGCGTGAGGAAAAGCCATCCATTTCGGTCAAAATCTGGTTCAGCGTCTGCTCGCGCTCGTCGTTGCCGCCAAAAGAGCCACCGCCCCTGGCGCGGCCAATTGCGTCGAGCTCGTCGATGAAAATAATGGCTGGGGCGGCTTCGCGGGCTTGCTTGAAGAGATCCCGCACGCGGCTCGCGCCGACGCCGACAATCATCTCCACGAACTCGCTGGCGCCCATGCTGAAGAAGGGCACATTCGCTTCGCCGGCGACGGCTCGGGCCAACAGTGTCTTGCCAGTGCCAGGCGCGCCGACGAGCAGCACGCCTTTGGGCGCGGCGCCGCCCAGGCGAGTGTATTTGGCCGGATCCTTCAGGAAGTCGACGATCTCTTCCAGTTCTTGCTTGGCCTCGTCGATGCCCGCAACATCGGCGAAGGTAATGCGAGCCGTTCCCTCTTGAGCCTCGTCGTAGCGCTTGGCGCGGCTGCGGCCGAGCCCGAACGGGCCGCCTGCGCCACCCAACTGGCGCGCAGCGCGGGTTGAGATCCAGAAGAACAGCCCGATCAGCAGCAGGGTGGGACCAAAGCTGAGCAGCAGTGTCTGCCACCACACCCGGGGCTCATCCAGTGGCCGAGCGTTGATGATCACGTTCTGCGCTTCCAGCAGCGTCTCGAGGCCCTGGTCGGCGAACTGGGGCGTGACCGTCTGAAACTGGCTCGAGCTGGGCGCGTTAGCGCCGCCAGGCGGGTAGCTCGCTGGCTGTTTGAACATGCCCTGAATGACGTCCGCACGGCTCGTAACTTCGGACACGTTGCCGGCCGCCACCTGCTGCTTGAAGAACGTGTAGGGCACGTCGATGCGCTGCGGCGGGCTGGCTGGCAGGAAAAACTGCACCAGCAGGTAGTTGAGCACGAGAATAACGATGAAGCTGATCCACCACGGCCGCGGCCGCATCAGATTGTTCGTTTTGGGCGGCTCGTTTTTGGCGGCCGGGCGCTGGATGTCGTTTGGGCCAGGCGGCCTAGGGCGCGGAGCCGCAACCTTGACGGGTGGCGCTGGTGCGCGACGAACCGCGTGTTGCGTGGTAGGGGTCTCGCTGTTGCCAGCCATTAGCTATTCGAACGCAATGGTAGTGCCAGCCTATTCCTTAATGTGCAACCCCTAGATCTGCCACTCGCCTGCCAGGAGCCGCGGGATGAGCGGTTTGACGATGTTGTACGTCGCGCCCCACAGTTTGTAGGGTCCGATCTGGTAGTAGGGGATCAGCCGTGGCGCCGTCCAGCCCGGCAATTGCCAGGACTCGACAGCGTGCGCGTCTGGGTGGGTCAGATCCTGCACCAGGATCTCCAGGATCTCGTCGATCTCGGTTTCCTGGCGGCGCCAAGCTGGCAAGGTGCCCTTCAGGCGCCCAAGGAATGGCGCAACCCGGAATCCGGTTGCTAGCGTCTCGACAACGGGCAGCGTGGCCAGAATGACGACTGACTCCGGCGGCAGGCCAATTTCTTCGTCGGCCTCACGGAGAGCGGTGGTGCGCAAATCCGGGTCCTCGGCCTCGCGGCGACCGCCGGGGAACGCGATCTGGCCGCCATGACGACCGAACGGGCTGCGCCGAATGAAGACCAGGCCCAGTCGCCCCTCCGGGTCGCGGTAGACCGGCGCCAGCACCGCCGATTCGATCAGCGCGAGGGTGGCGCGCAGGGTCGTCACGCCGCAACCTCGTCGTCCGTCGACGGAGTCCGTTGGCCTGGGCTGAATGGCGGCACCAGGAGTTGGACGTCGCGACACTCGCGCTCCGCGTCGAAACGCATCCGATACAACACGCCAGTGCCGATATAGGGCCGCGGAAAGATGCTGGCTGGCTCGAGCGCCAACCCAGCCAGGGTGCCCGCCAGAATCAGAATCGGGTCGCCGTGGCTGACGCCAAGCACCTCCGACCCAGCGTGTCGGCGCAGCACGCGATACAGCCAGCGGAGCATGCGATCGCGGATCATCTGCAGTGACTCGTCCTGCGAGCCAAACGGGTGGGCGTAAAAATCAAAGTCGATCTGTTCGAGCGTTTCGAGAGGATGGCCCTGCCAGCCGGTTTGGACCTCCTGTAAGTCCGAATCGATGCGCAAACGTTGCAGCTCCGTATGCTTGCCCAGGACAACGCGAGCGGTGCGGCGAGCGCGCAGCATTGGGCTGCTGTAGATGGCCGCAAGTGGGCGGGTCCGCAGAAACTCGGCCAGCGCGTTCGCCTCGCGCCGGCCTTCGGCGGACAATTGCATCCGCGGTAGGCGACCATACAGCAGCCGGTTTGGATTATGGACCTCGCCATGTCTGGCCAGCCAGATGGTGGTGGTTGGACTCTCGGACATCTCAGTGAATAACGATTTGGACCACCGTGTAAAAGATCCCGATGACGAAACTGGCGGCCAGGATCGCCGCGGCGATGCTGTTTTCCTTGAAGATTTCGTCCAGCATCCGGTAGCGCTTCTCGAGCACTTCGAAGACTGCCGCCACAATCACAATCGACACGACGCTCCACAGCAGCGTGCTGCCCAGGGCCTGGAAGAAACGTGTGACTTCGTCTGGCATCAGCGGTGCTGCCCCTCTTGCTCGGCGTGCGGATAAATGGCCTGAATATCGCCCGCTCGGAGCGGGCGCCCCAAAAGAAGAGCGATGTGCGAGGTCCAGATGCCGAGCACTTCGCTGCCACTCTCGACGGCCGGCACATCCTCGGTTGGCTCGAGCTCGAAGTACACGTTGTCGCCGGGGTTGGACGGGTTGATATCACGCCACACGTCCACGTTCGGAAATGCCGTCTGCCCAACTGGCTCGGCAGCGAAAATGCCGGTCGACACCACACGGTACACGCGGCCGTCGTACTCGAACAGTGTCGGATTTCGAGCAGCGGTGCCCTGCCGAACGCGCGCCTCGAAGGCCTTGAGTGCGCCGCCTTGCTCCGCGTCGCAGGTCAAGGTCTCGAACTCAGCCGAGTCCTGGTGCAGGATCACGGTTCGCTCGTACAGGACGATCCCCTCGGGCGTGACTTCGAGCACCTTGCCGTCATCGAGCAGGTTCCAGCGCCAGGCCGTTTCACGCCCGTTCAGCTCCTCAGTGCAGTCAAGAGCGGCCTGGACGACGTTGTCACCACCGTCCCAAAAGCTCACGACATCGCCTGGCAAAACCGTCTCGACCGTGGGCACCCGAGCGGCAGGTGCGGGCGTAGTGGGATCGAGGGCCTGCTGCAGGGCGCGGTTCAAGCGATTGAACATGTGTTGATGAACCTCGTGTCATTCTGCACGTTTTGATGGGTGTCGTGACACCGCGTGTTCGAGCCATGAGTCGCACTTCCGCTCAACACGGCGCCGCCCGAGACAAAGCAACAGCCGCGACGCGCAGATGAGCACACGCGACACTCATCTCGAGCTCCACCCCCTGCTGCCAGCGCTGACGGGCCTCGACAAGCACCTGCGAGTCGTTGGTGGGCTGGCCAAGCAACGTACTCTGGCCGCATACGGCTTGAAGCGCCTGGGCGCCCGCAAGCAAGGCGGCCCAGCCAGGACGCACGCTAGACAGCCCCGGCTCGCCGTATAAGCGATTCTGCACGTCGCCGACGACGTTACATGCCTCATCCACCTGCGGCCGCTGCTCACTAAACATCACGCGAGCCAGCACCAGCTGGTCCAGTAAGGCCGCTGCCTGCACTCGAGCCGGGTCGGGTGCACAACCGGTCACCAACAACATCGCCAGAACAACACGTGTGACGAGTCTGTGCCACCGCACAGCCTTGCATCCGAACACCCGTTCGTCAGAACATGCGTTCTGATGATTATCGATGCGCGCGGCGGGCTCTGGTTTGACAACCCGCTCCTGGTCCTTGGCCTGTTGAGCGTGCTGTGGGTGCTGATCGCCTGGCTTCACACCGACCCATGCCTAAACGGGTACCGCCACCTGCGGCAGCTCAGCCAGCGCGTGCTGAATCGCCTCGGCCGGATACGAATAGTCTTGCAGGCCGCCCGCCAGGTAGGCATCGTCCGCGCCCATATCGAAGTGGCAATGGCCCGACGAATTGAAGAGGATCAACTGCCGCTCGCCCGCCTCGCGCGCC
>JBPCIO010000041.1:0-6522 GCA_051006215.1 Chloroflexota bacterium
CGCGTATACGAAGCCGAACGTCCGGAGATTTTCTTCAAAGCCACCCAGCGGCGAGTGGCCGGACCAGGCGAACAGGTCGTCGTCCGCTCCGACTCCACGTGGGACGTGCCCGAACCCGAGGTGGCAATCGTGGTGAATGCGCACGCTGAGATCGTCGGCTACACCATCGCCAACGACGTCAGCTCGCGCAGCATCGAAGGGGACAATCCACTGTATCTCCCCCAGGCCAAAGTCTACGACGGCAGTTGCGCGCTCGGACCCGGAATTGTTCCGGCCTGGGAAGTGCCGGACCCGTATGGCTTAGGCATTCGCATGCGGATCCGCCGGGCGGGTAGCGTGCACTGGTCCGGTGAGACCAGCATGCGCGAGTTCGCGCGGCGCCTGGATGACCTTGTGACGGCTCTGTTCGTGGAGGACACCTTCCCGCACGGCGTGATCCTGTCGACCGGCACTGCCCTGGTCCCGGACAGCCCGTTCACCCTGGAACCCGGCGACGAAGTCGAGATCGAGATCGACACTCTCGGCAGCCTGCGCAATCCAGTAGTCCGCGGCAAGGCCAAACGTAAGCGCTAAAGGAGTGTGTGTCCTACGTTGCCAGTAGCCCTGACACCAGTTTTTCGAGATCCTGGGCGGTGAACTTGCCTGGCTTGTCGCGCCCGGCGGCCATGCCGTTGGCAACTTCCTGCAGCACCTCGTTGTAGGGCGTGGGAATGCCGTGTAAGCGGCCAAGTCGTACGACCTCGCCATTCAGAAAGTCGGCTTCGATCGAGCCGAGCCCACGCTGCAGGCTCTGCCAGGACGAGCCGAGGTTGCGTACGCCGGCCGGCAATGTTGCTTGCCGATGTTGCTCGCGCGAGCGCTTGTTGAACACGTCGGGGGCCTCGTAGGCGATACCGGCGGCCTGAAAGCAGCGGTCAGCCTCCGCCCGCACCTGGACCATGAACGCGGCGCCATCACCGCGTCCGTCGGTGATGGCGCCCATAGCGTTGCCCAGGTTGCTGAACATTTTGCCGGCCTTGGCGGCCATGACCTTCGGATTCGCGTACGCAGCGTAGCTAGCTGCGCTCAGTGCAGCAGCAACTTCCTTGCTGAGCACATCTGCACCGATCGGAAACTGGCCGACCTCGATGAAACCGGCGTTGTCCAGACTGGGGTTGTGCACGACCCCTGGCTCGAGAAAGATGCCAGGTACGACGACCAGCACCCCGTACACGCGCCGAAAGTAGCGTATGGCCGCGGGCTCGTTGGTGATGCTGTTCTGACAGCACAGGATGGGCAGCGTGTGTGGGTCGCCGCCAGCGGCACGGATGTCTACAAGCGCTTGATCCGTATCTTGGGACTTGACGCACAGTAACACCACGTCCTGGTCGCGAAAGGCGATGTCTTCTGCGCGGCTGACGGCCGGCACTTGCAAGGTGTACGTCTCGTCGTCCGTAATGAGTCGCAGGCCCTGCTCGCGGATGCGGTCGACATGGGCCGGCCGCCCCACCAGCAACGTGTCGTACCCAGTCCGGTGAAGGTGGCCGCCCATGCCACTGCCGATCGCCCCGGCGCCAAAGACCACAAATCGCATCGCGTCTCCTCGTTCAAACTCCTGTGGCAGCGTAGCATCGGGCGCCTTCAGGTAGCCTTGCGGCTAGGCCTATGGACCAGACACAGAGCCGTTGGATTATTGAAAAGCGCGAAGCTGTTGCCGAACATGGCATGGTGACCGCTATGCACCCGCTCGCGGCCGCGGCCGGGGTCGAGACCCTGCAAGCAGGCGGAAACGCCGTCGATGCGGCTGTAGCGACAGCGTTTGCGATCGGCGTCGTGGAGCCGGCGATGAGCGGCATTGGCGGCGTGGCTGCCATGGTGATTTGCTTCGGGGCCGACGGCCGCAGTGTGGTCGTCGACGGCTCGAGCTCGGCGCCCGCGTCAGCCCGCGAGGACATGTTCGAACTTGCGGCCCCGAACAGCAGCGGTGGCATGTACGGCTGGCGCGCAACGCTGGGCGACGCGCAGAACACAGGCTATCGCGCACCAGTAGTGCCCGGGCAACCAGCCTGTCTGCTGTACGCCCACGAGCGCTATGGCAGTGGCCGACTCAGCCGGGGCCAGGTGATGGCACCGGCCATACAGCTAGCCGAAGAAGGATTCACCGTCGACCCGTATCAGGCGCAGACGGTCGCGTTCGCGCACCGCAGACTGCGCGCCAACCCCGAAGCATTCCGCACGTTTTTTCTGCCAGATGGCACGCCGCCGGTGCCGGCCACGTCGACCCGAGATGGCGATCGCGTTGTCCAGCCTGATCTGGCGCGTACGCTGCGAGCGCTCGCCGACCACGGGGCCTCAGCCCTGTATGAAGGCGAGATCGGGGAGCGCCTGGTAGCGGACCTCCAGGCCAACGGTGGCTTGATCTCGCAGGCCGATATGGCGTCCTACACTGTCCGCGAGTATCAGCCCGGCCTGAATACAGACTACCGCGGCTATACCCTGGCGGGGCTCTCGCCCACCTCGGGCAGTATGACCGCCTTCGAGGCGCTGAACATCTTGCGCCACTTTGACCTGGCGGGGTTGGGGGCTGGCTCGCCGGCGGCTGTGCATGTCGTGGCCGAAGCGTTGCGGCGAGCGTTCCTGGACCGCTTCACCTATCTGGCCGACCCTCAGCTGCATGACGTGCCGGTCGAGGCGCTCCTATCTGAGGGCTACGCAGCCATGCTCGCCGGGAACATCGAACTGGATCAGGCTGATCCGAACGCCAGCGCGGGCAAGCCGTGGCGATTCCAGCCCGCTGGCGCGGGGGCTGGAGGTCGACCGGGCGGCGGCTCCGGCGGCGACGGCTGCACGACGCACCTGAATGTCGTCGACGCCGACCGCAACGCGGTTGCGTTGACATCGACCCTGGGCGAGTTGTTCGGCTCGGGCGTGGTCGCCAAAGACACGGGCATCCTGCTGAACAACGGGATGACCTGGTTCGATCCCGAGCCGGCGCATGTCAACTCCATCCAACCCCGCAAACGCACGCTCTGGGCTCCAACACCGACCGTCGTGCTGCGCAACGGACAGCCTTTCCTGGCAATCGGCGCGCCTGGCGGGCGGCGCATCATCTCGGCTCTCGTGCAGAGCCTGGTCAACGTCCTGGACTTCGGCATGGGTGTTCAGGACGCGGTGACGACACCCCGCATCCACTGCGAAGGTGCGGTGACTGAGGTTGACGGCCGGATCGCGCGCGAGGTCGTGGATGGGCTCACTGCCAGGGGGCACCGGTTGAAGCTGCTGCAGGAAGACAGCAGCTCGTTCCGCTTCGCCCGCCCCGGCGGCATTCGGATCGATCCTCAAACTAGCCAGCTGAAGGGCGGCGTCCACCAATTCACCCCAGCCTGGGCGATGGGCTACTGATCCATACCGGGCCGCCGAACCAACCCGACTGTTGAGGCCCCTGCGCGTCAGGCGTCATCAGTTCCCCGCCTCCCAGGTTGACGATGCGGCTGAAGTTGCGATCGGTGAACCCGCCCTTGTGCATGACGTAGGAAGAGCCCTGATCCTGGGTGTTGGACATCTCGGCTGTGCCCATGTAGACGATCGGCAGCTTGGCCCAGACCGCCGGGCTCGATGCATTTCACACCGCAGGCTGCGCGGGCTGTTAAGACAGCGCACCGTCCCGGGTCGGGCCTTCGCTGCGGCGGACCGGCTGCTTCCGCAGTGGCTGGCCGATCAGTGGCACGCGCCCCGGTCGGCCACCGCCATGACGGTAAGCGCAGCCGCCCGATCGGCAGCGCTCGACGACCTGCTCGGGCAGCTCGTCAGCGCCTGGACAGCCAGTGGGCCGGACGATGGCTGGCGCTGGTGGCTTCGAACGCGCTTCTATATGGCGGCGAAATGTTCGACGCGTTGCTCTTGGCCCAGGCCTGCTACCTGGGTCATGAGCTCGTCCAGGCCAGGGTTGCCGGTGGCTCGCATCGCCTCTTCGTGCTCCCAGCGGGAGACCAGCGCGAGCCACTCCGGATCCTCTATGAGCTGGCAGACCTGGACGCCGAACAAACCTGGCAGGCCGCGCATGCGCTCGGCGAGCGCATGCAGCGCGGTCCGTAAATCGTCGACCCCGCCTGGCTGCGGACGATACTTGGCGACGCGCACGATGTGTGCATGCTCGGCCATTACGGCCTCCTTTCCTGTTCGTTCGCTGCAGCCCGCAGCACGCCAGCTTGCGGTTCGACGTACGGCTGGTCTCTGAGCGCCGCCGGATCGATCGCCTGAGCCACGTCGTCCTGGGGCGCATAGCCCAGGTCGTCGCGGGCGGTCTGCAGATCCCAGTGGTTGTGCTGGGTGTTGTTCGAAGTTCCGTTGTAGATGCCGAAGCTACGCTGGCTTTCCAGACACAGTCCAACCAGCTGGGCCAGGTCGCGCGGGCTGATCCACAGGCCCAACAGATTGCGGACGGCCGGCTTTTGCGGCGTGAACCAGCCGATCCGAATACAGTGCATGGACATCCCAAATGTATCGCAGAAGTAGCGCGCGAGCGCTTCGCCGAAGGCTTTGCTGACGCCGTACAGGCTGTCAGGCCGAATGGCGATGTCTGTGGGGATGGGCCACGTACCCTCGAGGTTGTAAAAGCCCATCACGTGGTTAGTTGTGGCAAAGACGACCTTCTTGGCGCCCTGTCGACGGGCTGATTCGAAGGCGTTGTAGGTAGCTTCGATATTCGTGCCGCGCACATCGCTCCAGGTGGCCGAAGTGCTCGCGTTGGCCGACAGGTGCACCACAGCGTCGGCCCCTTGTACGGCCCGCTCGGCGGCCGCGAGCTCGCTCACGTCGGCCTGGACGAACTCCTCACCCTCGACGGGTGCTTCAGGCGGCGGCTTGATGTCCACCAGCCGCAAACGGTACGTCGAGCGCAGGAATGGCCGCAGCGCGGTGCCAACACGCCCAGCGCCTCCGGTAATCACCACCAGCTTCTTTGCCGAATCCATCACATTTACGGTAGCTCACTTTGGCCTGGCTTGATTTACGATCAGGCTGCATGGGCATGCCAAGCGGCATCGGCGACCTGGAGCTGTATCGCTGGCTGGTGGTGTGCCGCGAATTGGATCGGGCATTGTGTGCTGAAAACCCGCGCTGGTTCCCGATCGAGGGCGAGGAGGCCACCGTGGTCGGGAGTTTCGTGGACCTGCGGCCAGACGACGCTGTCGCCCCCCACTACCGTGATCCCTTTGTCGTGTACCTCATGCGCGGCGCCGAAATGTGGCGCCTGGCTGCCCAGGTGCTTGGTAAGGCGGCAGGCTACAACAAGGGGCGGTCCGTGCCATTCAACGGGCCCGTCGAGCTCAACATCGTGCCATGGGTAGCTGGTGATCTGGGCACCACGCTCGGCGTTGCGGCTGGCGCCGCGTTGGCCTTCCAGGACGAGGGATCGGACCGCGTGTGCGTGTGTACATTCGGAGACGGGACTGCCAACCGGGGTGATCTGCACGAGGCGCTGAATCTGGCCGCGTGCTGGCGATTGCCGATTGTGTACGTCTGCCAGCACAACGGCTGGGCCATCTCGCAACCGTCTCAGACGTATCTGCTGGCCGCGGTCGCGGACCGCGCCGCGGGGTATGGCATCCCGGGCGTGAGGGTGGACGGCAACGACATTGCGTCAGTCCGAGTGGCCGTCGGCGAAGCCGTAGCCCGTGCGCGCGGGGGTGGGGGCCCCACGCTGATCGAAGCCTGTACCTGGCGCCGGGGAGGCCACTGGGCTGGTGACGCGCAAGCGTATCGCCGAGCACCCGACCCTGATCAGGTCGAGGATCCGCTCGACTTGTTCGCCTACCGCCTCCTGGAGCGGGGTACGCCCGTGGCCGAGCTTCAGCAGGTGGATGCGGAGGTCGCGCTCGAGGTCCGCGCGGCTCTGGACCGGGCTCGTTCGGCGACCGCCGCGGGCGCGGCCGAGCTGGGCCTCGACGAGGTGTACGCGTGACCGCCACCACATCTCCACCGACCGCGGCCAGCCCGTCGAATCGGCTTCGGCTCACCCAGACCGAGGCGGTCATCGACGCGATCGATTTTGAGATGCGACGCGATGAACGGGTGCTGTACATCGGTCAGGACGTCGGCGCGATGGGCGGCTCCCTGCAGGGCACGCAGGGACTGTTGGCGGCGTTCGGGTCCCGCCGCATCCGCGAGGCCCCCATCTCGGAATCGGCGATGGTTGGGGCTGCGATTGGGGCGGCGCTGTTCGGTCGGCGGCCGATCGTCGAGATCAGCTTCGGCGAGTTCCTGCCAGCGGCTATGAACCAGCTGGTCAACCAGGCGGCCAATCTACGCTACATGACCGGTGGGCGGGCCAGCGTGCCGATCGTCGTTCGGACGCGAGTGGGCGACGGGCCATACGGGGGTCATCCCCAGGATTATTCAGCCTGGTTCGCGCATGTGCCCGGGCTCAAGGTGGTGATGCCGGGCCATCCGGCGGACGCGCGTGGGCTCATGCTTGCCGCCATTCGTGATGACAACCCGGTCCTGTTCTTCGAACCCATGGCGCTAGCCCACGGCCCGCGCGAG
>JBPCIO010000042.1:0-28016 GCA_051006215.1 Chloroflexota bacterium
CTCGCCTACACCTGTGACGGCACCACCACCGGCCGGTATCGACTGGTCAGTGGCGCCTCGTAAGCGGTGAAGAAGGCGAATCCAGACGCAAAGATTGTTCTGTCGGGACTCACCTACTGTTGGGACAAGGAGAGCGGCCGACCCCTGTACCTGGCGCGCTTCCTCGAGGCAGCTTCTCACGACCCGACTGCGGCTGCGCAAGGCGACTACTTCGATGTCGTCGACCTTCACCAGTACTCGAACCCGCTGAACGCCTACGTCGCCACGCGCGTGCACCAGCGCGTTCTGGCCACGTACGGACTCACCCGTCCGATCTGGATAGGCGAGGCGAACATCGCTCCCTCGGATGATCCGACCGGCCCGATCGGACCCGCCTTCCACGCCACCATGGATCAACAGGCGTCGTACATCATCGAAGCGTTCGCCTTGGCCCGCGCAGCGGGGGCAGACCGGATGAGCGTTTACAAACTCGTGGACGAGCGCCCGGAAGGTCCAGGCGAGCTGTATGGATTGGTGCGCAACGATGGCTCCGTACGCCCAGCGTTCACCGCTTACCAGACCGCTGTTCGCTACTTGAGTACGCCGACCAGCGCCGTCTACACCTGGGACGGCGCCAGCGATCCGCCAACTGAGGACCAGATCACACAGCTCATACAGAGCAACTCGAAGCGCGCGCAGTGGATCTGGCCGGCAGCCGTGAACCGGGTAACGCTCGAACGCGGCCCAGAACGCGTAACGGTGGTCTGGAACGGGTCTCCGACGCTGACCACCGCGCATATTCCAGCCATTTCGAAGAGCGCGCAGGTCATCGACAAGTTCGGGCGCGATACCGGCGAAGTTGTCGCGCAGAACGGGCAGTATCAGCTCGAGCTGGCGCCGAGCGCGAACAACGCCGACCCGCGCGATCCATCGCTGTACCTGGTCGGAGGTGAGCCACGCATCGTGTTGGAGCGCGTTGCGCCACTGCCCACCGCGGTCGATGCGCCCATCCAGGTGGTGTGGCCGCGCGACGCGACTTCGGCGAACGTGACCGGCGTGCTGCTTTCACCCGGATCGAACCAGCCTGTACCGTGTCGCTGGAGCCCAGCGGTGCGACTGTTTGCGTCCGTCGAGGCCGGCCCGGCCGTAAGTCTTGGGGTTGGAGCAAAGCGCCTGCTGAGTCAGGATGGGCTGACCTACCCGGTCTGGGACTTCAACACGGTCGACATCTCGGCTGCCGCCCAGGGCAAGAGCATCGACCTGTGGCTCGACGTCAACGGCGTGGCGACCAATGCGACACGCTGGACGTATTCGACCAGCCAGGCCTGGCCGGCGTTCTGGCAACAGCGACCCACCTCCAGTTGTCTCGGGTGAGGGCGCGCTGTCTAAGCGCTCGCTAGCGCCGGCATCACGCGTTCGGCGAACAATTGCACCGGCTCGACGTCGACCCACTCGGGAGTACGGAAGATGACGTATTGACAACCGGCTCGAGCGTACGCGGCAAAGGCATCGATTACTTGTTCGGGTGTCCCGACGATGCTGCGTTGGGGCAGAAACTTGCCCAGGCGCTCCCGCTTCGCCGCCACCTCGGCGTCATCACGTCCAACCAGGACGGTGGTGAACACCGAACGCGTGACCTCAGCGTAAACGCGCCCTAGACGGTCGCAGTGCGCGTGCAGCGCTTCAAACAGTTTGGCGACGGCTTCGGGTTCACCTGAGACGTTGCAGAATTGGGCATACTGAGCCACCAGGCGAAGCGTCACCTGTGGGCCGCTGCCGCCAATCAAGATCGGGGGATGCGGCTTCTGGATAGGCGGCGGCAAGTCCTCGACGTGGTCGAGTCGATAAAACGAACCCTCGAAATTGGCGGGTCGGTCTGTCCACAAGGTGAGCATGGCTCGGATCGCTTCTTCGAAGCGCCGCATACGCACGGGAATTTCCTCGAAGGTTCCCCAGCCGTAAGCCTCGTATTCGCGTTTGTGCCAGCCAGCCCCAAGCCCCAGGATCGAGCGGCCGTGGCTGATCAGGTCCAGGCTGGTGGCCATCTTCATGGCCATCGCCGGATTGCGGTACGGAACCCCCAGCACAAGTTGACCCAGACGGATACGTCGGGTAATCGCGGCAATGGCGCCGAGCGTTGTAAAGCACTCCATGACGGGTTCTGGAATCGGGTGGCCGGCATAGCCGCCCTCGTACAGAAAGTGGTCGTACAGCCACAGCGAGTCGAGGCTGCTCTCGTCCGCAACTCGCGCGACCGCAGCGACACTGTCCCACGGGTTCCCGGTCGTACCCGAGAAGTAAGGATTTATCTGGAGACCAAACTGCATCGTCTACGGCTCCCTCACTGCTAGGTTAGCGGCCTGCTGGCCGGGATCTAATCCGCGGATCACGTCGCGGACGAGACGCAAGCATGGCACGGGCACACCCTTGCGCTCGGCCCGCTCAACGATGTCGCCGAACACCGCGTCCACCTCGAGGGGTGAGCCAGCCAGCAAATCCTGGGTCATCGAAGCGTAGGTCTGAGGGCCTGGGCTCGATTGCGGCTTGAGCTGGTCGATGGTGGCTTGCTCGTCGCGCTCGGCGTATGTGCGAATCGGTGGGAAGCCCGCAAAGTCGCCGACCTGGACTCCGTACGCGGCTGCAACCGCGGCCGTTTCGCGCACCAGAGTGAGATACGCGCGCATGAAAGACGGATTGCCAAAAAGTTGGTTGGTTCCCGCTCGCGCGAGTACGGTGATCCCAAACACCCCCGTGGCATTACAGGCCTTGGACCACAGCACACTCTGAATGTTTTCAACCGCCTGGGTCGGAATGCCGGCCGCCTGGAAGGTCGTCGCGGTTTGCTTCACCCGCTGCGACAGGGGCGCATTCAGCTCGCCGAGGTAGGTCGCGCCGAGACTCGTCACAGTGACGCTGTCGTCCGCCTGGCGCTGTGCGCCCAGAATGGTGACCGCAGCCACAACCCGCTCGGCGCCAAAGGCGCTTGTCAGCAGGTCGTCCTTGAGCATGCCGTTCTGGACTCCGCAGGCCCAGGCGACGCGGTGGTCAGCGGCTGATCGCACACTCTCGATTGCGGCCGCCAGAGCGTAACCCTTGGGGGTAAACAGGACGGCTGCCCCATCCGGCACGTCCGACGCTTCGCTCGTGAGTCGCACACCGTTCGCGCCGAGCCTGACCACAGCCTCCACCGCACCGCGCAACCGGACCCCGCCACTCGCCCGCAGCCGGTCCTCGCTGCGCCGTGTGGCGAGCAGGGTCACTGGCTGCCCAGCCCGCGCCAGCAACCCCGCGAAGCTCTGCCCCAGCGAACCCGCACCGACGACGACGTACTCCATCACTCAGACCTCACGAGCCATTCGTCCCCCGCAGTTCGGCGGCCCTCGGAATTCCAGGAACGGGAGATCGGGAGCCAGCCCCGACGCGATCTTAGCGGTCCCATGCGGAGGGCGAGCAGCACTGGATCGGCACGTATCACACCAATCCGAGTAAGGCAGCGTGGAGAAGAAGCAATTCGCCGGGAGCTTCATTCCGGCGACCGCAACGGCATTCCAGCCTTGAGAATAAACACACGCGAAGCGATCAAGTCGATGCGTAGAGGCGAATCCGCCGCTGCGAGCTTCGGTGGGGAAATCACGTCCAGGATGTCGCGAGCGAGCGAGGCGGGCGACAGTCTTCGTCGCACTCAGGTGACCGGACCGTTGGGGGCGATCGTGATTTTGAGTGCGGTTTGGCCGTCGACCTCGTAGTTGGTGTTCAGGGCTTCGATAGCGTCTGTGACGCGGTCGAGGGGCAACTGGTGCGAGACCATGCGCTCGAAAGGTAGGCGGCCGGCCTCGAGGATGCGGCCGGCGACGAGCGCGTCCTGGTAGTTCTCAAGGCCAAGCGTGCCCATCAGGCTGATGTTCTTGGCCACCAGCTGGTTACACGGATTGAACGTCACGTCGCCGGTATCGCTGGCCAGTCCCAGCTCCATGAAGCGACCACCGTCACGCACGAACGAGATGCCCTCGATCCAGGCTGGCGCGAGGCCCACGCAACCAAAGACCAGGTCTGCGCCAATTCCGGCCAGTGTCTCTGCCAGCACCGCCCGTGTTCGCTCCTCAGCGTGCACTTCGTCGATGTCGATGACCACATCGGCCCCGAATGCTCGCGCCACCTCCAGTCGCTCGCGCGGACCGCCTACGACGATCGCGCGGCCGGCGCCAGCCTGCTTGGCCACACCCAGCGTCAGCAGACCGATTGCGCCGCAGCCTTGGACGACGATGGTCTCACCCAGTTTCGGGGCTGCTCGACGTACAGCCGTGACTGCCACCCCGAGCGGCTCTGAGAGCACCGCCGTCGTCGGCGGAGTATCCATTTTGAGCATGAACGTCGTCTCGGGTCGGTCCAGGTACAGGTACTCGGCGAAGCCGCCAGAAAAAGGCGCCGGGCTGGTACCGCTGGCAGCCGCCCGATTCCGACACCGCCGCGGCTGCTGGAGCGTGCGGCACTCGTAGCACTGGCCGCACCACCCCCAACGAGCAAAGACGCGGTCACCCGGCCGCAGCTCGCGCCCCAGATAGTCGCGCTGACCGCCTGCGCCGGTCGCGACGACGGTGCCGACGTTCTCATGACCGAGCAGGGCCGGAAACACGACGTTCTTCCACTGTCCAAGGTACGTATGCGCATCCGTTGCGCAGCAGCCTGACAGCTCCATGCGCAGCAGCACCGTGCCCGGAGCGGGATCCGGGACAGGAAAGTCCTGCACGCTGAAGGTGCCAAGCGGCTTATCCAGGACGACGGCGCGGGCGGTGGCCACCGGCATCAGCCTTTGACAGCACCGGCGGTCAGGCCGGCAGCGTATTGCTCGACGAAGAACGAATAGATCAGGGCCACCGGCACCGAGCCGAGCAGTGCGCCTGCCATCAGGGGCCCCCAGAAATAGAAGTCGGCGCGCGTGAGCTGGGTGAGCACGCCAACGGGAATGGTGCGGGAGCTGCTGGCGGTCACAAACGTGAGCGCGTAAATGAATTCGTTCCAGCTCAGCGTGAACGAGAAGATGCCAGCTGACAGGATGCCCGGCGTGGCCAGCGGAAAAGCAATTCGCCACATCGCAACAAAGCGGGTGGCTCCGTCGATTCGCGCGCACTCCTCCAGCTCACTCGGGATGGTCTTGAAGTAGCCGGCCATCAGCCATGTACAGAACGGCGTCAAAAACGTGGGATAAATGAGAATCAGCGACAGGAAGTTGTCCTGCAGGTGGAGTGTTTTGACCACCTGCAGCATGGGGATGAACAGCAGCGAGGTGGGTACCAGATACGTCGCAAAAATAGCCAGTCCAACGAAACCGGCGCCCCGAAAGCGAAGTCGGGCTAGCGAATAGCCGGCCGGCACTCCCAACAGCAACGAGATGGCGGTTGCCAGAATCGCGATGACCATCGTATTCCGAGTCCACGTCGGGAACTCGGTCGTCAGGAGAAGCTGCTGATAGTGTTCCAGCGACGGGTGCAGGACCAGCATCGGGTTGCCTGCGGCGCTGTACAGCTCTGAATCCGGCTTCAGCGACGTGATGACCATCCAGTAGAACGGCGCCAACAGGAACAGCAGCACCAGTCCCAACGGCAAGTACAGGCTGAGCAGTCGATCGACCCGCCGGGCTGAAGCAGCGGACCACGAGCGGGTCGATCGCACGGGCACTCCGGCGGGTTGCTGCGCCTGGCGAAACATCATGCGGAGTGGGTCTTGCGCAGGTAGTAGATCTGAGCGCCAACCAGAACGAAGAGTGCCGGCAGCATGGTCAGCGAGATCGCGGCGCCCTCGCCCAGGCGTCCGGACGCGATGCCAACCTGATAGCTGAGCGTCGCCAGCAAGTGGGTGCTGTTGAGCGGGCCGCCGCCGGTCAGCGCGTACACAGTCTGGAAATCGGAGAAGGTCCAGATGATGGACAGCACCAGTGTAATGAGCAGGATCGGGAGCATTAGCGGAAGGGTGACATACCAGAAGCGGGCGAGCTTCCCAGCGCCGTCGATCGACGTCGCTTCGTACAACTCGTGCGGGATGGCCTGCAGCCCGGCCAGCAGGGTGATGCCGAAGAATGGGATACCGCGCCAGGCGTTGACCAGGATGACCGAGAACAGCGCGAGATTGCCGTCGACCAACCACGGGATGCCGGTCTTGATCAGGCCGATGTGGATCAGGATCCAGTTCAAGACGCTGAAGCTTGGAGCGAAGATCCACAGCCATGCCAGCGTGCCAAGGGCGGCCGGAACGATCCACGGCAACAAGACGGCCGAGCGCACTGCCTGACGAAAGGGAAAACGCTCGTTGATGAGCAGCGCCAGCCCGAAGCCTGCCACCAGCTTGAGCACCGTGGCGCCGGCCGTGTAGATCAGGGTGTTGTGCAGCGTCTGCAGATAAATCCCGTCGTTCAGCAGCCGCTGGATGTTGGTCAATCCAATGAAGTGACCAGGGTTACCGATGGTTCGATCGGTGAGCGCCATCGACACCGCGATCACGAACGGCCAGGCGACGAGCGTCAGCAGAAGCAGAACGACCGGCGCCACGAGCAGGTAGCCAAGTAGTTGCTCGTGGTCGAGAGCGCGCTCGAGCCACTCTCGCGGGCCGCCGCGCTCGGCGTCCGTCGCCACCCAGCCCGCGGCGGGTTGAAGCGCAACGGCATTGTGTGTCCCATTTGCGCCGACGGGCGCGCTCGTGGCGTAGCTGTCGCCCGTATCGGCGTTCGGACCAAGGGATGGCGCCGCCACCTAGAACATCCCAGACGGGTGCCGGTTCCCTGAGCCGGCCAGTTGAACCCGGTTCGGCTGCAATTCAGCTGAAGCCATATGCTTTCGGCCGAGCGTCTAGACCTTGGCGGCGCTCTGCTTGTACTGGTCCGTTCCCCAGGCCATGGCCTCCTCTGCCTTCATCTTGCCTGTCGCAGCGTTGGCGAACATATCCACCAGCACAAACTTGTTCACCGCGTCCGTGGCAGCCGCGCTGGGCGGCCCAGCGTAGCCCGGGAGGCGGTTGATCTTGTTGAGCTCGCGGAAAATCTTGAGTTTGGGATCCTCGGGCCAGGCCTCCGGAATAGCGTCGAGGCCCTTGAAATTGGGAATGAAGTACGAGCGCCCGGTTTTGGTCCAGGGGACCAGGAACTTCTTGTCGAAAAATGCGCGCAGGAAGGCTCGGGCGCCGTCCGGGTTCGGGGCGTCGGCAAAGGCGGCCCACAGGTTGATGTTGTAGTTGGCGAAGCGGCCTGCTGGCCCGGACGGCCAGTTCGCGTGGTCCATGGCATCGGCTATGCGCTTTTTGTCGACATCGCCCTTCTGTTCGGCGGCGTCGCGGGCGCCGAGATAGATGGTGTTGACGTTGACGGTCGCCGAACACTGCTCGGTAAGAAAGGCCTGGTTGTTGTCCGGGTCCAGCCAGCCCAGCACGGCCGGATCCATGTACTTGTACATCTCGGTATACCACTTGATGGCTGCCAGGGTCTCGGGTGAGCTGAGGGCTACGGTCTTGCCGTCGGCTTCGAATTCCTTGCCGCCGAAAGCCCACAACACGGGGAAATTCGTCGACTTGCCATCGCCGGGCGCGTGGCCGAGTGTCATGCCTATCGGTTTACCGAAGGTCTGCATCTTCTGCGCAGCTGAGAGCAGCTCGTCGAAGGTGTCAGGGAACTTGGTCACGCCGGCAGCCGTGAAGAAGTCCGGCCGCCAGTTCCAGGCCGCCGGCGCCTGACCCAGCATCAGGGCCTTCCACTTGCCGTCGACCACGCCAGCTTGCTTGGCGACGTCGTACCAACCGCCCCAGCTTGCATCCAGCTCGTTGGCGATGTCGGTGACGTCCAGCAGCTTGTTGGCATACAGGTGCGGGTCGGTATCGCGCAGGACAGCTACGTCAGCGCCGCCACTTTCGATGACGGCTGCCACTTTGGCATCCATCTGGGCGTCGGCGAAGCGTTCGACCTTGGCGTCCATGCCCGTGTCCTGGCTGAGCTGTTTGACCATGTCGTCAAGCAAGCCATCCTGGGCGGGTACGTACGAGTTGCCGCCAATGATCGTCAGCTTGGTGCCCTTGAGCGGACTGGCGCCGGTCGTGCCAGGCGCCGCGGTCTTGCCGGCCGGGCCAGCAGTTGGCGCGGCCGGGCCGGCGGTCTGACACGCGGTCAACAGCCCGCCCGCGCCAAGCCCGAGACCCGTCATAATCAGGAAACGGCGCCGCGACAGCGAATGCGGGCCATGGAACTGCTGGTTAGTCATCGGCTCCCCCTGGCAAGGACTTGGTTGACAATCTTTCGCCTGTGACGCCAATCATATACCTTGACACTTGCCAAAGTGATTGGGTAGTGTCCGCGGCGTCGAGCAATTGTTGACAATCACACGGTTTGATCGCAAGGAGGATGCGTGCCCCCCTTCAAAGTGGTGATTGCCGATTCGCCGAGTGCCGACCACGACGTCGAAGAAGCCGCGTTTGCTGCCAGTGGCCTGGCCGTGCAGCCCGTGTGGGTCGGCGCGCGAGAGCCCGCCAGCGTGCTGGAGCACGCCACGGATGCCGATGCGCTGGTGATGTCGTGGCTGCCGGTCACACGCGCGGTGATCGACCAGCTGGCGCGCTGCAAGGTGGTTGTGCGCTACGGCATAGGCGTCGACATGATCGACCTGGATGCCGCAACTGACCGCGGCATACTGGTGTGCAACACCGCCACGTACTGCCTCGACGAGGTCAGCAACCATGCTATGGGACTGCTGCTCATGCTGAATCGGGGCCTACTGCAGGATGTGGACAGCGTGCGGGCGGGTGGCTGGTCGCGCAGTACGAGCGCTCCGCCGCGACGACTCGCTGGCCAGCGGTTGGGGCTTGTCGGCCTGGGAAATATCGGACGGCTGGTGGCCCGTAAAGCACGTGGCTTTGGGCTGGAGGTCGTGGCTTACGATCCGTACCTGAGTGGGCAGGCCGAGGACGAAATCCAAATGGTCGGACTCGACGAGCTTCTGGCCAGCGCCGATTTTATCAGCGTGCACTGTCCACTGAACGCCTCTACCCACCACTTGCTGGGTCAGCGCGAGCTGGCGCTGACGAAGGGGACGGCATTTCTGATCAACACGGCCCGCGGGCCGATTGTCGATCAGGCCGCCCTGTGCGCAGCGTTGTCAGAGCATAAGCTGGGGGGCGCCGGGCTGGACGTGTTCGAAACCGAGCCATTGCCAGCTGACGATCCGCTGCGACAGCTCGACAACGTGATCTTGACTCCACATTCGGCGAGCTCGTCGGTCGAGTCCAGCGCTGAGTGCCGGCGCATGGCGGTCGAGCATGTGGTGACGGTGCTGCGGGGTGGCGTGCCCAGCGACGTCGTGAATAGAGCCGTGCTCGAGCGGGCACATGCCGGCTGAGGTGGTCATGCCCAGGCTGGGCTGGGACATGAAGCTTGGCAGCGTCGCGGAGTGGCTGAAGCGCGACGGGGACCAGGTGGAGATGGGCGAGCCGATCTGCATGATCGCCGGCGACAAGGCCACGACTGAGCTGGAAGCCCTCGATGCGGGCATCCTGCGCATTCCGCCGCAGTCGCCAGAACCAGGCCAGGAGGTTCCGGTCGGGACGGTCCTGGCCTACCTCGTAGCGCCCGGCGAGGAGTTCGCGCCAGAACCTTCGCCGACGGCTGCTGCTGCAGCAGCCGATTCTGCTCGCGCTGCCGATGGCGCTGTCGCCGATACTGAGACTGGCGCGGACACCGGCGGCCATGCCGATCTGACTGGCAAACGCGAAGCCAGTGCGGGTGACGAAGCTCGGAGTGGGGATGCGGACGGCGCGGAGCATACTGAGCGAGGCGGCGCCACCGCCGAGCGCGCTGGGAGTGTGGTGGGATCAGATTACGCTGGTACCCAGAGCGGCGTGCGGGCCGATGGGGATCGGCGGATCGTGGCTAGCCCGCGCGCGCGGCGAGCCGCAGCGTCCATGGGTGTGGACTGGCGGATGCTCGTGGGCAGCGGTCGGGGCGGGCGCGTTCTGGAGCGCGACGTCCAGCACGCCGCGGCTCAGACCGACCCGTCGCCTGCGGCAGGTACCCCGAGCGCCTCTGCCGCAGGTACCCAGACCGGCCCGGGCGTACCGGCAGCACGGGCGCCTGCCGTTGTCGCTCAGTCTGCCGAGACCGCGGCGCCTCTCCAGGGCGTGCGGCGGCTCACGGCGGAGCGCATGGCGCTCAGTGCGCGGAGCGTGGCCCCGGTGACGTTGACCACGGAGGCGGACGCGACGAGCCTGGTCCGACTGCGTGAGCAGGCGCATGCCGAGCAAGGCTCCTCTGGGGTCCGCGTTCCCGGCTACACCGACTTCATGGTCCGGCTCGTGGCGCTCGCCTTGACCGAACAGCCTGCGTTGAACGCCGAGTTGACCGAGGCCGGGATCATCCAGCATGCACACGTCAACGTCGGCATCGCGGTCGACACACCTCGCGGCTTATACGTACCCGTCGTCCGCAACGCTGCAAGTGTGTCTGTCGAGGCTATCTCGCGCGAGTCTGCGCGGCTGATCGGCGCCGCGCGGGAAGGCAAAAGCCGGCCCGAAGACCTCGAGGGCGCGACATTCACGGTCACCAACCTCGGCATGTTCGACGTCGACGCCTTCACACCCATCGTGACCCTGCCTCAGTGCGCCGTTCTGGGTTTGGGACGGATCATCGCCCGGCCGGTCGTCGTCGACGAAGCCACCGAGCAAGTCGCGGTGCGCCGCATGTTTACGCTGAGTTTGACCTTCGACCACCGCCTGGTGGACGGCGCCCCAGCGGCGCGGTTCCTTCAGCGCGTCAAACACTTCGTGGAGCGCCCCACTCTATGGTTGTTCCGCTGATAACGCCGAGCGCGGGTCCGTCTGCCGCGCAGATGATCCAGCTGTATCGGGAGATGCTCATCATTCGCCTGACTGAGGAGCAGCTCGCCCGGGCTCACCAGCAGGGACTCGTCCACGGCGCTTGCCACACCTACGTTGGCGAGGAAGCCATTGCCGTTGCAGTGTGCGCCCATCTGAGTCAAGCAGACGCGGTATTCAGTACGCATCGAGGTCATGGCCACGCCCTGGCCAAGGGCGTCCCGCCGCGCGAGCTCATGGCTGAGCTGCTGGGGCGCGTGACGGGTGTGTCGCACGGCCGCGGCGGTAGCATGCACGTGTTCGCGCCCGAGGTGGGCATGCTCGGTACCAGCGGCATTGTCGGTCCAAGCATTCTGATGGCTGCCGGGGTTGCCTACGCGTTCCGCCTGGCGAAGTCAGAGCGGGTCAGCGTGGCGTTTTTTGGGGATGGCGCTAGCAACAACGGTGCGTTCCACGAGGGGTTGAACATGGCTGCAATCTGGAAGCTGCCCGCGGTGTTTGTGTGTGAGAACAACATGTACGCCACTGAGGTCCCGTTCGCGAGCGTGGCCGGCAACAGTGACGTGAGCGCACGCGGACCCGGATACGGGATGCCCACCCTGGCCGTGGACGGCAATGATGTGCTCGCGGTCCACGCTGCGGCCGATGGCGCGGTGCGGCGCGCCCGCTCCGGCGGCGGACCGACGCTGCTGGCGTGTACCACCTATCGCACGCGCGCGCACTCCGAGGGTATGCGCGACGCGGGCTACCGCACGCGCGAGGAAGTCGAGCAGTGGCGCACGCAGGACCCGATCAAACGGCTCCGCGACCACTTGCTGGGCGAGGCTCTGGCCGAGACTGGAACGCTGGATGGCATCCAACGTGAGGTCCAGGCGCTGGTAGAGGAGGCGCTCGAATGGGCCAAAGCCGGTCCGTACCCGGACGCGTCAACGGTGTTGGACCACGTGTATGCGTGAGCTGACCTTTACCGAAGCCGCTCGCGAGGGGTTGACCGAAGAGATGGAACGCGACCCGATGGTGTTCGTGGTCGGCGAAGGCATCGGCGCCCGCGGCGGCAACTTCGCCACGACGGTGGGGTTGTTCGAGCGCTTCGGAGCCGAGCGGGTGCGCGACACGCCGATCGTCGAGCGCGGCTTCACCGGTCTGTGCACGGGTGCCGCGATGATGGGCGCGCGGCCGGTGGTCGACTACATGTTCTTTGATTTCGCCCTGGATGCGCTGGGCGAGATCATCAATCAAACTGCCAAGATTCAGTACATGAGTGACGGTCGCCTTAAGATGCCAATCGTGCTGCGGGGCTGCGTTGGCATCGGCTCGTCGGCTGCCACGCACCACTCCGGCAGCTACTACTCACTCTTCGCGCATGTACCCGGCCTGCGGGTGGTGGCGCCAACGACCCCGCGGGACGCAAAGGGTTTGCTCAAGGCCGCTATTCGTTCGGACGATCCAGTGGTGTTCATGGAGCACCGTGGGCTGCTTGGACTCAGAGGACCAGTGCCTGACGCGGACGCGGACGAAGTGCTGCCGTTCGGATGCGCTAGCGTGCGGCGTGAGGGAAGCGATCTGACCGTCGTCGGCATCGCCAATATGGTCACCCACGCTCTAGCGGCGGCGGAGGACCTGGCATCGACCGGAGTATCGGTCGAGGTAATCGACCCGCGCTCGCTCGCTCCGCTGGATATCGATACAATTCTGGCCTCGGTGGCCAGGACCGGACGCCTGCTGGTGGTCGACGAAGACTACGCCCCGTGCGGTGTGGGCGCCGAGATCGCCGCCCAGGTCGCCGACCGGGGCTTCGATGACCTCGATGCGCCCGTCCGCCGCTTGAACAGTTTGTACGCTCCGGTACCCTACAGCCCACCCCTCGAGGCAGCGATGGTGCCCACTCCAACCAGTATTGCGCAGGCGGTCCGGGAGCTGCTAGCGGAGTAGACGCAGCTCAGGCGCCCTGTCTGGGTAGCTGGCGAGCACGCGCGCATAACTCGCCTCGAGGTGCTGCTCGATAGCCGCGACCACGCGGTGCTCGTCTCGCGCGCGGATCATGTACGCCAGCTCCAGGTGTCCCAGGTAGGTATCCTCGCGGAAGTCGGGACCAGCGACATTGCGGCCGAGCAGCAGCACATACACCTGGGAGCGGATGGCCGTCCAGGCGGCGTACAGCCGATCGTGGTGGGCCGCCTGGTACACCGCATCGTGGAACCGCACATCCTGGTCGGCGGCTTCTTGTTCCGTGAGCGGTTGTCCGGAACCTGCGCCGCGGAATTCGTGCAGGACTGCATCCAGCTTGGAAAAGTCGGCATCGGTGCCATGCTGCACGGCCCGCGCGACGGCCAGGCGTTCGAGCGCCAGGCGGAGACTGTAGACCTCTTGCAGGTCCTCCCGCGACAGGCGAGCGACCACCGCTCCGCGATTGCGGCGCAGCAGAACCAGTCCTTCCTGGTCCAGCTGCAGCAGCGCTTCGCGCACGGGCCCGCGGCTGACATCGTAGCGCGCGGCGATCTCCACCTCGCGGAGGCGCTCGCCGGGTGCGAAGTCGCCGCGTAGGATGGCAGCCCGCAGGCGCGAGCGGATCGAGTGGGCAAGTGAAGCGTTCCGCGCAAGTTCGGTCCGGGCCTGGGTGGCGCTGAGCTCAGGTACCTGCACTGTCGACAACTTGAGGTGTGGCCGAGCATACGCGCTCACGCCTACCGATACAAGGCCAGCGAGTGTTGACAATCGTAGAGCCACTGGCTAGCCTGATCGCGCTGCGCGCGAGAGTTGCGCGCCAAAGGAGACGTGCATGTCCGAGGTCGCATCCCAGCGCCTAAGCCGGCGAGGGTTACTGAAGAGCGCCGCCGCTGTTTCGGGGGCAGTCGCCCTGGGGAGCGCCCTGCCTGCCATCAGTTTCGCCCAACCTGTTCCGCCACCCACCGGTGGCAAGGTCAACCTCAAGTTGCTGAGCTGGTTCTGGTGGGAGCCTGGCCGACGCGATGCCTGGCGCTTCGTGATCGATCGGTTCCATCAATCCCAGAGCGACATTCGCATCGAGGAGGCGGGCTGGAACTTCGACGATTACACCAATCGCGTCGTCGTGCAGTTGCAGTCCGGCAAGATCGACGGCGACATGATTCAGACGACGCCCGATCTCGTGCTGCGGCTCCTCAAAGCTGGCCAACTGGAGCCAATCGAGAGTGCCGTCACCGCGGCCGGGGTGACAAACCTCAGCTCAGCGCATGACTTCATTCGTGATGCCAACGGTCATCTGTATGGCCTGGACATGGTCAGCGTGGCGTTCGGCAATCTGTACAACTCTACGCTCTATTCCGCGGCCGGCATCCAGGAGCCAGCCCAGTCGATCGACGACTGGGTAGACCAGGTTGGACGACTCACCAATCGCGACGCCGAACAGTACGGCATTTACTCCCCGCATTTGCTATCGGAAGCCGAGGCATTCTGGTTCCGACTGCAGGAGTGGGCGCTGCCCTACGACGGAACGTGGGCGGTCGGCAAGACGCCCATGGTCACGTCCGATCCAATCATCAAAGGCCTGAAGCTCTTCAAGACGATGTATGACATCGGCATGCCCCAAGGCATGGACGGAGCGACGGCTGTCAAGGCCTTCTCGGATGGCCAGATCGCCTCGCAGCTGGCTGAGTCGGCAGTGGTGAACGTGTACAAGACGAATAATCCGGATGTGTACCAGAACCTGCGGAGTGTGCCGCCACCCTGGCCGTCACGCAAGTCGCTGGTGCGAATCCACCCGCTGACGGTGAATGCTCAATCGCCCAATAAGGAGGCCGCCAAACAGTTCCTGGGCTTCCTGTACCGACAGGACAACTACCGCGAGTTGTTGCAGCGCGCCCTGGACGTGATTCCAGCCTATCCGGAGGGGATGAGCGCTGATTATGTGGCCACTCTGCCCTGGGTATCTGGGTATCGGGCTGTCAATGCGCTGTCACCCACGGTCCTGCTCGGCGACTTCATCTACAACAATCAGGAGTTCGGGCAGAGTGTCATCACACATTTCCAGGACTCCCTGGTCAACAATGTCCCGGTCGAAGACGCAATGGGCGCAGCCCAGGTGGAGCTCGAGAGTCTCGCGCAGCGACTGTCAGCGTGAAAGCGACTGACCTCTAACGCATGATTCAGTCACCGGGCGTGGGCACGGCCGAACCAGCAGCGGTGCTCGCGCCCGTGGGCATGTCGTCCCGGGCAGGGCGGCGCGGGCGGCGGAACTGGCTGCCCTATCTGCTCGCCTTGCCTATCCTCGCGTACGAAGCTGTCTTCATCCTGTACCCGATCGCCCAGGGCTTCGCCTCGAGCTTTACTCGCACCGATGTTGGGCGACCCGTAACGTTTGTCGGGCTTGCCAACTACCAGCGCATGTTGACGGACCCGGCCTTTTGGGTTGTCGTCGTGCACACCCTGATGTACATGCTGCTGGTCATCGGGCTGGCGATTGGGGCCGGACTCGGGTCCGCGCTCCTGTTCAATCGACCGTTCGTCGGACGCGCGTTTGCCCGCGGCCTGTTGACCCTGCCGTGGTCCTTCCCGGATGTACCGACCGTGCTCGTCTTTGTGTGGATTTTGAATCCACAGTTTGGGGTCATGAATGTCTTCGCCCGCCTGCTGCCCTGGATTCACCAGAACCAGCGCTGGCTGCTCGATCCCAATCTGGCCATGTTGTCGATTGTGCTCATCAGCGCCTGGAAGGCGTTTCCCTTCTATAGCCTGGTCATTCTGGCTGCGCTGCAAGGCGTCCCGTCCGAACGCTACGAGGCTGCACGCGTGGACGGCGCCAATGCCCTACAGCTGTTCCGCCACATCATCATTCCTGGTATTGCGCCAACGCTGCTGCTGCTGGTGGTGCTGGCGGCGATCTTCTCGTTCAAGCAGTTCGCGATCATCTTCTTGCTGACGGGTGGCGGTCCAGCCGGTGCGACCGAGACGCTGGTGGTGCGGATTTACAATACGGCTTTCCGGTTCTACGACTTTTCGTACAGCGCCACGCTGGGTGTGGCCGGTTTCGTGATGGCGATGTCGATCGTGCTGGTCTTCATGGCTGCCCAGAAGCAGGATGAAGCCGAGCTGGGTTACTGATGGCAACACGAACCTTGACCGCGCGCCGTCCACCGATCAACCCCGGCCGGGTCGCGTGGCGCGCACTCTTTTACGCCCTGGTGGTGCTGGTGTGCGTGGTCGTGATATTCCCGGTGTACTGGATGATCGTGAGCGCGATTCAGCCGGCGCGCTTCAGCATGCATTTCCCGCCACCCTTTGTGCCCCAGGTCATCAACCTGACACCATTCCAGCAGCTATTTCGCGATTATCCCGTCGTCACCTGGGTTACCAACTCGACCATCATCTCGCTGCTGAGCACCGTGCTGTGTCTGACGCTGGGCGTCATTGGTGCCTACACCTTGTCGTGTCTGCGGTGGAGGGGCCGCACGGCATTTGGCATCCTGCTGTTCTTTACCCAGATGCTGCCTGAGGCACTGATCATCATCCCGATCTTCATCATCCTTCGGCAGCTTCGGATGCTTGAGAATCTCCCGGCCGTCTCGCTGGTAAACGCGGCGTTTGTGCTACCTATCGCCGTCTGGATCCTGAAAGGGGTCTTCGATGCGGTACCGCGCGAAATTCGCGAAGCCGCCCTGGTGGACGGCTGCGATGCCATGAGTGTTCTGTGGCGCATCGTCGTGCCACTGTCCTTGCCCGGGTTGGTCGCCGTGGGCGTGGTCGCTTTCTTTTACGCGTGGAACGAGTTCCTCTTCACCTCGACTATGTTGACGACTGACGCGGTACGCCCGGCCGCGGTCGGCCTGGCATCACTGCGCTCGATGATGGAGACGCCGGTCGAGCGGATTCTGGCGGCGTCGATGCTGTTCTCGGCGCCGCCAGTTCTGTTCTATCTGGTCATGCAGCGGTATATCGTGAGCGGGCTCACCGCCGGCGCGGTCAAAGGCTAGGCTGCCGCCGCCGCTACTGACCCCAGATCGTGCTTGCGGAGGATCGCCTGAATAGCTTGCATGTCCGTGTCGCCCACCGGCGCCCACGGTTCGGCGGGCACGTTCTGGACGAGGCCCAGCAGCGCGCACGCAGCGTACAAGCCGGGTATCCCCGCATGTGTATACATTCCGGTGAGCGCGGAGATTTCGCCGTGCAGGCGCTGACAGGTGGACAGGTCTCTTTCGCGAGCGGCTTTTACGAGATCGACCATGACCCGCGGAGCGACGTTGCCCAGGCCTGGAATGAGGCCGTCTGCGCCAAGCAGCAAGCTGGCCATGGCTGCGTGTTCGTGCCCCTGCAGGACACGGAATGACGGCTGCGTGTGCTTGATGGTCAGCAACGACTGAAAGTACGGCAGATCACCCCACGAGTCTTTCACGCCAAGGATGCGAGGTTCGGCTGCGAGCGCCTGCACGGCTTCCCGCGCCAGCGGAGTGTGCGTGCACTGAGGGATGTTGTAAAGCAGAATCGGGAGTGGGGTGGCGCTCAGGACGGCCTCCACATGGCGCTGCTGAGCCGCGGCGTCGACTCCGAAGTAGTACGGCGAGCCGACCACGAGTGCGTCTGCGCCAGCATCGGCCGCCTGGTGCGCAGCGTCGCGGACGGGTGCCGTCCCAGGTAGCATCAGTCCGACCAGCACCGGTGCTCTGCCCGCCGCAGCGTGCACGGTCGAGCTGACCATGGCTTCGCGCTGCGAGGTGCTGAGCCAGGCTCCTTCGCCGGTGCCGCCCAGGACAAACAAACCCGAGCAGCCACCGTCCAAGATGTAGTCGGCCACCCGACCCACGGCCGCCACGTCCACCGAGCCCGACTCTGTCAGGGGCGAGATCATCGGGGGTATGACGCCGCGCAATGCGTCGTTCCATGTCCATTTCGAGTAGGCCACCATGCGTCCTCCTTTTCGTGCTAGCTCAGTCAGGTACCGGCAGCGAGCCGGTCGGGTTCAACGCCAGGTTGCCACCGTCCACGGGCAGCAGCACGCCAGTGACCATCGAGGCAGCGTCCGACGCCAGGAACAGGACCGGCCCGACGATCTCGCGCGGCTCGCCCATTCGGCCAATCGGGATCCCAGACAGCACGCGCTGCACGAGCGCTGACTTGCTGGGGTCGGCTATGGAGGTTCGCCAACCCTCATTGAGGAACTGGCACGGCTGAATAGCGTTCACGCGGATGCCATGGTGGGCCCATTCGACCGCGAGCTCGCGAGTGAGCTGGTTGACGCCGCTCTTACTCGCCCCGTACGCCAGATTGCCTCGACCAAGAGACGAAGCCCCGGCGATCGAGCTCACATTGACGACGCTGCCGCCGCGACCCTGGGCGATCATGCGCTTGCCGGCCGAGCGAGCGAACAGGAAGTAACCGGTCAGGTTTGTCCGCAGCACGGCTTCCCAGATCTCCAGCGGGAACGCCTCAGGCCGGCCTTGCATCGGGTTGCCGCCAGCATTGTTGATCAGCACGTCGATACGACCGAATGTCTTGTCGAGCTTAGCGAAGACGGCGTCCACGTCGGCGGTCGAGCCGGTATCGCCTATCGCTGTTGCACAGGTGCCACCCGCGGCGCGAACGAGTGTCGCGGTTTCCTCTAGCCGTTCGGCATTGAGATCGGTCATGAAGACGCGCGCGCCGGCCTCGGTAAAGCCGCTAGCGATGGCTCGGCCGAACGCGCCGCCTGCACCAGTCACCAGGGCCACCCGCCCGTCCAGCCGGAAAAGATTGGCGATGGAGCTGGTCTCTGTCATGCCCCCACGATAGCAGGATTGTCGACAACTGGCCGGGCGTCAGCCAGGAATGACGCGCTAGCCTGGCGCCGCCTGACCGACTGCGCTACCGTCCAGAGGCATGACCCCAGACGAGCTCCTTACCAGCACGCGGTCCGTGCGACGCAGGCTTGACCTCGAGCGGCCGGTGCCACGCGACCTGATCACCGAATGTATCCAGGTCGCGGTCCAGGCGCCCACCGGTAGCAACCGACAACACTGGCAGTGGCTGGTGATTACCGACCCCGACAAGAAGCGCTTTATCGGAGAGCGCTACCGTGCGGGGTGGTCGGCGTACAACGCAACGGCGCGCGCCAGCTATGCCGATGACGATCCACGCCAGGAGCAGCTCCCGCGGGTTGTCCGATCGGCTCAGTATCTTGCCGAGAAGATGGTTGAGGTTCCGGCGATGGTAATTCCTTGCCTGGAGGGCCGCGTCGAGGGCCAGCCGAATGCCGTCGTGGCAAGCTTCTACGGATCCATCGTCCCGGCCACCTGGAGTTTCATGCTGGCGGCGCGTTTACGCGGGCTAGGGACCGCCTACACCACCCTGCACCTGCCATACGAGCGCGAGGTGGCAGAGCACCTGGGGGTCCCCTACGACAGGTACACCCAGGCAGCGCTCCTGCCAGTTGCCTACTACACGGGTGACACCTTCCGTCCCGCACACCGGCTGGAGCTCGAGTCAATCGTCCACTGGGAGGCCTGGTAAAAGCGCTGCCGTTGTGGCCGTCAACTCGGACAGCCTGACGTGCTGGCGACCGTGCGCGTCGAAGTTTGCGGGATCCAGCCAGCGTTCGAATGCCGGCCGGATACGCGGCCATTCGCGATCGAGCATCGAGAACCAGGCTGTGTCGCGATTGCGCGCCTTGTAGATGACCGCCTGCCGATAGATGCCTTCGAAGGTGAACCCAAACCGCGCCGCGGCCGCGCGGGACGACGCGTTCAGGCTGTCCGTTTTCCACTCGTAGCGCCGGTAGCCAAGCTCGTCGAAGACGCGCTGCATCATCAGAAACATCGCTTCGGTAGCTAGCGGGGTGCGCTGCAACAGCGGCGAGAACTGGAGGTTGCCAACCTCTATGACGCCGTTGGCCGGATCCATCCGCAGGTACGACGCGAGACCGACCGCCCGCTCGCTCGCCGAGTCGACGATGGCAAAGAACAGCGGATCTTCGCTTGCGGGCAAGTGAGTCAGCCATCCGCGATAGGCATCCAGGTCCGCAAACGGGCCCATGCTCAGGTATGTCCACATCCGCCCGCTGACATCCAGCCCATTGGCCGCGTGCAGATCGGCTGCGTGGCGCTCGACGTCGAGCGGCTCCACGCGGCAACGCCGGCCTTGCATTGGCGTGCGCGCGGGTCGCGGGCGCGGCGTCCAGTCGGCGACCGCGAAACCAATCGGCTGTGCCAGTGCATCAGACGTGTTCGCGCCGCTACCCAGGTCCCCGAGCCTGTCCATCCAGTGCCTCCGCCGGTAATAGTTCCCGCACTCGTTTTTACACCGGCGGTGAATGGTGCCCGCAAATACGCACGGGCTCACCGCGCCGCGGCCTCGGGGTAGCATGCGCGGGTGCCCGACTTGCAGCATCGATTCTTCGATACCAACGGCATTCGCATGCACGCCGTCGAAGCTGGCGTTGGCCCGCTGGTCGTGCTCCTGCATGGCTTTCCCGAATCGTGGTATTCCTGGCGTCACCAGCTGAGCGCTCTGGCTGAGGCCGGGTTCCACGTCGTCGCTCCGGATCAGCGCGGCTATGGGCAGACCGATCGGCCGGGTGTTATCGAGGCCTACTCGATGTTCCATCTGGTCGGTGACGTCATTGGGCTGCTCGATGCATTTGGCGAGGAGCACGCCGTGGTCGTCGGGCACGATTGGGGTGCACCGGTCGCCTGGCACACCGCGTTATTCCGTCCCGATCGCCTGCGGGGCGTGGTGGGACTCAGCGTGCCATTCAGGCCGCGCGGCCGACAGGCGCCCCTGTCTGTCCTGAGGGATGTGCTTGGCCAGGGCTTTTACCAGATCTACTTCCAGGAGCCGGGTGTCGCCGAGGCAGACCTGGAGCATGACGTGCGGCGTACGCTGAGGACGATCCTGTACGGAGCGTCGGGAGCAAACCCCAGCGTCCCAGACATGGTGGTCAAGCCAGGCCAGGGCTTTCTTGGCGACACCGCGGTTCCGGACCGTCTACCAGACTGGATACAGGAGACGGACGTTGACTTCTTCGTCGGCGAGTTCGAGCGGACCGGTTTTGCCGGCGGGTTGAACTGGTACCGCAACATCGATCGTAACTGGGAGCTCACCCCAGCCTGGCAGGGAGCAACGGTCGGAGTGCCGGCCATGTATATGGTGGGCGACCGCGATGTGGTGTACCACTTCCCGGGCGGGAAAGAGCTTATCTCCGATCTCAAACGGTTTGTGCCCAACCTGCGCCAAAGCGTGCTCCTGGAGGGTTGCGGCCACTGGACCCAGCAGGAGCGCGCAGCTGAGGTCAACCTGGGCCTGATCGACTTTCTCCGCTCGCTGTAGCCCCGCCGCGGGCGGCCGAGCAGGGCGCTCCTGCTGGGCCAGCCCCCAGGCGACATGTCAGAAGGCGGCTGGGAGGGGCAGGAGGTCGCGAGGAAGGTGCTGTGCCGGGTTGATCCGTGGGTCGTTTTTCTAGTCACCGACTCTGAGGAAGCTTTTCGTGAGATGTCCTCACAGCTCCCGCCTCACATTCGCACGGTGATGCTTTTCCGCGACTATCTCGACAACTTCCCGCACCTGATGTCTCCTCGCCCCAGGCGGCGTCGCTCGAGATCACCAGCACGCCAGGTGGGGCGAGCGTGATGGTGGACGGCCAGGCGTTCGGCATCACGCCAGCGGCGAAGGTGTTCGAGGTGAGCGTCCGTCCCGACTGGCGACGCGGGCTGGGGCGGGCGCTCCTGGTGCGCGACCGGAGGGTAGCTACGCCGAGGCGCTGTTGTGGTACACGTGCCTGAGCAATAATGTTGGCGCATATCTATGTAGATGATACTCTACGGCAGGAGGCGCCTCAGGTGACACACGCGACCATCGAACCCGAATTGCGGTTTTTCAAGACCCTGGCCGACGAGAGCCGACTGCGTATCGTCGGCATCCTCGCTGCCGGCGAGCGCAGCGTGGATGACCTGGCCGCACAGCTTGGTCTGCGCGGCCCCACCGTCTCGCATCATTTGGCTCGCCTGCGCGAACTGGGCTTGGTTACGATGCGCGCCGACGGCAACCTACATGTGTATCGATTGGACATGGATGTCCTGCAAGAGCTCAGCCGGCAGGTGTTCTCCTTGGACCGGATGGCAAGTTGGGCTGACGATGTCGAAGCCGAAGCCTGGCAGCGCAAGGTTCTGCGCGACTTCTTCGAAGGCGAGCGTCTCAAGGAGATCCCCGCCAGCCGCAAGAAGCGCGAGGTTGTCCTTCAGTGGCTCGTCACCCGCTTCACGGTGGGTAGGCGCTATCGCGAAGTGGAAGTGAACCAACTCCTGAAGCGGCACCACCCTGACTCTGCCACGTTGCGCCGCGAGATGGTGGGCGCCGGAATGCTCCAGCGCGAGCAGAGCATCTACTGGCGACCGGAAGCCTAGCTGAACGCATGCGGCTCACTGCCGCTATGCCCGTCGAAGGCGGTCGCAGCGCGAGCCCATCTTTGCAGATCGAGGATCGCTCAGCCAGCACAACAGAACCGCATGTATATAGGACTGCCGATTGTGCAACACCAACGGCACCTCAATAATGGCGGTGTGCAACCCCCACAACCACAGTCAGGACAATCCGCAAACGCTCAACAACCTGCACCGGCCAAGCCACCCCCAGGTTCGGAGCTGGACCCCGCTCCAGGATCCCGGCTCCCGCTACGGCGCGATGTGCTCAAGGGCGCGGCGGCCCTGGCCAGTGGCACGGTGGCGGCGCGCATGCTGGGAAACACTCCAGCCGAGGCGCACCCAGTCGATTTAGCCGCGGCAGCGCCGCTCGAGGCCGCCGCTGCCGCAGAAGCAGCCCAACTCCCGCCAGCCCAGTCACCGAAGGTCCCAGAAACGGAAGGGGACAAGAAGCTTGACCCGTATCGCGAGAACCCTGACGGCCAGCATCTCACGACGAATCAGGGCCTGCGCATCTCGCATACTGACGATTCGCTCAAGGCGGGACAGCGCGGCCCCACCCTGCTTGAGGACTTTCATTTCCGAGAAAAGCTCACCCAGTTCGATCACGAGCGGATTCCAGAACGGGTCGTGCATGCCCGCGGGGCCGGGGCGCATGGCGTCTTCCAGGTCTATCAGTCCATGGCCCACTACTCCTCGGCCGGATTCCTCAACGATCCTGCCAGGCAGACGCCGGTGTTCGTCCGCTTCTCGACCGTCAATGGATTCCGGGGCTCGGCCGATACTGCGCGCGACGCACGCGGGTTCGCCACCAAGTTTTCACCGACGAAGGGGTGTTCGACCTGGTTGGCAACAACATTCCCGTGTTCTTCATTCAGGACGCGATCAAGTTTCCGGACCTGGTCCACGCTTTCAAACCCGAGCCGCACAACGAGATCCCACAAGCTTCGACAGCGCACGACAACTTCTGGGACTTTGCGTCGCTGGTACCCGAGTCCACGCATATGAATCTGTGGGTCCTGTCCGACCGGGCCATTCCGCGAAGCTTCAGAATGATGGATGGCTTCGGAGTGAATACGTTCCGCCTGGTGAACGACCAGGGTACTGCACGCTTCGTCAAGTTCCACTGGAAATCGCTGCAGGGGGTGTACTCACTGGTCTGGGACGAGGCCCAAAAACTGGCCGGCAAGGACCCGGACTGGCTACGGCGCGATCTGTGGGAGGCAATCGACCAGGGCAACTTTCCAGAATGGGAGTTGGGTGTCCAGATCGTCGACGAACAAGACGAGATGGCCTTTGCATTCGACGTGCTGGATGCGACCAAGGTCTGGCCAGAGGAGCTGGTACCTGTCCAGCGGATAGGGCGGCTGACCCTCAACCGCAACCCAGACAACTTCTTTGCGGAAACCGAGCAGGTTGCGTTCCATCCCGGGCATGTCGTGCCCGGGATCGACTTCAGCGACGACCCGCTGCTGCAGGGCAGGCTGTTTTCCTATTTTGACACCCAGATCAATCGGTTCAATAGCGTGAATTTCGCGCAGGTCCCGATCAATCGTCCCGTGGCGCCGGTGCACAACAACCAACAAGATGGCTACATGCGCCAGAGCATTCACCAGGGGCGCACCAACTTTTACCCAAATTCTCTCGGCAACGGCTCGCCTGCGGTGGCACCCCCGTCGGCCGGCGGCTACGTGTCGTACCCTGAAAAAGTTGAGGGTCCGAAGACTCGCAGCCGCAGTGATAGTTTCAAGGACTACTTCAGCCAGGCAACGCTGTTCTGGAACAGCTTGTCTGAGCCTGAGCGGCAGCACCTGGTCCAGGCGGCTCATTTCGAACTCGGCAAAGTCGAGACCAAAGCCGTTCGGCAGCGAATGGTGGACATTCTGGAGCATGTCGACCACGATCTGGCGATGCAGGTGGCAGCCGGCATTGGCATCGCGGGTCCATCCAAGGACGTAGCGGCGGTCGCCCAGGACGCGGTGCCGCCTCCGACAGGTCGACGCAGCGTCGACAAGTCGCCGGCGATCAGCATGGACAATGCCGCCAAGGGCGCAATCAAGGGACGGAAGGTGGCAATCCTGGCGGCGGACGGCGTGGATGCAGCTGGGCTGCAACAGGCCAAAGCTGCCCTACAGGGACTCGACCTTCAGGTCGACGTGGTGGCGCCGGCGCTCGGCAGCGTCCAGGGCGCGGACGGTCAGGAGGTACCCGTTGACAAGACGTTTCTGACCACGGCGTCAGTCATGTACGACGCGGTGTTTGTGCCTGGTGGCAGCCGGAGTGTGGATGCGCTCAAAACGCTGGGCAGCGCGGTCCACTTTGTCAACGAAGCATTCGCGCATTTCAAACCGATTGGTGCGATGGCAGAAGGGGTCGGGCTTCTAACAGGATCCGATATCGGAAGAGTGCTGCCGCCGGGTCCCGATCCAAACAGCCAACTGAGCGCTATCCCGGGTCTGATCGCAGTAAGCGGCGCTACTGACGCCCAGGGTGCGGCAGCAAAACTTGCCGAGGCGATCGGGCAACATCGGTTCTGGGCTCGCAACCAGCAAAACCACGTGCCAGCTTGACACCAGCTGTCCGCCAGCAGACCGCTCGAGGCAACCCCACCGAACCAGGTGCCCACGTGGGCCGTGACTACTCCGGGAGCTTGTTCAGCGCCGGCTCGGACGCGATTGGGCGGAAGTGGCGTCGCGCCGAATCCGCGTAGGCGGCGCCGATCGCGCCGAGGATGGTTCCGCCCGCGTCGCCGAGGTCGATGCCCAAATGTCGGGGTTGCGCGGCCGTTTGTGGTGGCCGACCCCGAGGCCGTGCCGGTGGTGCTCGAGGCGTTCATGGCCGAGGCCGCGGCCGATCCGCAAGTCGCGGAATGGCTGCCCCTGCTCGCGCACTTGCGCGAGTCGATCGAATGGACGCTAGCGCGCCATCACGCCTCAATTGCTAGGCGAGCGCGACGCCACTGATGCGCGCGCATTCGGCGAGAAACGCGTCTTGGACTTCGGGCTTGGCTACGGCGGGATGGGGCTGACGCAGCTGCTGATGGTAGAAGTAGCGACCAGTGACCTGTACGGCCTGGTCGTCGCCGGCTGCCAGCCAGGCCTGGGTAATGGCCGCCTGACTCATGTCGTCGGGCGCGTCCGGCCCACCCATTTTTGTCGGAACCCAGCCCGGTTCGACCGAGTTCGAGAAGGTATCGGCTCGGAGACGGGCGACTGCGCAGGCGAGCAGGGCGTCGTGCAGTTTTGAATCCGCGTAGGCCTGGACGCCATCCCAGGGTCGGGCACTCCACTCCAGGTCGATGAGGCTGGGATCGCCTCGGTAGTGGCTGTTGGAGCTCAGGTAGACCAGCCGTCTGGGTGGGGTGATGAGCGCCGTAAGTAGGTACGCCGCCAGGGTGTTGACCGCGAAAACATTCGGTAGGCCATCTGCCGTCGCGATCCGCCGTGGTTCTCGGTAGCCGATGCCGGCGTTATGCACAACCGCATCGAAAGCGCCAAGCTCATTTACCTGGCGTGCGACGTCCGTCGTCTCCACAATGCTCGACAGGTCGCCGATGACAACAGTTTCGGCTCGTGGGACAGCCGCCAGTGCGTCCTGGCCACGGCGCGCGTTTCGGGCATGGAGGACCACGCGGTGGCCTCGGTCGACGAGCAGTTGTGCGGCCATCTGGCCAAGACCATCGGCTGAGCCGGTGATGAACACGCGTGACATGTATGCTCCTGGGAGTGCTCGAATAGCCGCCGTTCGGGTGTGCCCGCGCCGGGGGAAACACATCCGCACCAACCCCATTATCCGTATTGTCGACAGCCTTTTGCCGATGGAGGAATTCACGATGCGGAGAACGGGGATTGCTGATGCGCGCTGGGGTATCACCGTGGTGCGCCTCATGATGGGCGTCATCCTGGTGGTCGCGGGTACGCAGAAGTGGGCCAATGGGATTGGCGGATTCGTCGGGTTTGTGACGCAACTTGGGGTCCCCGTACCCCAGGTTGTTGGCCCGATCATCGCCAGCGGCGAGGTCGTCGGCGGCGTGCTGCTTCTGCTGGGGTTCGGTATTCGTTGGGTAAGCCTGTGGTTTATCGGCGAGTTCCTGGTGACGTCGCTGTACGTGAAGCTGGGGCATGGGCAAGGGTGGGATGCTGCCAGAATTGACCTCATGATTTTGGCTGGAAGCGCCATGCTGGCGCTTGCCGGAGCAGGCGCGCTGGCCCTGGACGAGCGGATGGCTCGCGGCCAGACACGCACTTCGCCCGCCGAGGGCTGACGAGGCGGCCGACTACAAGCGAAGCAAGCTGCGGTCCTCAGCGCACACCAGATCCTGCGCTGGTGAGCCCGGTGCAACCAGGTAGCGTGCCAGGGCGTCCTCGAGCGGAGGCATAATCCAGCCACGCTCACTCTGTAGAGCGCTCGCGAGTGGCCGTGCCGCTGCCAGACCGAGCTCGGCAATGGGCCTGGTTCGCAGGCTGGCAATCGAAATGCCCGCAAGCTCTGCGGCACGCTGCGCCAAAGCCGCCCAGGTCACCCCCTCGGCATTGGTAAGGTGCCACACGCCCTGCTCGCCGGCCACCAGCAGGTCCAAAGAAGCATGCACCAGATCCGGTACGTACGTTGGCGACACCACGGCGTCGCTGGCAGCCCAGAACTCCTCGCCCAGCCCGAGCGCGCGCAGAGCGTGATACACGAAATTGTGGGTGTCCCAGGGTCCGAAAAACGCGCTGGTACGAATGATCAGAGCGGTTGGATCGCTGCCGAGCACTAGCCGCTCGGCTTCGGCCTTGCTACGCCCGTACACGTTGAGCGGTGCGACCGGGTCCCGCTCGACATATGCAGCGCCCTTGCTGCCGTCGAACACCAAATCTGAAGAGAACGTCACCAATCGCACTCCACGCAGTGCGCAGGCGGCCGACAGTACGGCGGGCCCACTCGTGTTCTCGCGCAGGCAACGCTCGACATCCCGTTCGGCATCGTCCACGCGCACGTAGCCAGCGGTATTGATGACCGCCCATGGCTTTACCGCATCGAGCGTTCTGGCTACCGAGGCCGCGTGTGCGATGTCCATGTCTGCTCGGGAGCAGAGGCGATATGCGAGCCCCCGCTGCTGACAGATGCGGGCGAAGGCTTGCCCCAACGTGCCAGTTGCACCTGTGATCAACACTGGACGCATGCCACCGGTATCAGAACGGGCTGGCTGGACCTCATCTTGCGCCGTAACACCCGCCTCCGTCGAAATTGGCGGGACGGTGAATCGGTCCGGCCTGCGCCACCAGCCCGGGCCATCCAGGACCGGATGGGTGGGTGATTCGCCGCGCGCCAGCTGGCGCACCACCCCCGCCAACGCCGTTGGTCGTGGCCGGGGCGCACGTACGTCGAACACACCCGGCTCGTAGAAACCCTGGCTGGACGTCACCAGCTGGTTCCAGTCATACGCCCCAAACAGAGACCAAGCTGTAACTGCCCGCACGTTGACTCCCTGCTGGCGCAGCTCGAGACCAGCGTTCCAGGCTTCGGATAACCACCGCAGTTGCTCATCGGCCGGGCCACCCAGGTGGACCTCCGTGGCCGCGACTGGCAGATGATACCGTTCCCATGCTTCTCGAAGCAGCACCCGCCAACCACCCGACCCCTCCACACGCACACGCGGCGCCTCCATGTCGGCGTACGAGTCGCGACCATTGCCTCCCCATCGGTCACGGGGATAGGCGTGTTTGTGCTCGTCTAGGACTCGTTCGCTGGTGACGTAGTAGTTGATCCCGACCACGTCCGGTGGACACCGATGCTCGAGGAACCACGTCAGCTCCGACTCTCCCACTCCAACCCATGTCAGATACGCCCAAATCG